>JANQLS010000150.1 GCA_028280485.1 Planctomycetota bacterium
AACAGGAACTAATCCGAGTTGGGATCAACTCGGTCGCGAACATAGGGGCGAAGACCCTATGTTTAGCGGAGTGAAAGCAAATCTATGATTTGCTGGAACAGTTGAATCTTCCTCCGAAGGAGCAAGATTCAACAAAAACTAATTAGTTCCTGTTGAATAACAGAAACTAATTATTCCTTGAGGATGAGATTCTCTTAATCTTGTTCTTCAAGATCGATTTCAGCTCTTACATTTTTGCCGAAGTGCTCTTGAATCTTTTCGGTTAGACTGGGTCCGACAATTTCTTGGAGAGCCTCGATGGAGGCTTCTTCTAGACCCTTTAAAGAACCGAACTGCTTTAAGAGTTGTTCGGCTTTTTTTTTGCCAACTCCCGGAATCTCTTCTAAGCCCGTTCTCAGGGTGGCTTTCTTCCTCAGTTCGCGGTGGTAGCGAATCGCGAAACGGTGGGCTTCATCGCGAATGTGTTGAAGTAAAAGCGACTCTGGGGTGTCCTGATCGATGGGAAGGGGCTCTCGACTTCCAGGGATAAAAATTCTTTCCGTTGTTTGTCGAACTCGTCGTTCCTTCGCTAATCCGATGACGGGAATCGATTTCAATTGAAGTTCATTTAAAACTTGAACCGCACTCGATAACTGACCCTTACCCCCGTCGATGACGATGAGATCGGGGATTTTAGGTGTGTTTCGTTTTTCTCGAAACCTTCTCGTCAAGACTTCTTTCATACTGGCGAAGTCATCCTGCCCTTGAACCGTTTTAATTTTAAATTTTCGATATTCCCCCCGATCCGGTTCTCCATCATCGAAAACCACCATCGATCCTACGGATTGAGCGCCCTGAAAATTAGAGATGTCGTAGCATTCGATGCGTTGAAGTGGGGGTTCTAAGTTCAAGCTTTTAGCCAGGCGAACCATCGCTTCCTGAATGCGTTCGGTACGGGATCTCGCTAAACGGAAAGTATTCGTTACATTTTCTCTCGCCATCTCTAAGAGTTCCCTCTTCACTCCTCTTTTGGCTTCGATGAGCTTAACGGACTTTCCTTTCTTCTCCCTGAGCCATTCGACCAAGAGTGAAGATTCCGGGAGGGCGAGGGGGAGAATGATTTCAGCGGGAATATAACGATCGCTCATATAGTATTGAACGAGGAAGCTCGTGAGGACTTCTTCCGTTGAAAGTTCTGTTTTAAATGTGTGGCAGTGGGTGTGAATGATTTTCCCCTCCCTGACGATGAGCTCTTGGATACCGACGATTTCTCCTTCTCTTTGAGGAAAGAAAACGTCGTGCTCACCTTGACTGGGAGTCTGAGCTTTTTGTGTCTCGAAAACTTTCTCGACCGCTTTGATTTGATCGCGATACCGCCCGGCGAGTTCGTAGCGTTGTAATGAACTCGCTTCGAGCATTTTATTCTTGAGTGCTTCGGTGAGTTCTTGCGTTTTACCCCTTAAAAATAAAATGACTTCTTTGACGTCGGATTCGTATTCAGCTTCTGAAATCAAATCGACACAGGGAGCGGAGCAACGACCCAAGTCGTGCTCTAGGCAGGGGCGTTTTCGGGTTTTAAAAAAGCCATTCGTACAAGTTCTCAGAGGGAATAACTTTTTGATGACCCTCAACATGCTTCTAACGGAACTCGCTGATCCATAGGGGCCGAAGTAGAGATCCCCATCGTTTTGATAACGTCGAGTGATCATCACTCGAGGCCACTTTTCCGTCACCGTGACTCGGAGGCTGATATAGTTTTTGTCGTCTCGAAGTCGAACGTTAAAAATCGGGCGATGTTTTTTGATCAGGTTGTTTTCGAGGATGAGAGCTTCCGCTTCACTCGAGGTCACGATGCAATCGATGTCATCCGTACGGGGAATGAGGTGGGGGATCAGAATGCGAGTGTCGGATTGACCGGGATTTAAATAACTTCTAACGCGCGTTCTCAAATTGACCGCTTTACCTACGTATAAGACCTTACTCCGCGAGTCCTTCATGATGTAGACCCCGGGAGTTGTTGGAAACCTCGAGACTTTCTCGGTGAGTTGTTCGAGGCGGTCTTCAGATGGGCTCAACTTGTCTTCGGCCACCGTTGGTTATCTATTCGGTCTTTTCAAATTCGATAAAAAAGATAGGGCGCCCCTCTTCTTCCCAGCGCATTTGAAACAAGGTTTTGGCTTGAACTCGAGGTTTCTCGACAAAGGGTAAAGGAGCAGCGAGGTTTTTCAATTCTGAAAACTTTCCCAACTCCTTCACCATCTGATACGCGTAGGAAGGGGAATCCGTACGCATCGTGATGCCTCCACCCTTCTTCAAAAATTTTAGGACGATCTCTAAATTCTTTTTCTGAGCGAAACGATTCTTGGCGTGTCTATTCTTCGGCCATGGATCGGGGAAGAGAAGAAAGAAATGATCTACACTTTCAGGTTGAAACAAGACCGGTAAAGTGTAACGCACATCCTCAGAGACCATCCGGATGTTTTTTCGATCAGAGGCGTGAACTTTCTTGAGGAACTTCTCCACCCGTTTAACAGAGTATTCGAAGCCTACATAATTGAACTCGGGTTCTTCTTGGGCGAGTTGGATGATGAAATCGGCTTTCCCTACTCCGACTTCAACCCTCAGGGGGCGGTCGCAACCAAAAATGGCTTCCCAATCGATGGGGCCGGGGTCGTAAATCTTACCCGGCCTCGGATCAGGGCGAGGAACCGGTACGAGGAGTTCATCTTCTAATTTGGTAGTCCGGGAGGCGTCGCGAGGAGTCACACAAATTCTTCTTCTTCGGCTTCTTTACCGGGGAAGGTCTCGCGGGGCGGAGGACCGGAGCATTCGGATAGCTCCACTCCTGGCAAATTGAGAATCTCCTCGTAGACCTCAAGGATGACTTCGTAGGGTGTTGAAGTACCTGCGGTGATACCGACATGATGGTGACCTTCAAACATTTCTGGCTTCAACAAGCTGGCTTTATCGATGTGATAGGCCTTAACCCCGAGGTCTTCAGAAACTTGTTTGAGCTTTTTGGTGTTCGATGAATTGAAGCCACCGACCACGATCATCAGATCGACCATGGCTGCTAATTCACGTACGGCGACCTGGCGGTCTTTCGTGGGCTTACAAACCGTATCTTGGAAATCGACTTCAGCATCGGGAAAAGAGGCTTCGATTAACCGAACCAGTTGAAGGACTCGGTCGATGGGCTGAGTGCTCTGGCTGACGATGCCGATCTTTTTCTTTCCGATCAGTTTTTCTAAATCGGATTCATCGAGTACGACGGTGTAATCATCGAGATCCCCGACGATTCCGCGAACTTCGACGTGATCGACTTGACCGATGACGACAGGGTGGTAGCCGTCGCGAAGGAAAGTGGCCACCGCTTTGTGAACTCGCATCACCAGCGGGCAGGTGGCATCAAAGACCTTGTAGCCTTTAGCCTCTGCGTTTTGTCTCAAGGACACTGGAGCTCCGTGAGCGGTGATCATCACGTTCTTAGTGTCGATATCTTCATCCAAGGAGCGCACCATCCTCACCCCGGCTTCTCGGAGTCGATTGACGGTTTGGGGGTTGTGGACGAGTTCCCCAATGATCGTGAGATCATCGCGAAGTGAGTCGTCGAGGGCGAGATCGATAGCGTCTTGAACGCCAAAACAGGTGCCGAGGGCTTTAGCGACGGTAACCTTCATATTTATCCACTTTTAAAAGCTTTAGCTGAGAGTCTGGTTCGACTTGGCCGGCTGAAGTGTAGGGCACTTTCTCACCGAGTAGAGAGTGCTGGCCAACCCTTACCTTAACATAATTTCATTTCCGGTAGATTCAAAAGGACGGATTTTAGCTTCCTTTTGAGTGACAGTAAAGAGAGCAGTCGGGGCACTTTTTCAGTTTGTTGCTTAAGGCAGGGTCGTATTTTAGAGAAAATTAAAAAAGTCGAATAAAGGTCCGGAAAAGTTGGGATGGCTTCAAATACAATACGGGTTTGAAACCGAGCATCTGTCATCACCGCTCCTCTCGACCCTGCACGGCGAAACGATGCGCACTGGACGAAGGAGCAAAGCAGGCTCCGCCCTAGGCTGATTCGGGCGATTTGACACCAGGGTCTTTGTTGTAAGTGAAGAATTTATATTGTTTTGTGATTTGATAGAAATATGAGTGATCCTATCTCCATACCCTCAAGCTCCTCATCTCCCAGCGACTCGAACTCCGAGGTGATCCCGATCGCACGTCCCAGCTCGCTCGAGGAGAATTTTTATGCTGAGCGTCTTCTCGAAGGGATTCAGACTCGACAAGCTCAAATTGGAATCATCGGCTTGGGCTACGTCGGTTTGCCCTTAGCCCGAACTTTTTACAAGGCTGGCTTCCAGGTTGAGGGTTTCGACATCGATGCGACAAAGGTGGAGATCCTAAAAAAGGGGCAATCCTATATTCGCCAGATCTCCAATGACTGGATTAGCGAAGGAGTGGAAGCCGGGCGATTTTCCGCAACGGCTGACTTTCGGGCTTTGAGGAACATGCACATCATCATCATTTGTGTTCCGACTCCATTAACTCCTACGCGAGAGCCGGATCTAAGTTACATTCGTGCGACAGCGGAAAAGATATCAAAGTATTTGGATCGGGGTCAGTTGGTGATTCTTGAGAGCACAACCTATCCCGGAACGACTGAAGAGGTGGTTTTGCCCATCCTCGAAGAAAGTGGGCTTCAGTTAGGTAGCGATTTCTTTTTGGCGTTCTCTCCGGAGAGAGAAGATCCTGGCAACTTAGTGTACAACACGCAATCCATTCCCAAACTGGTCGGCGGCGTCGACGCCTGGGGAGGTTACCTCGCCACGGAAGCTTACGCCCAAGCGATCAAAGAAGTCGTCCCCGTTAGTGATGCCAAGATCGCAGAGGCCGCCAAGATCTTGGAGAACATCTACCGTTCAGTCAATATCGCCCTTGTCAATGAACTGAAGACTCTCTTCGATCGAATGGATATCGATATTTGGGAAGTGATCCAAGCGGCTGCCACCAAGCCGTTCGGTTTTCAAGCTTTCTATCCCGGACCGGGATTAGGAGGTCACTGTATTCCTATCGATCCCTTTTATCTCTCTTGGAAAGCCCGAGAAAAAGGTATCACCACTCGCTTCATCGAACTCGCTGGTGAAATCAACACTCAAATGCCTGAGTATGTTGTCAGTAGGACTCAAGAAGCCTTGGACCGAAGAGGTAAAACTCTATCGGGAAGTCGTGGGCTCATCATCGGTATGTCTTATAAGAAGGATATTGATGATCTAAGAGAGTCGCCAGCCTTTGAAGTCTTGTCGAGATTGACGGACCGGGGTGCCCAAATGGATTACCACGATCCATTCTTTCCGACTGTTCCTCCCACGAGAAAATATAAGTTGGAGATGACTTCAGTTCCGCTGAATCCTGATACTCTGCAATCCTTTGATTTTTGTGTGATCATCACCGATCACACCCGCATCGATTGGCAGCAAGTTGTCGACCATTCATCCCTAATAATCGATACTCGAAATATCACTCACGGATTAAGTGATGACCGCGATCATATTGTGAAAGCTTAGTAGTAGGCTCGACCTTCGAGCCGTAGGTGAGTACGCCTATTAATGAAGGATGATCTTGAATTGAAATCAAATCTGTAGGGATGTTTCGTTTTAGATTGATATAGATCTAAATCATGACAACGCTACGAAGAAAATTGAAGTATGTCATTCTTGCATTTAATTTACTTTGAAGATGACGATCCTACCAAGGAAGGGCTGAAAGCCCGTAATAACATAGCCCAGGGCAGAGCGGAGCGTCGCCCTGGGTTAAGGACGATTTGACGCTGAGCCTTGTAAGGGCGGTACTATAACTTTAGTTTGTTGGGTGCATATAATATTATTCGACTTATTGTGAATAGAGCCTTAAGTGAGTTGGCGCTGTTCCGGTCGCTCTATCCTCAAGTACGGAGCTCGCTGGACGCTCGCGTGAGGAATCCGCGTCCCGCCGCTTCTTCCTCACACTCCTTCTCGGCGGTCCCATCCTGCCTAAATTGGGGGAGGGATTGCTAATCGGCACAGGTTTTCCTCGCCAAGAAAAGTCCTAACGTCGAGGGGGGATTTTTTTAACTTAAATATAGATTTCGAATAATTCAGTAATACTTTGAGCATTCAAAACTTTATTTTGCTCTTCTTCAAAGCAGTAGATTTCAGAATAAAAATCATAATATTCATCCCAATCCAATTTTATTAACTCTATTAATCCTGCCAAAGAAAGTGTCTCTATATGGTTGACCTCCCACTGTATTTTATACTTTGATTTAATTACTATATTAAAAATTTTTTCCTTAAAACTTAACTTTTGCTCTATTTTTGGATTTGATAATGCATATTTTTCACCAGTAATATCCACTAAAAAATTCACCTTAAACTCTTTCATTTCCTTTACATCCCATGTTGTTCCAAATGTAAAAAATTCTTCTGAATCCAATGCAACCATTTGGCAATGTGAAGAAAACCAAAAGGCAGGCCAATTAATTCTCTTAAACTCATTCATTTTGAGTCAATCCCCATCTAGAATATTTGCCACGGCAAAACCTAGTCCAATCGTCAATCCAACAATAAATGCTTTATCGTGTATATTTGCACCATACAAAATTCGTAGGAGAGTGTATTTTCTCCAGTTAGGGCCAGTACTCTTTTTATGTAACCCTTCATGCAATCCAGATCCTTTATTATTTACCTTAGTTACACGCTGACCAGTATTCATTACGTTTGTTCCATTCGACGAAATACTTAGACAAAAATAAACCCTAATAGGTAGAGAAAAAAACTATCCTCTGAGGTGCTTCAGGAAATTAAAGCCATCCACAGTATTAAAGCGGTTTAAGAGTGAGGTGGATTCATCTCCGCTTTACGTAATTCAAGTTACTTGAAATCATCTCAACGTTCCGTTCCCTGGCTCACGATTCGGGTTAGTTAAGGGTGTTCCACTAAAAGTTCATTTTTCTGCCAGGTGATGACCAGAGTCCAACTCTTTCGACATCAAATTATTATTATTTCCACCTTGCCCGGGCAAGGTAGATTCAAAATTTGAATCAGAATTGTTTAACTGAATGTAGCCAATAAGCAAAATTTGTACTGCCGCCCTTACAGGGCTCTATCATCATTCATTTCCCAAACCCAGGGCGCCGCTTCGCTCTGCCCTGGGCTATGAAGTTACAGGCTTTCAGCCCTTGGTGGGATCTTCATCTTCAACTAAATACAAAAATTACCGGCATCCATCTCAGAATATTATGTGTAACTGAGTACGGCTCGAAGGTCGAGCCTGCTACTAAGCCGGTGATAACTTCGCGGTGGCTTCCTGGGGGGATGCCTCTCTGATGGCTCGTTGAATTTTGATGGTTCCCTGTTCGAGTTCCTCTTTTGAAGGAGCTTTGGCTTGGGGCTGAGGGAGGGTGAAGGGTTTCCCAAAATGGATGCGCGATTTGGAGGGAAAGAAGAAAGCCAGAAGGACTGATCCAAAATTGGGAGTTCCTTCGACGTAGACCGGGTAGATGGGGGCTCCTGTTTTTAACGCGAGCAGTGCCGCTCCGTGTTTCATTTCATCTTCGGTTTGTGAATCGTTGCTCTCCGTATCACCCGCGCTTGACTCCGATGCATCTTGAATTCCTCCCGAGGGAAAGAGCCCGATGAATTCATCGTTTTTTAGGGCTTTAAGAGATTGTTTGACCGCTGAAAGATCATTTCCATTTCGGTTGACGGGGATCAATCGGATTCGAGTGAAGATGGGCTTTAAAAAGAAGATTTCGTAATATTCTTTGGCGATGAGGAATCGAATCACTCGATTCGTTTGCGAGAGGATGGCGGTCGGGTCTAATCCGCTTCGATGGTTGGCAACTAAAATTCCGCTTCCGGTAGCAGGGAGGGGATCCTGTTGTGGACGTTCTAAGCTGTGGATCCATCGAACGTGTTGTTTATTAACCCACCTTAGACACGCTAAAAACAGAGTGTCATCAGGGGCCCGAGATTTCCATGCCGAAAGGACTGCGATCAGGCTAACGCTGATCACGGTGATCGCAGGGTAGAGGAACCAGGGATGGGTGAGGAATTCGATCAAAGCATCCATGTAGCTTAGTCTTCGGAAGCGTCCTGAGGTTTGTCTTCGATCTTAGACACGAAATGAACGACTGATTTTCCGTACTTTCGGGATTTAATTTCGGGATTGTTCTCAAATATCTGATGCCATTTAGGCACTCGAATGACGAGTTCGGCATCTGCGGCTAAGAAAGGATCACGACGCAAAGTCTCAATTCCACTCACGATCGAGTCACGCTCTTTGCCGGGTTCTAAGTGAGGAAACGGAGGGTCTAAGAATACAAAATGGATTGCTCCCTCCTTTAGAAGTGACGGGATGCGACTTTGGGATTGATCGTGGATTCTTGAATTCAAGAAAGAACTGAGTGAACAGGCTTCAATCGCGTCCGCTTGAAGGATCAATGATTGTCGTAAGAAACCGAGTTCTTTTAGGTTTTGAGTCAAAGACTGAGCTGTCGCTTTGTCGTACTCTACAAAGATGGCACCCCGTGCACCACGACTGATCGCTTCGATCCCAAAGGCTCCCGTTCCCGCGTAGAGATCGAGCACGAGGCTTCCTTCTACTCGATCTCCTAGGACACTGAAAATCGATTTTCGCATGCGTACTAAAGGAGGACGCGTGCTTTCATTCGTGATCTTTGAAAGTTTTCGACCGCGAGAGGGGCCACCGGAAATTCTCATGAGTTGGGTATAAGAAAATGCTGATCGTTTTAGCCTAAATTGGATCGCGGGGTTTAGGCTCTCCGTTAATCTGATCCCTCGCTAAAGCTTCGGGCTTGGAGGGCTCGTTTAAATACTTAGTACAACAATCTGATCATAACATGTTGTGCTTTGGGAGAGGTAGTCTCCTCTTCCTCAATATGGCTCTCGATTCTTTTTATCGAGCACGCCCTACACTAAATGAGATCACCGATTGAGTTTCTTGCTCTCCTTCAAGGTCGAAAGCTTTGAGCTCTAAATGATATCGACCTGGCGGGAGCTGGGTGGGAAGGCGGTATTGACCGTAAAAGTGGACCGGTTTTTCCCTCGAATTCGAAATCTCTTCACTTCCCGAAGTACCGGGATTTAAGAATTGAGAGCGGTGAATGAAATCCCCATCTTGCTGTTTTAAACAGAGGTAAGCCGAGAACGCACGTCGGTAGCGCTGGCCCTTGCCGTAGCTTCCAGAAAGGGGAGTGTTGTTGAAGTGGGAAAACTCACCGTAAAGAGAGATCAAATCTCCGGCGCCAAATTTTAATGGTAAGGCGAGTTTGGTGACCTGTTGGTAGCCTGAGTAATGACTGACAACCGAAAAATTTTCAACTTTGAATCCATCGGGTTGAATCACCTGATGCCACTTTTTAGGAAGACGACTCAGTATAGCATCCCGCTTGGAACTCAATCCCAGCTCTTCATAGAAGGCCGCCTGAAGTAAATCCATCGACAGAGTCGCATCTTGATTTAACTCTAATGTTTCCATTAGCGTAGAGAGATAACTGAGGTCTTCTTTTCCTCCGATGAACAAACGAGAGATCATCCGCTTCTTTAAATTAGCAAACTGCAGTTTTTCAGCACTCGATATCGGCGTTCCCCCTTCGATCTTTTTCCTCAGGATTAAGAGTTCACTCTGATCTCGAAGATATTGATCTTCAAGTGAGGTTTTTAATGGATCTTCTTCTGCCTCGAGGGAATCCAGTTTGGATTCGGGTTCGGGTAAGGAAGAGATCGGGCTGGGCTCAACGTTTAAGATTTCGATAGAGTTTGAATTTGTTGGTTGAGCTATGGGGTCCGGTACTCTCTGTGAGAGGACGGCTGGTTGAGGCAGGCTCTTCGATTCGACATCCTCATAAGGCTGCGTGAGCGGATCGGGGAGGAGTTCCTCAAAAATGGGTTCCGGTTCGATCTCTGGTAACAGAGTACCTTGGGCATCTGGAGGAGGTAGGGGACCTTCATCGGGTACGCGAGGTGAGAACGAACAGGATTGAATCGACAATCCAGCAATTAGAAGGAGGCTCAAATTGAAAGTTTGAATCAGTAAGTTCCTGTTCATGAGATCAATTCTCTATCGTCTTAAATTGAGTTTCTTTCCACTCGAGGTACTTCTCTCGAAGTTTTTTTCTCTCTGTTTTTTGAGCATCGGAAGTGGGGGGATCGACTAAGTCCGCCCAGGCGATTCCCAAGAAATGTCGGTGGGCTTCAGAGCGAAAGCGTTTTTTATCTTCTTCAGAAGTGGTTTTAAGTGAGCTGAGGTGAAGTAAGTGGGAGACGAGATTGAAGCGAATCCTCACTTTATCTGGTGCGAGTTCTAAGGCGCGGCGGTAATGAGTTCGAATTCGCGGATCGGGAGCTTGAGGAGAAGACGTCCACTCTAAAGCGACGGCGTAATCGTGTTGGACTTCTGCATAGGCTTCCCAAGTTTTCAGGGCTCTTTGGAAGTACTTCAAAGCATCTTTTTTACGGTTCACATCATTCTGCGCGAAGAGAACCAATGCCTTTTGGTAGTACTCTTGAGCCTTATCTCGAGGGTCACTAATTTGAGTGCGAATTTTAAGTGGAGAGTCGAGTGGAGTTGCGGTCTGTCCTAGATTGCCGACTAAGTCTTCTTGCTGAATCGCTAAATGAAAACTTAGAGCTTCAATCGTGGGGAGTTTGAACTCGAGTTCCCCTTGGTAACTTTTTTCTGGGGGGATGGCTTTTAGCTGAATTTTGCTGTGGATCGGCAGCCAAGTTTTTCCTCTATCTAAAGAGAAGAGAACTTTGGCCGGTTGAGGGAGAGGATTGGCCTCAAAGACTTTGTAACGAATTTTTAAAACAGATTCGGCTGGGATCTCTGACCCAGGAGGAGGTTCTAAAATTTTTACCGATGGCTCTAAGGTATCCACTAAAACAGTTGCTAGGGCCGACAGTTCGGAGGGAGGTGCCTGATCTAAAGTGATCGGCAAGTTTTTAGGATACGACTTCCCTGTATAGTCTTCGGCACTCAACAAGAGCTCAAACAATCCATCCGAAGGGGCCTTAAACTGAGCGGGAGAATTTTTATCGAGGTCGAGTCCACCATCTTGCCACTCTCCGGGTCCCTGTCGGTACCAGATGCGAACTCCCCGAAGGTCTTTAGGGAACAAGGGGGTTGAGTCATCGTGTTGGAGGCGATAGTAAACTGAGATTTCTCTTCGATTGGATCGGGGGCTCACGATGAGGTACTGAGGCTCATCCTTTTTCTCGTTGAAGAGAGTGAGTCCGTGATGGCTGATGACCGAAGAACGGTTTCCAAGAACGTCTTTTGCTGTGATTTTGAGTTGGAGCTGCCCCTGGGTAAAAGGAGCCATCCAATGTCGACTACCTTTGTGGGGAACGTCTTCCCAGATCGGCTTGAAGGGCGATCCATCGATCGAGTAAGAGATGTCGACGGGATTTTTACTCAAGTGGATGTCTTCGACGTTCCATTCGATCTCCATGGGGAGAGAGGAATAGACGCCACTCCCATCGAGGGGGTGGATTCTTTCAATTCGAGGGGCTTGAGTGTCGATGATAATCTCTTGATCGGGAAGGTGCCCTGGTTGGGGCTCGGGTTCCCCTAAGCCCAAAATATCTCGTGCGATCAGCTTAAAACCGTAATGCCCATCTTCTGCTGCTTCAAAGGTGATCGGTGATCGTTTTTTAGGGGTCGAGTTATAGAGCTTCCAGCTTTGTCCTCGATCTAAGGTGAAGTAGAGAAGGTAGCCTTCGAGTTTGGCGGCACCTCTCGATTGGAGTTGGAAGTGGATGTCGATCTTCCTCTTCGAAATCTTGTGAATGGAGCCCGCTGATGCCTTGGGTTCCGTTTGAGTAACTTCCTTTTGGAGTTGCTCTTTTTTCTCAACCACCTCTGTTTTACTTTTAGTCAGACCGACCTTTACATCTTGAGTGGGTGGTTGCACCTTCGATTTGGGCTGGCTTGAGGTTTTCGGAGGAGGCGACTTTTTCTCTGCTTGAGGAGCCGGAGTTTTAGGTCGAGGGCCTTCTAAAATATCTTGGATGGCGTCGAGGATTTCATCCTCAGATTGAAATTCAGGGCCGACAGATTTATTGGTGTTTTCTTCGGCCACTAGTGGGCTGGAAACCCAAAGCAGCAAGAGTGCTGCGGGAATCAAGATTCCCCCAAATTGGGGAGCGGGAGTGGTGGGGCAGAAAATTACTTTGCCGATTAAACCCTTGGAAGCCATTGGGAATGCTCGATTTTAATAAACCCTCTCTCAAAGAGTTTTAAAATGTCGTTCCACCTAACACATCTTTGCTAGGCATCATCCTAGTTAAAATCGGCTTTATCGGGCTAAATCGTTAGCTATTTTTTTGGGCTTCGGTATTCCCTTAAGTGTTCGAGGAGATCGAGCATATCTTGGGGAATTGGGACGTTGAAGGTCATGCGTTCACCCGTTATCGGATGATCGAATTCTAAAGTGCTCGCATGGAGAGCCTGCCGATCGATAATCGGAGTCTCCTGGGATTGTCGGGGCTTCTTCATGAGGTCGGACTTATAGATCCACTGTTCACGACCGTAAAGCGAGTCACAGGCAATCGGGAGGCGTATTTTTGACATGTGGACGCGAATTTGGTGAGTTCGACCCGTTTTGGGCTTCACTTCGATAAAGGCGTAGCCATCGAATTCTTCGACGATCTTGTAATGCGTGATCGATTCCCTTCCTTGTCCGTCGGTGCGGACCATCATGCGCTTGCGGTTGAGGAAGCTTCTTCCAATCGGAAGATCTAAAGTGCCCTCCTTGGCCGTCCACTCCCCCCGCACGATCGCATGGTAGGTTTTTTGAATGGTTCGATCTTTGAACTGTTGACTGAGCCCCTGATGGGCTCGGTCGGATTTGGCGACGACGATGATTCCCGAGGTTAATCGATCGAGACGGTGAACGATGCCAGGACGTTCTTCTCCTCCGATGCCAGAAAGGTTGTCTAAGTGATAAAGCAAGGCGTTGACCATCGTACCCTCCAGCTGGTGGGGAGAAGGGTGCATGACAATTCCGGCGGGCTTTTCCACGAGGGCGAGGTCTTCATCCTCGTAAAGAATATTTAAGGGGATGTCTTCAGGATCGATCGTACTTTTTCGCGTGGGGGGAATCGTTACTTGAACGCTAACCCCATTCATGATCGCGGTGGATGCTTTGATTTCCCGAACCAGAGGGAGGCCTGGCAGATCCACCCAGCCATCCTCAATCAGTTTTTGAACAAAGGCACGCGATCGGCCGGGAAGGTGGGCACAGAGAAATTTATCTAAACGGATTTTTCCCTCATTGTGAGTGAAATTGAAGACCGTCCCTTTGTCTTCTTCCTGATCATCTGATCCTTCAATCGTCTCTTCGTCGTCGACGAAATCATCATTGAGATCTTTCTCAATAGGATTTTCGTTCGGTGGTGGATTTTCTTCACCGGGGGAGGAGCTAGAGTTAGGTTGTGCTTCGTCAGGAATCCCCATGGTCATCGATCAAAGAGGTTACGCTTTAATAAATTGAGGCCGTTATTTAGATTGATTTAGTCTTAGTTTCGAGCTTGCTCAACGTTCATCAAGAATCAGTTTATCACGACTCGTTAGGAGATTCTTAATTTTAAACCGAATCTTGGAATTGTCATTAAAGTTGAAGCGGTCCGTTAACTAGCCCGAAGCGCTAGCGAGGGGGCTCCCCCTCGCTAGCGCTTCGGGCCAGTTAATTTATGATTTCAACAATTGATTTTGAACTTTAACTCTCGATAGAAAGATTCATTCATAGCTCTCGGGTGAAGATCCCTATGAGGCATAAAAAAAGCAATCCCCAGATTCCTCTGAGGATTGCTTCGTAACTTTTAGAATTCAGCTGAATTTACTAATTTCCGGTTTCGGGCTTGGCTTCCGTTTTAGTCGTTTCAGGAGCTTTGGTTTCCGGGGTCTTAGTTTCTGCTTCTTTTGTCTCTGTCTTGGGAGTTTCTGCCTTTTCAGGAGCCGTTTCGGTTGACTTTGTTTCCGTTTTTACAGGCTCTTCTTTTTTAGCCTCTTCAGTTTTTTGAGCTGCCGCTTTCTTTGCGGCTTCCTCAGCCTTTTTAGCTTCTTCAGCTTTTCTTTTCGCTTCAGCTTCGGCTTCTTCTTTAGCTCGTTTGGCATCGGCTTGGGCCTTACGAATTTTGCTGGTACCTAAGCTGGTGACTTTGGCAATCACGCCGTTTGCCCATTCTTGCATGTCATTGTCATTGGCGAAATGAGCTTTAGCCTGTTCAGCAAAGAGCTTTGCTTTTTCTAACAGCTTATCAGAGTGATCAACTTTGTTGTCTTCGGTTGAGGTGGCCTCAGAGGGAGCTCCGGTAGGATTACTTGGAGGGGGAGGATAAATAGATCTTTCAGCTCGAGCTAAGATGGAGTTCAGGGCTTGCTTGTAGGCCGCGGTTTCTCCAGAAGCACCACGAAGATCCGTCAGGAGTTTTTCGACTTCACCCAAATGAGCGAGGTCATCTCTGTCCTCGACTCCAGGAGCATTAAGAGCTTTGTAGATCTCTCCTGCGCTCGATTGTGCATTCGAGAGTTGAAGACTGCCGATCGCTTTGAACAAGAATCCGGCCAGGATCACAACCCCGATAAGAGTAATCAGGGTGATGCGGTACTTTTGGATTCCCTGGATCGTTTTGGTGGTGGCATCGGCGAGGGAGTCATCGAGGCGACCAACGGGAACGGCGGTAGGTTTGTTTTCTTGTTTGGGTCTTGCGGACGGTTTACTCACTGTTCTAAGACTCACTGGTGTCTAGGGTGGAGGATGGAAGAATTCCGATTCGACGACCAGCGAGGCTGAAACAGAGCCTTTTCACTCAGCTCTTCGGTCAGTTGAGGGCTGACCGATAGGCTCTGGCGGGCGTCTTATGAATCCGTCTTCTTCTTTAAGAATGACGCAGGTAGTTTGGGGCCAAGAGTTTCAGGCTCGATCGCTGGGTCTGCTTCTTCAGCAGCTTCTTCGACGATTTCGGTTACCTTATCTTGTACCTTTTCAGGGGCTTCTTCGGAATTCCCTGTTGTTTTTTCAGACGTTTCTGAACTCTTATTTGAATTGACGGTGGTACTCGAAGAACTGGTTTCCACCTTTGAGGAAACCTTCATGTTATCTTCAGACTTCTCCGTGACAAGAGCCGGCACGGGTTCTGAAGTATTTTTCTCAATTTTTTCACTTGAGGCTTCGGCCTCAGTCTCTGAGTTTTCCAAACTCGTGGGCGAGGGGAGTCCTTCGCTATCGGTGAGAGTTGAATTCTCAGTCGTGTTGTTGAGAGGTTTGTCGAACGCTCCTGGGTTCGTCCCGGTCGAATGAGTTTCTGTCGCAATCTCAGTCGTTTCGATTTCGGATTCGAGGTTGAGGTTAGGGGAGGAGCCCTCCGAACCTTCGGTCAATTCCGTAGAGCCATCGGCGACGAGTTCAGAGTTTTGGATTGGAGATTCTTCAGTTTGAAGCACTTCCGTCGATTCTACTGGATTGATGATCCCTTTAGGATCTGTACCTTCTTGAGCGATTTCAGTGCGGGGCGAGCCCCCCAGCCCCTCCTTGGAGGGAGGGAGGGCTTGGGAAGTCGTCGTAGTGTTCCCTGCAGGAATCGGGCCGGTTGAGTCGTCAGGGAGCTGGAGATTGTTGGGAAAGTCGGGATTTTGGAGAAGTTCGTCGATCGACATGTTCTCGGTTGGCATAGGGCCGATCTCGACTCGAACGATCGTTTGGAAGCGATCTTGGTGGGGATCATAGCGTCGATCGAAGATCACTAAAGCCTCTTCATCAGCGAGGTTAGTGAAGGTTAAGATCTTCTTTTCACCTTCTTCAGTTGCTTTGTGATGCCAGCCGTCTTGAACCATTTGAGAGACGTACCAGGGCATCAAATCTCTGATCTGCTTGTAGCCGACATATTCTCCTACCCAACTGCGGAATTTTGCCGTGCCTTCTGAGTACTTGATGTAGGCCCAATTTTCACCACCTGAACTCTGGGTGAAGTCGCGGGGGATCGGAATGTCATCTTGGGTGACATTTTGTATGACGCCAGGGATCACGTGAATTTGTGAATTCTGGCAACCAACAGTGCTGACGGTGATCAGCGCCAAAAGTGAGAGTAAAGAACCCCAACTTTGGCCTCGGTTCATTAGTTTTCGCATGAGTTTCTCCAATTTTGGTTCAGATCATTATGAAGAATGACTTCCTGAACCTTTCCACTTCTTCTTGATTGAGTCTTGGGGCAATTAGCTTTAACCCTGTAATCATAGGGGAAAAGGACTGTTCCCCGGGCTCAATCTCGGTCTTTTAAATGCCGACTCTCTCTTCTTTGCAGTTGAAAGGGGGTCCGGGGGGGACAGGTTTCGACTGCTTCTCTTTCGACTTCTTCTCCTCTCTTAAAATCTTTCACTAAAAATCTTCGCTGTGGGCAAGCACATTCAAGTCCTAGCTCAAGACATTACCTTGAATACCTTGATTGTCTTGCATTTAAGCTCCTCAAGTTGGACTACGAATACATTTAAAGAGGACGATCTGATGGAGAATTGTGAATACGTCTAAATTTGAGGCACGGAGTGCATGAATGGATCGGATCTCGTCTCAAATTAAGCTCTAAATGCAATTTCATAAGTGCATTTAAAACAGGGGAATTTTAGCGGTTCTTCCCCCTACACAATTTCTCTTCACGTTCTTCTTCATGAAATCAATATTGAGTTCAATATTTAAATTGTTTAGTTCCTGTTCTTTAACAGGAACTAAGCCGAGTTGGGATCAACTCGGCCGCAAACAGACGGCTCGGAGAGCCTCTGTTTAGCGGAGCTTTGGTAAATCTATGATTTGCCAAAGCGGTTGAAATTTGCTCCATAGGAGCTTGTTTCAACATAAAAAATACAGTTATTGCTAGAATTCAGCAGCTTGAATCAAGAGGGAACCGTATGAGCCTGCGGGGCCTGAAAACCGGTTTCGCTCCTGAAATAGAGCTGTTTTTGTAAATGATCGGGTGAGAATTCTTATGCAAAAACTCAATTTGATTTCAATGCATTTTAAGGAGCAACAGGATAGCTTCAAGTCTTTTTCGGAAGGTGAGTTTCAGGGTTTTCTTAGGCTTCCGGGGTCTCGATAGCCGAAATTGAGATTAGGAACGAATCTGTGAACTTCAATTCTCCACTTTGTGAGCTCAGGTAGGCCTCTGTCTGCCGAGGATGGTTCACTGACTATTGAGAGGGGTTGATCTGAAGGATGGAACCATGATCGCCTCAGTTAAAGACCTGGAAAGAACCGACAAGCTCGATCAAAAGCCCGTTATTTCGCTTAAATCTGGCTTCGAGGCTTCACAAGACGAAGAAACCGTTGTCAATCATAGTTTGGCTTGGCTTCTCATCCGCATTCTCATTTTCATCGTGACCTTCGTCTTAATATTTTTCTCTCAGATCCGAGTAGCATCCTCGGAAAGTTCGACAACGAAGGATGCTGAGCCCGTTCAGAAGAATGAGGCAAATCCCGAGGGAAAGACCGAAAAAAAGGTGGAAGCTCCGGCTACAAAGCCGGGCCAAGGTGATCTCCAGGCACTCGAGGCTGGGCTCAAAGGCTTGAAAACCGAAGATTCACAGCCGGCCACGACGGAGAGCGCTAAGGGGGGGCCACAAATCTTGGGTGAACTCGAGAAGAAGGTCGAAGCTCAAGTCGATCCCTTGGTCGACTCTCTGCCCATTCCGGGCAAAGAGCTCCCTGGAAGTCATCGAGACCTAAAGTACCTCAGCTTAGCTTGGCGATTTCAACTCTTGATTCACGAGGTGTTGGGGCAAGAGCACACGGAATCGGAGCTCACACGAAAAAATCGATTCTTCACCTCCGTCTTCAATTGGGCCCTCGGTGCTTCTTCTCGATCGGGGATCTCAGATAATCCACGACAAGTAGCCCAGGCGGTCGCAGAAGAGCTCTTCCAATCTCAAAATTTAAAGATCATCTCTGAAGAGGAGCACATTTACACTTTGCACCCTCAAGCGGTGATGGAACGAAAAGTGGCAAATTCCCTTTCCGCTGGTTTGCTCTTTTTAGCGGTGGCCGAAGTCGTGCGCCCAGAAATTCCGTTTTACTTTGTTCCGATGGCTGAAGGGGGCCTCATCCGATTCGAGCACGAAGCCTACAGCGTAAATATTTTGATGCGTTCCAATTTTGAAGGAGAGCAGTGGGGGACGGAACGGCTTCTCGAACAGTTCAAGGACCTTCACTCGGTGAAGTCGTCAAAGAACAGTCTTACGGGGGTTGATATCGAAGGCTTAGAGGGCTTATTAAATCAGTCCTTGGCAGAAATCCTCCTCAAGGAAAACAAGGTCACCGAAGCTCGAGAAGCCTTGGTTCGCAGTGTCGAGCTCTTACCCAGTTTGCACTCCGCCTCACTTGAGTTAGCTCGTTTAGCGGTTGAGGAGGGTGAGTATCAGCGAGCCCTGGAATGGGTTCAAAAGGCTTTGAAAATCAAACCGGATCATTTTGAGGCCTTAGAGCTTCAAGCCAGTATTCAGATTCAGCGCGGGAAAACGCATGTGGGGAAGAGGTTGATCGAGAATTTGCTGAAGAAGAGTCCGGCCCAAAAAAAGCGATTGCATGTTTTGCTCGGAGATATCGCTCGGAGTGAGGGAGACTGGCAAGGGGCTCTGGGGCATTATCGCCACGCTGCTTCCGGGGCGAAGAGCGCTGAAGAGTTGGAGCGGCTCACCCAGAGAGCCCGAGAACTTCAACAACAACGTCGAATCGACATACTGGTGAGTGACGAAGCTTCCTATCCCGAAAAATTTACGGCGGTGAGAGAATTGTCCAAGACTGATGAACCCAAGGTGGTCGAGGCGATGGTCAGTCTGTTAGATGATTCAAATCTGCGCTTAGCCCGATTTGTTTGGAAGGCACTTCAAGGAATCACGGGTGAAGATATCGGGTTTTCTAAGGCGAAGTGGCAGGCCTGGGTGGATGCGAATAATTAGTTCCTGTTAACAGGAACTAAGCCGAGTTGGGATCAACTCGGCCGCGAACGTAGGCTCGTAGAGTCTACGTTTAGCGGAGTGAAAG
>JANQLS010000156.1 GCA_028280485.1 Planctomycetota bacterium
AACAGGAACTAAGCCGAGTTGGGATCAACTCGGCCATGAATTAAGACCCTAGGTCTTTATTCCATTATTACTGCGTAGGCTCGTAGAGCCTATGTTTAGTGGAGTGCAGACAATTCGAAGAATTGTCGAAACGGTTGAAGCTGTCTCCGAAGGAGCAAGATTCAACAGAAACTAATTAGTTCATTTGTTAATCTACTTGGAAAACACCCACGGGCGGGCTTGCTTGATGATGAGCTTTCCTTCATGGGTGATCTTAAACTCAACCTCCATGGCAAAGCCGGGTTTTTCGGGGTCGACTTTGTAGAGCTTCGCGAAACGAGAGTGAGTTTTAGTTAAGGCTTTTCTCAATTGATTCAATTGATCCTTAGTTAAAATCAATTTGCCTTGCTCTTTTCGGTTTGAATACTGGCGAACCTCGTGACCATCTTCAGCCCACCAGGCCAATAAGATTTCATCGGGGACAGAAAGCTGATTTGGATTCGTTACCAAATCTTCAGCGACTTGAGTATTGAGGTAGTAGTTACCAAATGTCTGATAGAGCACGTCCTCAGTGACAGCTACCCCATTAGCTTTTTCATTTGAAAAATTCGGATGAATCAACACCCCCATGGCGGTTTTAAAATGATCGATGCGATAAAACTCTCGTTCCTGGAAAGCGCGGTAGTTCCATAAACTGGCAAAGACTTGTTTTACCGACTTCGAAAGATAACCTTCATCGGCCTGATGAGTGAAGGATCCGTAGAGCCCCGCTCCACTAAAACCAGGTAAGTCTTCATTATTCGTACTCGAACGACATCGGAGAGAGGTTCCTTCGGGGAAGGATTTTCGAAGCTTCTCTAAGGCTTCATCCATCCACATGGGAACCGGAGCTTGCTTAATCAAGTTCCTCAAGAGAGTCAATTGAGACTGTTCATTTTGTTTGAACTTTGGATTCGAAATGATTTGTTGAGCCTTTTTGTACAAACCATTTTGCTTCATGAAAGAATCGTAAAAGTAAAAAGGTACAGCATAGCCATCGGGAATCATTCCTTCAGGATATTTGAATTTTCGCATCGCCGCTAAATTTGAAGCTTTAACGCCGAAGGTTTTCGAATCTTGGAATGAGATCTCATCGAGCTTCTTGATGGCTTTCTCTTCTAGATTCCTCGGAGGTACTTGCGGCTTGGCGGGTCTCAATTTGGAAAAATGAGTTTCGACTTCTTTTTCAGTCGCTTCCCGAATCTGAAAGCCGTCTTGAGTTACTTTGTAATGAACCAACTTCCCGATTAACTTTTGAATCGACTTGTTCTTTTGAGCCTCTCGAATATAGGCATTCGGGACTTTATCTTGAATCGCTCTCAAATTCACATGAGAGAGAGGAGTCTGACGAACTTCTGTGATGATGCCCGCCACTCGGGGTAATTCATTGGGAAGCGACTTATATAGAACGATATCTCTGGCTTGAGGAATTTCCCCCAACTTCATAATCCGCAAACGCCCAAAAGAAGTCGTCGGGTTCAGTGGAAGATAAGCGATATCCGAATAAATCTCTTTGTCGGTATAAACCGAAATTCCGGCTTTCTTAAAAGCGGCCTTATCCTTTTCCACTCGACTCATACTTCGACTCAAGGGGTGGTAAGCAATTTTACCTTTTAGAATTGGAATCTTTTTGATCAGGATATCTTGAACGACTTTCAAAGTCTCCACGGGATGGGCATCATTCGGTTGGAAGTCGTAAACATACAATCCCGGTTCATTATTAGGGGCGCGCACCAAAGGAAAAAAAGTAATCGCACCTCGTACCGTTCCCGGCGGTCCAAATCCGCCACGCCCTCCGGGGCCACCTCTTCCACCCCCACGACCCCTTAATCCAATATGCCCCATAAAACGGGGATGCGCTTGATGGGTTCGAGTGTTCATAATGTAGAGTTTTTGATTCTTAGTGCCCGCTTCGGTCAGGATAAATTTAACGAACTCTAAATCGGAGAGATAAGCATCCATCCTCATGGGGCCCTTGTAGGAGAGCTTTTTAAAAGTCGCTCGATCCGCGATGCTCGCAACTCCATCTTCAGGGTCGAGCTCTTCAGGGGTAGGAGGGGTATTGTCCTGATTCCCCGAATCTCCTTGAGCCCAAACTTCAAACCCGTTGAATGAAATCAAAATACCAAGAACAAGAATCCAATGACGTAATGACAAAAACATAATGAACTAGCTAGAATCCGGGAAGGATCTCCGAAAAGGTTGTATATGAATGGGTGAAATCTTCTCTTTTATAAAACACTTCATTCGATTTTCAGTTCTGAATAAAATTTAGGCTAAGAGCCAAATTCGAACTGGTTTTTAAGCTGAGAATTCACCTTGAACGAAACCGACCATAAAGTCATAACATCTAAATACACAACACCTTAATCCAGAACATTTCATGATCTCCATCCGAACCGCCACCCCTGAAGATTCAAAAATTTTGGCCGAAGCCGAATGGAAAACAGCCTTAATCCCAGGATTGCTCGTTCAAACCCCCGGTGAGATTCCAGCATCAGCGTACGAAAAAACAATCAACGAATTACAATCCTTGGGCTGTTACTGGGTTGCTGAAGAAGAACACGATGGAAAATCGAGCATCGTTGGACATGCCCTCTTAGATCCCGTCGGAATGAACAATCTGAACCACATCTTCAGACTGACAATCGTCGTCCATCCCGGCAGGACCCACCAGGGAATTGGAACTCAGTTGATGACGAATTTGATGGCCTGGGCAAGACAACATGAGTCGCTCCAAAAAATAGAACTGTTAGTTCGTTCATCAAATCAACCCGCCATCCACCTCTACCAAAAATTTGGCTTTGTCTTAGAAGGCACCTTTAAAAAACGAGTCCGAATTTCGGAGACGGAGTTCGTTGATGATTTGGCGATGGCTTGGATGAAGTAGTCAATAGTAGTCGGCTCACCCCGTGAGCCGGGACGACATCACGACTTCGCTTAAAGCTTTAAAAATACCCTGCAATCATTATTGTTTCGCAGGTAAAAGATTTAATTCCCTTTTAATCCGGCTCACGGGGTGAGAGCCGACTACTAGTATGGACTACTTTAGTTCCTGCGGGTCATCGGCTTGCTTCGATTTCATATAACTAATCCACCACGCCACAATCAGAAAGAAGAATCCCCCCAAAAGCACACCGAGCCCTTTCCTCCAATACAACTGATAAAGTAGATAGCCGCCACGAATGACGACGAACAGAGCTAATCCGATTCCGATTGATTTTAATAGGACTTCGAGCCAACGCTCCCTACAGATCCAATAACTCAATACAAATCCAGCCCAAACGATGACTAAATAGACCAACAAAGATAGCGTGACTTCCGACAAGAAGAAGGCTTCGAAAAGCGCCCCTGAACTGATTAAGAGCAAACCTGTAATCCCAATCCATCTAAAAAACGAAGAACTGGGATCCCGAAAAATCAACCCGGCGATAAGAGCACAATAGAGAACCAGGTGAACTTGAATCAACAGAAGTTCGAAGAGAGACCTCGAACTTAAAAGCCAAATCGCCGCCAGAGGAAAACAGCCCGCGAGAGTCCAAAAGAAGTGCATCGAATTTCGTTGCCAAATCAAGCGGATCAAGTTGTGAACGGATAGAGCGATAAGAGGTACAGAATTGGGCTGGATTTGAAACTGAGAAGATTCAAAGTTGAAAAAAGCAAGAAACAACCACGAACAAACCGCAAGAGCTGAGCCGAAGGACTCACGCCTCCACTCATGATAAAGCGCGAGAAACAAAACTTGAATGATGGCACCGAGCAAAGGATGAAAGGCGACTTCAGTAAAATCCTCGTAAAAAATACCTGAATTCGAACCTTGCACCCAAACCGGAAAAGCTAACAAAGGTAAGCTTAGACTCAATCCTAAAGATAAGTTTTGAAAAACTCTGCTTTTTTCCTGATAAGCGAGCTCCCCCAACAAGAGTGAAGTGACTCCTACCATGGGTACGAGAAGGAAAGGATGGAAAAAACTATCGTTTCCAATACTCGGATTGAAAGAAACGGTGAGGTAATAAGCCCGCCCTAATCCAGCAAAGACTAATATGACCCATAGGGGTAAAGGGTAGGCCGGCCACTGCCAGGGTGTTCCATTGCGTTGAAAGTCCCTCTGCCCATTTTTAAAACAAAAGAGAAGGGGAAGGAAGCCAATAGAAACCAAGGTTGAGAAGAAGCTCACCCACAGCTGGAGCTCCAAGCTATTCGCTGAAGTGGTCGTTTGAATTTTCAAACTCAAGAGGACTGGGAAAAAGAAAAAAGCAGCGAGCGTCCAATGAAGACTAAAACGATAAACAAACGGTAAAACAATCCGGGTCGCGCGAATCAAACCTTCGATGATGAATACAGAAAAGAACCACATACCAACAACGATCGGTGCGCCCTGACTGAAATCTTGTAAAAGTTTCTGATCTAATCCCGTTGAAAGTGCTAAAAGCAGTAAGACTACCAACAACAGAAGGGTTCGGGCGTCTTCCCAAACTTTCCCCCACTTGATGATCGCCCACGCGCTCATCGAAAGAATGAAAATATAAACAGCAAGTGAACCGATGTAGGTAATAGGGTCTTCGGATCGAAAGAATTGATCCAATCCAAACAACACAAAGGCTGCGCTCAGAACATAAAAAGGATTATGGTTATAAATGAAGCGAAGTGGACTCATAGTAGGCCTCCCAGTAAAAGAACCTGAATCAGTCAACCCGCAAAGAAGTCAAAGTCTTAAACCTCTAAGATTGTTTTAATACCCAATAGTTATGTTCCACGGGCTCTTCCACTTCTGAATGAAATTTAGAGCGGTTGAAATCACCAAAAAGCGTCTCCACTTTAGACGATGATCCCTGTGAGCCTGAGTCGTTGGATTTTTATAGATGATGACAGATAGAGAGAATGGATTGGGTCATCAAAACAAGATTCAAAACACGAGCTTCTCTCCAACTCCCTTTTAACCCACAGTAAGACGAACTGAGATTCACATCCGTTGCATCATGGTAGTAGGCACACGCTGTGTGCCGTTTAATCGAAATCAGTTCAAACGAGCGGTAAAACCATAATCATAGATAAACTTTACTCGCTGAGTTTTTGTCCCTTGCTTACGCTTCGGGCTTGAAGGGTTATCCCTCGCTCACGTTTAGGATTAGATCGCAGAAAACAACCGCGGCAGTTCATCGCCCTAACCCTATACGTTTAAATGAGATCCAGAATTCCACCCCCCACTTTAAAGAACCATTCTCAGAAAGCTTCCAACAGAAAATTCTTTCACTGGATTCCACAGCTTTTAGATGGTGAGATAGGATAAAGGTGAGCACCTTCTTCGAACTCCATCCCCAAGGTCGAGTACCATGTTCGGCAATCATTACATCCCCAAATTGTTTCTCAGTTTTACTCTACTCTTTCTCTTCGCCTTCACCTCAAAGTCCCTCGTTTTCTGCCAAGATTCTGACTTCCAGTACAGCTTCCTCAGAGCTGATGCCAATAGCGATGGCACGGTCGACATCAGTGATGCTATCTTCACCCTATCTTGGTTGTTTTTAGGTGAGGAATCCCCCAGCTGTAAAGACGCTTCCGACAGTAATGATGATGGCCTGACGGATCTCACGGATCCCATCAACACTCTATCGACTTTGTTTCGAGGCACGAACTCTATCCCATACCCCGGAACGGAAAATTGCGACCGCGACCCGACCCTCGATGACTTAGATTGTCTGAGCTATCCCCCTTGCTCTTGCGGTGGATTCATCGGAAAGCCCTGTGAAAAAGGTTCCTACTGCGAGCTGCCTCCGGATACCTGCAACTCCTCTGACCTTCAAGGAACTTGCCTTCCCCAACCCTTCGGTTGCCCGCGAATCTGGGATCCCGTTTGTGGATGCGATGGAGAAACTTACGGCAATGACTGCGAACGTCGAAGCGTAGGAGTCGCCCTTCATCACCGTGGCGAATGCGGCTCTCTCAATCAACCCCTCGAATTCAGAACGCTCGCTCGAGATACCAGCTCAGGCTCCGACCCTCGTGAAGAAATTATTCGCGACGCCGACACCTGGAACGATTTTTGGACAGAGCACCAAAGCATTTCCTTCCCTCCCTCCAATCCACCCCAAGTCGATTTCGAGACTCATATGGTCATCGCCATCGTCACGGCCGAAACTTCGGGTGGTTTTCACTTAGCGATCGATGAGGTCGTTAAGTCAGAAAATAATATCGTCGTTCACTTTGTCTATATCCAACCTTCTGGTGAATGCCCCACCACCGATGCCCTCACTCAACCCTTCCATTTCATCGTCGTGCCCCAAACCGAAGGCAATTTAGAAACGGAAATGGAATCTCGACTCATCTGCTGTTCTCTTCCGATGAAGGCTCAAGGAGTGGGACTCTGTGAAAAGATTTTGGGTTACCGTTGGAATGGTGTCGATGTCGAATTATTATCTGGCTGCGACTGCGAGGGAGAAGATTGTGATAAACTGTTCTCCAGCCCGGCGGAAGTTTTAGAAGCCTTTTTTGGCTGCCCTCTCTTACCTGAATAACAGATTAAATATGTCGATCACGAACTTGGGATTCCTCACTTTGATGCTTGTCATTTTAGTGGGGACTCCCTCAAGTTCGCTCCCCGCACAGGCAGAAGAATCATCGGCGAAAAAATCATCGACGAAAGAACCCTCGGCCCAAGATTCTTCAGCAACTTTCTTTGAGAAGAACATTCGCCCCGTTCTCGCTCAAAACTGCTTCAAGTGCCACGGTAAGACTCAAGCCAAGAACAACCTTCGACTCCATTCCTTAGCTGCGATGCTCAAGGGAGGTGATCGAGGTCCAGCCCTAGTCCCCGGTAAACCTCAAGATAGTTTACTCATCTCAGTAATTCAGCATGGTGAAGTGCTCAAAATGCCTCCTCGGAAGAAATTGAGCCCTAAGGAGATTGCTGACTTCATTCACTGGGTAAAAATAGGGGCTCCTTGGCCTAACTCCAAGCCCATTCAACCCGTCGAAGAAATTGAAGGCCAAAACCCAACGTGGTCTCAAGAACAACTCGATCACTGGGCTTACCAAGCTCTTAAAAAGGTCTCTCCACCCCAACCAAAAAACTCAAAATGGGCCTACAATGACATCGATCGGTTCATTCTTAATCGCTTAGAGAAGAATCAACTGATCCCTTCCTCTCCCATCGATTCTCGAGGCCTCATCCGCCGATTAAGTTTTAACTTAACCGGGCTGCCGCCAAGCCCTCAAGAAGTTGAAGACTTCGCCCTCAATCCTTCTTTGGAAGCTTATCGAGCATTAATAAAACGCTATTTGAACTCAGAAGCTTACGGAGAAAAATGGGGAAGGCATTGGTTAGATTTAGTTCGTTACGCCGACTCCAATGGCCTCGATGAAAATTTGGCATTCGCGAACGCTTACCACTTTCGCGACTACGTCATTCGATCATTTAATGAAGACAAGCCCTTCGATCAATTTTTAAAAGAACAGATCGCCGGAGACTTGCTAAAAACCCAAGATTCAAAATCGCATCGAGATGCCATCCTCGGCACGGGTTTCTTGTCTTTAGGAGCCAAAATGCTCGCTGAAGATGATCCCGTCAAAATGGAAATGGATATCATCGATGAGCAAGTGGATACCATCGGAAAAGTTTTCATGGGACTCACCTTGGGCTGCGCGCGTTGTCATGATCATAAATTTGATCCTATTTCGACTCGTGAATACTACTCCTTAGCGGGGATTTTAAAGAGCACTCGTACCATGGAGCATTTTAAGGTTGTGGCCCGCTGGGCAGAGCAACCTTTAGCCTCTGAAGCCGACTTAAAAAAGAGAGTAAAAATACAAAACGAAATCACCCAGCTACAATCCGAACTCCATTCTCTGATCGAAATTAGTAATCGACGAGTAAGCTTCAACAACAAATCCTTTATTAAAGATTACCTCTTAGCCGGTTCGCTTAAATTGCTTTATAAAAATGTCGAACCGATTGGAAAAACCCATAAGAAAGGTAAAGCAGAAAATATTTGGCTCTACGAAATTGAAGAATTCAAGCGAGGCAATGTTGGAGTTGATCGAACGAACTACGGAGCCAAAATCGGTACGTTGATCAATGTGGGAAAACAGCCCAACTTTATCGAGCACGAGATTGAATTGCCGGAATCGGGTCACTATCAACTGGAGCTTAGATACGCAGCGGAAGCATCCCGACCTACAACTTTGACGATCAACGGTAAAACGCTATCGGCCCCAGTAGCTTCACAGGTCACGGGAGGCTGGTACCCCGAACAACAAAAATGGTTTATCGAAGGATTATTCGAGTTCAAAAAAGGTAAAAACTTACTTCGCTTTGAACACCCTCAGTTTTTCCCTCATATCGATAAGTTCTTAATTGCGAAAGAACCCACCCTGACCCAAAGTGAGCTTTACAAACTTGGAGAAAGTCGCACTTCAAAATTAAATCCTTCACTCGTTCATCGCTGGTCAGAATATTTACTAAAAAGCCAAAAGAACCCTCAATCGGTTTTTAATCTTTGGCACCACCGATTGTCGAATGTTCAAACCCCATTCAAGTCAGCTTCAAAATTCCATCAGAGAATTCATCGATTAAACCAAGAAGCAAGCCTTCAATCCTTGGCTCAAATCTACCAACAGGAAATTCTAAAGGCACTTTCAAAGAATCAGAAATCGATCCTACTCAACGAGCAAGAGCGGAAAGAACTCCAAGAAAACTTAAACTCTCTCAATAATCCACTCCTTCTCCCCGATCGACCCGAAAACTATTATACGCCGGCACAAAAAGCTAAATTCAAATTCCTAAATACTCTACTGAAGAATCGTAAGAATCAAATCACTCAACACCCCACGGTGATGGGGGTGACCGATGGAAAAATTCAAGACCTCAAAATTCACTTCAGAGGCAATCCTCTAACTCAAGGGAAACGAGTTCCTCGAGGGGTTTTAACTTCCGTTCCCTCATTTCCAATAAGCTCCCCAATCAAACAATCGTCAGGGCGATTAGAATTAGCAAATTGGCTACTTTCACCCCAGCATCCACTAACAGCTCGCGTCATCGTCAATCGGATTTGGCAGTGGAACTTCGGAAAGGGTCTGGTTCAATCTTCTAACAATTTTGGGATATTAGGTACTGCACCCAGTCACCCCCAACTTTTAGACTGGCTCGCCCTACGATTTATGAAATCGAAAACTGAGGGTGGCTTCGGTTGGTCCATCAAAGCTTTGCAGCGAGAGATATTAATCTCAATGGCCTACCGAATGGGTAATGACAAATCAAAGCAGGCCTCTCATTTAGACCCTGACAATCGTTTTATTTCTCATCACAGCTTAAGAAGGTTATCGGCCGAGGAGCTTCGTGATTCCTTGCTTTATATCTCAGGAAATTTGGAACTTCAGCTGGGTGGTAGCTTGCTTCCAAATGCTAATTATTCTTATGTAACCAGCACTGCCAACGTCAATCCTAAGATTTACGATTCCAAGCGACGTTCCATTTATTTACCCGTAGTCAGAAGTGCACTTTACGATGTGTTTCAGGCATTTGATTTCTCAGAACCCAGCGTGCCCAGCGACGGACGCCAAACGACGACGTCTGCATCTCAAGCTTTGTTCATGCTCAACAGTGAAGTCGTGGCTCAACAAACTCGCTCTTGGGCCGAAAAGCTAACGAAAGATTCTCATTTAACAAAAACAGAGCGAATCGTAGGGATCTACTTAAAAAGCTTGAGTCGACTTCCCAACCCAAAAGAAATAGATCAAGCTCTCTCGTATTTAAAAGAGTACTCAAGGCTATTGGTTCAAAAGACTAAGGGCTCGAAGAAGCATCCCCCTGAATTCCTTGAAGCTCGATCTTGGCAGTCTTTAACAAAGGTTCTTTTGTCTTCTAACGAGTTCATATATATTCGTTAATCATGAGTTTCAATTCATCACCCCCTCCATCCTCATCCTTGCTTTCAAGAAGAGCCGCTCTCAAACGAAGCGCCGCCGGATTTGGTTCTCTCGCCTTAGCTCAACTTCTAACTCAACAAAGTTTGAAGGAAGCACAAGCGGGATCGGGAAAGAACGAACAGCCGATCTATCACTTTCCCCCCAGGGCCAAACGAATCATCTTCCTGTTCATGCACGGGGGGCCTTCTCAGGTCGACACCTTTGATTACAAGCCGAAGCTAGAACGTGATCACGGGAAACCTCTTCCCTTCGCCAAACCGAGAGTTGTTTCCAGCCCGACCGGCAACTTACTTAAATCACCCTGGAAATTTAAGCAGCACGGTCAGAGCGGTGCTTGGGTGAGTGAGCTCTTTCCCCACCTCGCCAAAAAAGTTGATGACATCTGCTTCATTAAATCGATGCACGGCTCCAACTCCCGTCATGGCGGCGCGCTATTAGAACTCCATACTGGAAGCGACACCTTCGTTCGCCCGAGCATGGGATCATGGATCACTTATGGCTTAGGAACAGAAAACGAAAACCTCCCTGGCTTTATTACAATCTGCCCCACGCTGACTCATGGTGGCGTCAACGCCTACAGTTCGGCTTTCTTACCGGCGAAGTACCACGGCACGCCCCTCGGCAATGCGAGCATCCCTTCCAAACAGGCTAAGATTCCCTTTATTGAAAACAAAGATGGCTCTTCTTTAGCCCAACAACGCTTTGAGCTCGAACTCCTCCAAAAGATCAATCAGCAGAATCTCCAAAATACGGGACCCCATTCTGATTTAGAGGCAAGGATTCAAGCCTTTGAGTTAGCCTTTAAAATGCAGGCTGAAGTTCCAAGCCTACAAGACATTTCCGATGAAACCCCCGAAACATTGAAGCTCTACGGCATCGATAAAAAGGAAACCGAAAATTTTGGTCGGCAATGCCTCATGGCGAGGCGCTTTTGTGAACGAGGAGTTCGTTTTGTACAGTGTACTCACAGCTATAAATGGGACCAGCATGGAGGTCTTAAGAGTGGGCACACCAACAATGCCAAAGAAGTGGATCAGCCAATAGCGGCTTTGTTAACCGATCTTAAAGCTCGGGGCCTCTTAAAAGACACCCTAGTGTTATGGGGTGGAGAATTCGGTAGAACTCCTGTCGCTCAAGGAAACGATGGGCGTGATCACAATCCTCAGGGCTACACGATGTGGATGGCCGGTGGCGGTGTTCAATCAGGTATGAGTTACGGCGAAACCGACGACTACGGTTATTACGCTGTGGATAAAAAAGTTCATCTTCACGATCTTCACGCCACAATTCTTTATTTACTCGGGGTCGATCATAAAAAACTGACATTCCAACACGGGGGGCGAAATTTCCGCCTCACCGATATTTATGGAGAAGTCATTCACGACATCCTTCTTTAGTTCCCATAACGGGGTCATTGATCCACTTGCCCCCCCAAACTGTAAACTGAATTTAGACATCCACACACCTCATAACCTCCCTGAAAAGGATTTTTCCTCCCCCCTTGTCCTCAGGCGAGCAATTATTCCATCTGCACATCTGATAAGAAGTAAGAATTTTTGCTCTTCTCAGTTTCATTAATCCTTACGGGCTTCATCGGTCGAATAAAGTAAGGAAGATATAAGTACACTTAGAGATTCTGATAATTTAATCCAGAAGTTCAGGTCTCTTTCCACCTCAATGGAGATAAGCGATGAAGGGCATGGTATTCACTGAGCTTCTAGAAATGCTAGAAGATCAATACGGGATGGATTTTGTTGAAGATGTGATATTAGAGTGTGACCTGCCTTCGGGAGGAGCCTACACCGCGGTCGGAACTTATAACCACAAGGAACTCTTAACCTTAGTCAGCGCCTTTTCTCAAAAAACTGAAATTCCCATCCCGGCTCTCGTTAAAGCCTATGGAGAGTACCTCTGGACTCGCTTCACTGAGCTCTATCCCCAGTTCTTTGAGAACGTCAGCTCAGCGATAGACTTTCTCCCCAACGTCGAAAGCTACATTCACGTTGAAGTGAAAAAACTCTATCCCGATGCGGAGTTACCGAGTTTTGAAGTTGAAGTAACTTCCGAAGACTCTCTCCAACTCATCTATCGATCTCCACGCCCTTTTCAGGATCTTGCCGAAGGTTTGATCGAAGCCTGCCTGAATCACTTTGAAGACGAATGGGACCTTCAAAAAACGGTGATTGAGGATGAGGAAGATCCAAGAGTTCAGTTCCGAGTCACGACTTGCCAACTTCAATCCAATTAGAGTGACTCATGATTGATCCGACTGAAAGACTCAAACTTAGAATTGAACGAGAACGTTCAGCTAGAAAAGAAGCTGAACGTTTGCTCGAAGAGAAAAGCTTGGAGTTATTTCAATTAAATAAAAGTCTTTTGGACATCAACGATGAATTGGAATCTCGAGTTGAGCAACGAACCCAGCAGCTTCTACTGGCGAATGAATCCTTAAGGACTGAAAATGATCGTAGAGCAAAAACGGAAGAAGAATTAAGATCATCTAAAACAAAAGCTGAAGCTGCGAATTTAGCCAAGACTCAATTTTTGGCAAATATGAGTCACGAGATTAGGACTCCCTTGAATGGAATCATCGGCTTCAGTGATTTGCTGATTGAAAACTTTAAAAATCCAATCGAATCTCCCGAAGTGAGCCAACAATGGCTCAACACCATTCACTCTGCAGGCAACCACTTACTCAGTCTTATCAACCATATTTTAGATTTATCTAAGATCGAAGCTGGCTGTTTAGAATTAGAAAAGAAATCCTTCAATCCAGAAAAAACCATTCAAGAAGTTCTTTCTGTTTTTACTCTCCAAGCTAAAAGCAAGGGAGTTCAATTAGAAGTCTTTATCGATGCGAGTGTCGAACAAGCCATCGTCAGTGATGCCGTTCGCATGCGACAAATTTTATTTAACCTGCTGAGCAACGCCTTAAAGTTTACCAATCAAGGAAAAGTCACCCTTAAAGCAGGGTTAATTTTGGAAGAAGAACCCACTTTAAAAATTTCTGTTCAGGATAACGGAATTGGGATTCCCCAAGAAAAGCTCGAGAAAATATTTGATCCCTTCACTCAGGCCGATGCTTCTACAACTAGAAAATATGGTGGTACTGGCTTAGGGCTGACGATCAGTCGTCAATTTGCTCGACTTATGGGAGGTGACCTCATCGCAGAAAGCGAGATCGGAAAAGGAAGTACTTTTCACTTATCGATCAAAGCTCCGCTTTGCACCAAATCTCAAACTGAAAAGAAAGCTCGAGCGAATACTAAGGATATAGAAATTCAAAAGGGCCTCAATGTCTTGATCGTCGATGATGTTGAAATGAATCGGACTTTGATGAAGGCGATCCTGAAAAAGATATCAGCCAATTGTTCAACATGTGAGAACGGAAAAGAAGCTGTCGCATATGTAGAGAAAAACCAACCCGACCTCATATTAATGGATAATCAAATGCCGGTGATGGGAGGCTTGGAAGCGACTTCGAAGATACGAGAGTTGGGCCTCGAAACTCCCATCATCACATTAACTGCAGGAGCGATGGAAGAAGACCGTGACATCAGCTTAGAGCACGGAAGTACCGACTTTTTAACGAAACCCATCAACAGTGAAAAACTGTTTCAGGCGATTCAACGGATTTTAAGTACATAAAAGGTAAACTTATACAGATTCCGCGTGGGACATCTAAAACATAAGAATAGAATTTTGAAATTAAACTGTAAGTCTACAATTTAATTCACTACTGATATTTTCTCGATAGTTAATTCAGCAAGAAAATGGGGTCAAGAAGATAAGAACTCTAAGAGGCTGTGATTTTCTTGCCCATATTTTCTTGCTAATATTCTTAAATGAAACCCCATATATTTTGATCAACAAAGAAAGCAGTCTCAGTCGTATCAACAGAGCGAAAGAAAGCTTAATCTTTTTGATTGAACTATGAAACGCGACTGAAAAACCTCAAAGGTTGTAATACATATTATCTTTGAGACGATTAACTAAGTGCCTTTTGAAACTTTATAGAGATCTGTAAATTTGATAATTGAGGAAGCATATTTTAGCCCTCAATCAAAATAGAGAAACGCATTAAATCGGTGAGGAATAAGCCCCAAGAAAAAAGCCTCTTACTCCAAGGAATAAGAGGCCAATTAATCGTCGAACCCTACTATCGCTTAACGCCCAATGTAATAGAGATATTTATCTGATCTCAGTAACAATCCTTCGCCCAAGACCACGGGTGAAGCATTGAAATCGGATTCGTCGGAGGAGATTTCGTTGTGAGCCAATTGTTTAAATTGAGGCTTAGCATCGAGAACAAAAGTTCCATTGAAGCGTGAGACTACGTAAATTTTTCCATCGGCAAGCAAAGCAGAAGCGTAGACTGAACGCGCCCCACTGAGACGCTCTTGGTAAACACTTTCCCCAGTCTCAGCCTTCACGCAATGAGCGATGCCTCGGTCGGAAACCCAGTAAAGGTGCCCCTTGTGATAGACAGGAGAAGTGACGTAAGATCCGTCGCGAATTCTCCATACTACATTGGAATCGGTAACGTTTTTGCGTCCACCTTGCTTGATAGCAATCGCATTTCCCCCTCGGCCTCCGATGATGTAAACGACACCATCGTTGACGACGGGGCTAGGACAAGTTGCGCGATCGCTGAAGCTATCGGCATACCAACGTAATTTTCCATTCGTGGGATTCAGGGCCCAAACTTCACCGGGAACGCTCGCGATGAGTTCATCTTTCCCCTTGAAGCTACTGACGATAGGAGTACACCACCAAGCACCGTAACCTTCAGCCGGGGAACGCCACTTTTCATCCCCAGACTTGATGTCATAAGCGATAATCGATTCACATTCGACACTCGCAGGAACGATCACCAAGTTTTTATACTTAACTAAACTCGCTCCTGAACCAAAGCGATCCGTTCCCGGTCGCTCTGAAACATTCTTTTTCCAAAGTTTGTTTCCGTTGATGTCGTATGCAATCAGACCGCTCTTACCGAAAAACGCAACGACGGTTTTACCATCGGTAATCGGCGTACTTGAGGCGTAACCGTGATTCGGGATACCAATTCCACTGTAGGATTGTTCTCCCGAAGCCGCTGGCATACTTTTATCCCAGACGATTTTTTTGCTTTTGGAATCGATACAGAGAACATGAAGTTTTAAGCTCCCGATCGATCCTCGACTGCCATCGCCATAACCGGAATAAGAAGTCAGGTAAATTTTGCCATTGTGATGAATGGGACTGGAGGTTCCTGGTCCCGGCAGAGCGACTTTCCATTGGATGCCCTTAGAGTCGCCCCACTTAAGAGGTAGGTTTTTAGCTGAACTGGCTCCTGATCCGCCCGGCCCTCGAAACCCAGTCCAATCTTCTGCTTGAGTGGTCGAAACCACCCAAGCAGAAAGGATTAGATTGAGCATGAGAGCTTTCATTGAAAGACTGAAGCTCTTCATGTGTGTATTGCCTACTTAAGGTGAAAAGTATTAGGCATCATCATCAGAAGGGCGACGACGACGGCGATCACTGTCACCACCACGTTCGCCACCACGGCTTCCACCGCGTGCTCCGCCGCGACCACCTCGCTCACTTCCACCCCGTTGGAACAATGCGCGACGATCGAGTTCAAAAGGCTTACCGGTAAGTTTTTTGTGGCCTTCTTGTTGTTCTTTCTTCAATGAAGCAACGGCTTCTTTGAAAGTTTCTTTGGTAAGGGCATCCATTTTCTTACGGATTTCGGTGAAGTCAGGACGTTCACCACCACGACGAAGACCACTGAAGAGTTCACGACGCTTGTCGCTTCCTTTTTTGATGATCTCTTCGATTTTCTTGGTTTGATCTTTGGTGATCTTCAACGTTTTAACAGTCGAAGCCATCAACAACGCGCGAACACCTTGTTGTTGGTAGTGGATCTCATTCAAGCGAGTGACTTGTTCTTTTTTGAGTATCTCAGCGATTTGTTTTTCGAACTTAGCTTCGAGAGCTGCACGTTTCTTTTCGTATTCTTTGCGAGCTTTTTCGCGTTCTTCATCTGAAGGACGTTCGGGACGTTCTTGAAGTGAAACTTCGGTTCCCTTATCGTCCTTGTCGTCATCATCAGTGGGACGTCTACGACGACGTTGGTCTCCACCACGTTCACCACCACGACCACCTCGTCCACCGCGGTCAAAGCCACCACGGCTACGTTGGGGGCGAATCTTACGGGCTTCTTCAGCATAACTGGCGAGGACTCCATCGAGTTTCTTGCCTTGCTCTTCAGTCACTTTGAGTTCTTTACGAACTTGCTTGGCACCTAAAAGACGAGCTTTATTAATAGTAGAAAAACCAGAGAAACCACCGCGACTTCGGGAGAATCCACCCCGTTGGCCACTTCTTTGACCACCTTCACGATCGCCACCACGACGACCACCACGACGTTGACCGCCTTCTTCCTGAGCGAATGCAGGAAGGGTCAATACGAGCCCTAATGCGAGGGCCATAAAGAATTGAGCTTTGTTTCGAGACATGTTCGATCTCCTTAATCGATCTGAATCCATGGGGGTTAGGTCAGATCCTATTTAAAAAACCGGCATCCCCTCGCCGGAATAATCACCTAAGTACATACATTTTTTTACCTTAGAGCGAGACATGCAGCCTCTGTTCACCATCGATTCTGAATGTTTTCACAGAATTGGCAATCTCTTGAAAGGCTGATTAGAATGCTCGAATCCCGTCTTGAACTGGCAGCAAGGTTTCAGTAAAGAAGGTGGAAACCTTTCGACCCTTCGCGGGACAGTGAGTTAAACCAACCAAAATTGGTGAGGTTCCTGTCGGGTTTGAGAAATATCTTGGGGGAATTTCGGGATCAGGGACCAGCCCCCCTAAGTCTTAAGCCCTTAAGACATCAACAAATGTAATTCGTTCATGGCAATGTCATTTAGATAAATTGACTCATGGGTAAAGAAAACAAAACGAATAAGAGCAAGAGCCTCTTCCGGAAGATCCTTCGATTCTCGCTCTATCTGTTCATCGCCCTCATCGGTCTTGGAAGCGTGTACGCCTACTGGACTTTTGCCGATATTGAAGCCCCGGATGTGAGTGACTTTGAAATGCCTGAAGTGGATGACTCGGCTGAGGGGAATGGGTGGCAACACGTTCAAGAACTCGCTGAGATGGGATTATGGAAGGGAGAAGAGGAACGTGGATAAAATTATAGGGGGGATGATTTTCATCCTAATCTTCCAGAGGACTCCGATGACACAAATGAAGAGACGACGAAGATGGGTCAGTTTAACTGCTGTATTGGAATATTTGAGTTTGAGCTTTTTGCCACATTACATTTTCCAGAGCTTCGTGAAAAACGAACTCCCCCTAAGAATATTGAAATAAATCATGGAAAGTAAAAAGACAACCCAAACTTTAGAACCCAAAAAACGGCGGGCCTTAAAACCCCTCTTCATCACTATGCTTGCGGGGCTCCTCGTCATCGGTATCCCCATCATCGTTTATCTGAGTTGGAGCCTGTCCGATATCGAGCCTGGAGATTATTCTGATCTTAAAATCAAATCTGTCGACACCACTTCTGTCGACACCACTTCTGTCGACAATGGCTTTAGCTATATCGATCAAGATAAAAGCAAGATCGTATTCCCTCCTTACCAAGTGGACGAAGATGGGGAAGTTCTCGAGGAAGAAAATCCAAGTTTTGTATTTTTCTTGGATGAGAACTTTAAAGTGCCCCTCAAAACCATCAATTGGAACGTTGAGACCAAGCTTTCAGATGTTCCCGAGATTTTGAAGCGTAATAAAAAAATCTTAGAGGAAACCCGGAAAGCTGCCTTAGCCGACAGAATTCAGCCCTCCACCGACGCTTCGATTAACGATAATTTTCCTCATTTGAGATTTTTGCGTAAGTGGGTGTATTTGCAAAATATGGAAATCTGGCAATTGGCTTCTCAGAAGAATTTCACTGAAGCCTTCTCTCGTTGTGAGAGCCAATTACTGATTGGAACGAAGCTTCAACAGGCGACGACCGTGATGATCACCTATCTCATCGGAGGTATGCTGATGAAGGATGCGTATCAAAATATACGCTGGCTCAATCTTCATCCTGACTGCCCCGATGAAATCACGAAAAATGCGGTGACCTTACTTGAAGCTCAATCAAGTACCCTCCCCTATTTAAAAGAAGATATTAAATTCGAATTCACCTTAGTGAATAATTTCATCACGGATTTGATAGAAAAAATGAAAGCGGGTGCCATTCAGTCGGGACTGTCTAATAGTGAACTCGATGGAATCGATTCCATGTGGTTTCTTCCCAACGAAACCATCGATGAGTTCGCCAACTATATGAGAGCTATTCTAGAACTCTTTAATTCGAAAGATTTCCCTGAAATCCCAGACATCAAAGAGTACGTCCTTCCTCCCGTAAAAAAGTTTGGGCCTCTCAAAATTCCTCTTCATCTTAGAAATCAAAAAGGTCGCGAATTGCTGGGGATGGTGCTCCTTTCTGGAAGCATTATAGAAAATCCTTACAGAATAGACGCAGCGAGAGGCTTAACCCTTCTCAAACTAGCTCTCCATTCTTACTACAAAGAAAACAAAAAGTTACCGCAGACATTAGCAGAGCTTTCCCCCAAATATCTCAGCAAAATTCCTCTCGATCCCTTCACGGGTAAAAGCTTTATCTATAACAAAGATGAACAACTCTTATACTCCTTAGGCGAAAATAAAATCGACAACGGCGGCGCCATCCGTGAAGACTCCCCCTGGGTCTCCGAAGACGACCACACCAATGCGCACAATGAATCCGATGTGGAAGACGAAAATCCAACCGTGTTCTTGGATTTCCCCTAGTAGTAGGCTCGCTCCGCGAGCCGTACTTTCTTAATCGACCAGATAAATTTCAGTTCTTTGAATGGCGATACTAAGTAGAAAAGCTTTATCTTTCTTTAGGGCTGTCCACTTATACCTAAACAATTTCGCTTCGTACGCCTCACGGAGCGAGCCTACTACTTATAATCTTAATTTCAGTCCGTAAATACATTACTTATAAAAGTAGGCCAAACGAATTTCAGCCTTTCAAAATCTGGTCGAAAGGATTAAAACAAGTTAACAATATTTAGCGTCCTATCGACTCTTATCATTCTCAAAGGCAGTTCAGTTCCTCATGGCATCCACTGATAAAAATACGACGACATCTCCAAGTAAATTTAAGAAGTTTTTCAAAAGACTCGGTATTGCCTTCTCTGGTATCTTAGTGCTCATCCCCATTCTGTATTTGGCCTGGCACAACATCGATTCCTTCGAGCCCGACATGAGCAAACTCGAGATGAAGGAAGTTGACACTTCGGCCAAGGGGAACGGGTACTATGATCTCATATTTAAAAAAGAAGATTTTTGGTACGGAGATTATAAAAATTCAAGAGGTAGAAGCGGAATCCCGGAGTTATATCTTGAAATCGAAGAAGACTTTAATCCTCCTTCCGTTTTTTTTATTACCTACTCCTACCAACCGATTGATATCCAAGATGCCCGAACTCTTATTGAAAAAAATAGAAGCATCATTAACCGTATATTCAAAGCTGCAAATAGCGACCGTATCCAAGCTCCCATTTACGATCAGCCATTCAATGAAATTAAATTAATCGGATCGAACTTAAGACAGTGCGCCGATCTACTTGAATATAAAACATGGGTCCATCTTTATGATCAAGATCATCAGGAAGCCTTCGACTCCGCACAGATTTTGTGGAACCTAAGCTTGAAAATCTTAGAAGGGACTTCTGATCTAATGGATGCCTATATGACTTTTTTTCTTTTAGATCGAGCCAATCACTTAATTGCCCAATGCTCTTTAGTTCAAGATGCTCCAAGAGAGAGGATTGAGCAGAGCTTAGAATTATTAGCAAACCTTCCCGATCTCAGAAGGTTACTGATTGAAGATCTTAAATTTAGATTTGACATATTCCGCCAAACAATCGAGTACATAGAGACTGTTCAATCGAACCCTCTAGCAGAGAGGACTTCTTATGAACTTGATGATTTTTTCAAGGAATCCAGTTTATTACCCAATGAAACGCTGAAACCGGTAGCCAACTATCTTTCAGAATTTTTAGACGCAATTGAAGAACAAAAGACCATTCCCCCAAAGTTGAAAAGAAAACCCGTTAGGGTCGAATATTCAGAAGCTAGAAAATTAGCTGAAAGCAATAAATATTTTCGAGGGAGAAATGCAGCAGGAAAGTATCTTTTAGTGAGCAATCCCGCCTCATCTGCTTCACACAATTTTAGTGAAGTCGCCCCTTATGAAAGAAATATATACCTTTCACAAATTAAATTAGCGTTATTACTTTACTACTTTGACAACAATTCATTACCCGATCAATTAGTGAATCTCACCCCAAAGTACTTAAAGTCAATACCCAAAGATCCAGTCACTCAGCAAAAGTTTCATTATATAAAAGATCAGCGTGTTGTTTATTCTCTTGGAATGGAAAATGAAAACAATGGTGGCAATCAGGTCGAGTATTCATCTCAATTTTACTTTAAAGGGCAATTTCAAAACGTCCCTATAGAAAATCCCAACAACCCTCTACCAGAACGGAATTTTCATATCTATCAAAATAGAGGGAACCCAACAATCTTTCTTGAATTCCCGGGGATGCAACCCTTAGAAAAGAGAGAATATTTGGTAATAGATGATGATAAAAATCGTTACGTCAGCAAACAGAGGAAAAGAAAATCGAGCAGGCGTAAAAAGAAGGTAAAAAAATAAGATTATTTACTAATCTATTATGATTAAACTGGCGCACTGTATTGGTTACGACCTTAAACAACATACTAAAAGCGCCTGCTGGCAATGAATAAAACCCCATCTGAAAAAGCTAAAAATAGCCGATTCTTCAAACCGATATTTATTACAACGATGTTCGGTTTAATTTTTGTCGTAATCCTGGCGGGATTCTATGCAAGCTGGACATTCAGAGATATCGAGCCTGGTGATTACTCTGATTTAAAGATCAACGCGGTAGATTCAAGCTCAGTCGATAACGGTTGGCACCTCAGTTAAACTTTATAATTTCCTTGCGCAACCCCACTCACCGGGCGAGCCTACTATAAATGAACGAAACTGAAAAACCCAAGAAACGACGCTTCCTCAAACCGGCTCTCATCACCGTCATACTAGGCACGCTGATGATTACAGTCCCGGTAGGATTTTATTTAAGTTGGACACTCATCGACCTCGAGCCTGGTGATTTTGAAGATTTAATACTTAAAGATGTTGATACCACCCCGATCGATAATGGGTATCCATACATAAATCGGCAATACAACTCCATTGTGTTTCCTCCCTCTTCGGGTGATGGAAAACCAAAGCCTATATCTTTTGAATTTTATTTAACGGAATCTTTCAGTACTCCAGAGGAATCCTCGAATTCTTTCCAAGATGTTAAATTCTCGGAAGTCGCACAAATCCTTGAACTCAATAAAACTATTTTGGAAGAAACCCGAAAAGCCGCACTCTCTGAACGCATCCAACCTTCAGTTGATATCAAGATCACTGATAACTTTCCTGAACTGATGTATTTAAGAAGATGGATGTATCTTCATAACTTAAAAATCTGGAACTTGATCGCAAACCAACAATTCCCTGAAGCTTTAGCAATCTGCCGAGACCAATACCAAATTGGGCAAAAGATTCAGCAAGCGACGACCACCGTCATAATGTATTTAGTCACCACGAAAGTTTTTGAAAATACAATCCAAAATATCCGCTGGATCAACCTCCACCCCCTCTGCCCACCGGAAGTCACAACTTCATCAATCGCACTATTTGACAAACATCAAAGCATCATTTCAGCAGTCAATGAGGATCTTAAGCTTGAGTTCAAATTGATAACTGAATTCATTGAAGAGGTTTTGAATCCAAACTCTACAATCAATCAAAACAATTTAGGGATGCCAGAGATCCTTCAACAACTTCGATCCTTTTGGTTCTTAAAAAATGAAACCTTTGAAGAGCTTGCGACTTTAACGAGAAGTTCAATTCAGCTCTCTGCCTCAAATGAATTTGGAGAGTTCCCTGACTACTCAAAGGAATCTTTAGTCCCCTACAAAAAATTGGGGCCTTTAAAAATTCCTCTCAAATACCGCAACCGATCCGGACGGGAAATTTTAGAACTGACGGCATTTTCGATACATCTCTTTGAAAATGCCTATCAACAGGAAGCAGGTGTTCGACTCACTCAGATCAAGCTTGCGCTTCTCGCTTATTACCGAGAACACAAAACTCTCCCCGATTCATTAAAAGAGTTATCACCACAATACTTTAAAGAAATTCCAAAAGACCCCTTCACCGGAAAATCTTTTAGATACAACAAAGAAGAACGAACCCTCTACTCGCTGGGTAAAAATAAATTTGATGATGGAGGGACGTCTCGCGAGTTTTCGAAGTGGAATGATAAAGAAATGTCCCCAACTCCTCATATTGAATCCTCAATTGAAACCGATGAACCTACGGTGTATTTGGATTTTCCGGGGATGGTATTTAAAAAGAAATAATTCTTACTTAAGCTAAGATTCATTTTGCGCCATAAAAGTTTTTCGTATCTGCTCTATCAGCGTACTGCCGCCCTTACAGGGCTAAGTTCACTTTAATTTCACAACCCAGGGCGACGCTTCGCTCTGCCCTGGGCTAGGCTAGTATCGGGCTTTCAACCCTGGGTTCCTTAAAATGGCGATGATTACATCTGAGATTTCTATATTAACTAGCCCGAAGCGCTAGCGAGGGGAAGACTTTACCCTGTGAACGCTTTTGTCATTTGTGGTCAAGTCTTTTCGTAAAACGCCTTCGCTTCGCACGAATCGAAGGTCGAGCCTGCCATTAAGATAGACCGCCTGAACCTTCCACCTTGAATCAGCTAAAAAAGTGAAATCCCCGCCATTAGATCGTAGAGACTTTTTCCAAAAACGGGCATAATTCACGGTCCTTCAGAGGCCCCTCCCTCGAGTGGCGCGCACTTTAGTGACTCTGATTAAGTGACTCTGAAGAATCATTCAAAATTGATTTAAACCTACACACAACGCCTCAGCGGTTGCTTTCGCCAAAGAGGTTGCCTTAGCGAAAGAGACAGACGAAAGGATTCCCATGAGCAAGACTCACAATGTCGCCATGATCGGTTTAGGATTTGGAGCCGAATTCATTCCAATTTACCAAGCTCTTCCCAATGCGAATGTCGCTGCGATCTGCCGTCGTAATGAAGCCGAAATGAACAAGGTCGGCGATCAATTTGGGATCGAAAAACGCTACACCGATTACGATCAAGTATTATCGGACCCTGACATCGACTACGTTCATATCAACAGCCCCATTCCCGATCACGCTTGGATGTCTCTTCGAGCCCTCGACGCCGGTAAACATGTCATGTGTACCGTGCCCATGGCAACCACCATCGATGAGTGTCGCCAAATCGTTGAGAAGGTTCAAGAAACCGGACTCAAGTACATGATGGCTGAAACCGTCGTCTACAGTCGTGAGTTCCTCTACATCAAAGAACTCTACGAAAAGGGCGAACTCGGAAAGATTCAACACATGGCAGCTTCGCATCCCCAAGATATGGACGGCTGGCCTTCCTACTGGGAAGAGATGATCCCCATGCACTACGCGACTCACGTCGTCAGTCCTTGTCTCGGCCTCTTGAATGGTGTCGCTGAATTCGTCAGTTGTTTTGGATCAGGAACCGTTCGTGACGATATCGCTCAAAAATCGGGTAACAAGTACGCGGTCGAAAGCTGTCACATCAAAGTTAAAGACAGTGATGTTACCGCTCACATTTGGCGCTTCCTTTATGACGTCGCCCGTCAGTACCGTGAAAGCTTCGATGTTTACGGCACTAAGAAAAGTTTCGAATGGACGTTGGTAGAAAACGAGCCTCACGTCATTCACACGGCCAAAAAACCTGAGCACGAAATCCCCGAGAAGATCGAAGTCCCCGACTACGCACATCTCCTGCCCGAATCCATTCAAAAATTTACTCAATCGATCGAAGACGCCGATCACCTCTCCTTTATCCAAGGTGGTGGCCACGGTGGATCTCACCCTCACATGGTGAACGAATTCATCAGCGCTCTCGATGAAGATCGTGATCCTTGGCCCAACGCCAAGCAATCTGCCAACTGGACCTGCGTCGGAATCTGCGCCCACGAATCCACTCAAAAAGGTGGCGAGATCGTCAGGCTTCCTGACTTCACTCAGTGATTGATTAATGATTTTTAAAAAAAAGGCCGCAGCGTTGCTGCGGCCTTTTTTGAAGGTAGTAGGCACACGCCGTGTGCCGTTTTTTCATTTAACCATTTAATCAAACGTACATTTAAACATTACCAACCTTCAATCCTCTGAGTTCAAAGCAACAAGAAGATAAAGATTCCATCGGAAAAGTGTAATCGTTGTTGAAGTTTAATCGCATCAGCAAATCTGAATTTGCTTCACACGACACACAGCGTGTGCCTTCTACCCTATAATTTCCAAGGCGATCTCACCTCGCGATCCACATGCGAATTCGCCTCTTTATCGTTAACGAACTGCTCTTTCTTGGGATCCCAAGTCAAGGGGCGTCCCACCCAGTAACCGATGTTGGCTAAGTGGCAAATACTGGCTGAACGATGCCCGATTTCCACATCACAAATCGGTTTCTTACGACTCTTAACGCAATCGACAAAGTTACCGATGTGATTGTTGGAGGGATAAATCTTTTCGGCATTCTCAGGCAGCTTCTCTTTGAGGATTCCTTCGGGATCACTTTTGATCCAACCGCGAGTCACGGTGATCGTTCCCTTCTCTCCGTGAAACGTACAACCCCCAACTCCACCATGGAACATTTCAATTCCATTGGCGTAAACAAATTTTAATCCTCGCTTCTCGCCTTCTTTTTTAGGAGGAATGATTTTAACGGGACCCGTGTCATCCATTCCCAAAGCCCATTGAGCGATATCAAAGTGATGTGCGCCCATGTCGGCTAAGCCTCCACCGGCGTATTCTTTGTAGCGCCTAAACGCCGGGAAGTGATTGTGATTTCCTTTGGGGCACAATTGCGAATTATAGCCGCGCTCAGCGGCTGGCCCATTCCACATATCCCAATCCGTTCCCGTTGGGCACTCTTCTACTGGAAGGTCACAAGGAATCGCAGGATCTCCCACACCAACGTGAACCCTCAAGACTTTTCCAATCGCGCCATTTCTGATGTACTGAACTGCCTGACGGAAGCGCCCACCGAATTCACTCCGTTGCTGACTTCCCGTTTGGAAAATAACTTTGTTTTTTTCAACGGCATGAACCATTTTCCTACCGTGAGCGATCGCCACCGACAAGGGTTTCTCACAGTAAATATCTTTCTTCGCATGAGAGGCTTGAACCACATTGACCGCATGCCAATGGTCGGGAGTGGCAATGATGACCGCATCGATATCTTTTCGATCGAGGATCTTCCTAAAATCGTTATAAGCATCGCAGCCTTTGAAGCTCGAACCTTTTTTCTTTGAATAATGATCCTCAACCATCTTCTGACCGTAGGCGCGACGCACAGGTTCGACTTCACTTACAGCAACGACTTGAACATCGTTTCGTCGCATGAAGCCTCCCGTCAAACTGCGTGCTCGCTTGCCGAAACCGATCACCCCCACCGTTATTCTTTCAGAAGCAGGAACAAAAAGCTCCACGGCGCCGAGTTCACCGACCAAACCGGTCGCGATCGAAACGGTTGCCACATTCTTGAGAAAACTTCTTCGACTCTGGGGATTCTTGCTTCGTTTTGACATGGATTTAGCCTCTTTTAATTTGTGGCCGAACTCGTGAGAATTTGGCCGACAATCGATTTCAATGTAACAATTCAGATCAAGTATATAAGTGCCGTACTCTGGGCGGCCAAACTTTTACAAGTTCGGCTACGGAACGCTCAACCCCTTCGTCCAAATTCATCGGACAGCTAGATTCAAACCGTAAAAATCCCTTTGCAGCACCAGGTTCATGACGGAATCATCAAAGTTTTTTCTCCGACTTAAAATCTAACAATCAATCATCTTACAGCAAGGATCTCCCCCACCGCAAGTTCTTGGCCACATTCTTGCGTAGAGATCTGAGCCCACTTAGGAGCCATGAATCCAACGGGTTCACTAAGAGTTTAAGAGGGTTGAATTCACTGAAGATTGGATCCAATTCAGAGTCTTCAGCAAAGTAGAGGGAATCAGGTTTCAAAGCACCCATCATTGAAATCCAGAATTCCATCAATTTATATCTTTTAGCGAGGTTAAAAAACTTTAGTCGGCAATAAGTTTATATCACGGGAGGATTTGATAAATTGGGTATCGATTCACCTATCACTCACTAAAAGACTAATCTGACTCGACCTTAACCAACGAGAAGTACCCACATTCAGTTTTGGGTCAAAGGTTGAGTTCATCATCACTGCCGTGTTCTGAATTTTCACGAAAACAAGATTCCATTCCGCGTGGATACCAACAGTCCATTCCAATTGGGAGGGGTTTTCTATGTCCTTACCTTTTTCCGGATTTCGATTCATTACAAATAAAGCACGAATCCCGGGGCGAATTCTCGCTCTCGCGATCGTTCTTTCATTCTTCGCCCCAGGGGTCAGCCAAGCCGGCCCTGAATTCTTACGTGGGGATGCCAATAATGATGGTCATGTCACCATCTCGGATTCCTGGTTCACCTTAAAATGGTTGTTTATCGGTGGATCAGCCCCAACTTGTTTTTCGGCAGTTGATCTGAATGCAGATGGAAAAATCAATATCGTTGATCCCATCCAAAACCTTGCCTTTCAAATGATAGGTGGAGCCCCTCCTTGTCCACCCTTCCCTGAAGTAGGAGAAGCTCCAGAGGGTGAAGCGGTTCAATGTGATAGCTATGGTGGTGAAGGCCCCATCACGAATGCCAACGCGAGCTTAACCATCTTAGATGCAACGGCTAATGAAGATGGAACTGTTAACCTTACCGTTGAGATCGAATCCGACCGAGACTTCATGGGCTTTTCTGTCCAAGTAGGAGTTCAGGACGACATCTTCGCCAATGGTGAGGATGTGGATACACCCGACCTTGATGGTTTTTTCTTTAAGGGAGGCATGGTCAATTCTGAGGTAGCCAGCTTTGGACAACTCAATAATTTCTTAGGTGAAACGGTAGTCTCTGAAGGTAGCGTTAAACACACCTTCGCCCACTTCTCAGTCTGCTTAAATCAAGGAACAGAAGCGGGTGATTACAACCTCTCTCTCCTCAGTGCCGAACTGATTGACGAAGAAACGGGAAAAGCAATTAGCTGCAGTCTTTCTGCCGGGAAGATTACTGTAGGTCAGACTATCGCCCACCCCGCTGGATGTCAGGATGGCGATGACTTGACTCACGATAGTGACTGTGGTCCTCAGGAACCTCCTCCTCCTCCGCCACCCCCTCCTCCGCCTCCACCCGGTGAAAGTGCTGATTTTGTTCGAGGCGACTCCAATGGAGACAGCGACATTTCCATCTCTGACTCTCATTATACTTTGGGTTTCTTATTTCGAGGAACCGGAGTTCCCCAATGCTTATCCGCGCTGGATTTCAACGGAGATGGAAGAGCGGATATCGCTGATGCCATCGGAACTCTCGTCTTTGAGTATCTCGGAGGCTCCCCTCCTCCAGCACCGTATCCAAATCCTGGTCAACCGGAAACGGGAGACCAACTCGGCTGTAACACTTACCCCAGTAATGAACCCATCGATGATCCTGATGCGGAAGTCGGAATCGATATCGTCGAAGTGGATGAAGAAAACGCGAAAGCCACTCTCCACGTTTGGGTTTCTGCTTCATCGACGATCGGCGGATACACTGCTATTTTCGAACCTGAAGACAATATCTTTAGTGATGGTGACTACCAAGATTTCACTGAAGATCTAACGGGTACTTTTGATGGTGGGTTCATTTCTGCCGTCGTACAAGAAAACAAACTTCGTGTTGGAGTGCTTAATTCAATCGTCAATTCAGCCAACATCGGACCCGGCGAAAGAATCGATGTTCTTAAGATTGATGTTTGCCTCCAAGCCAACACTCCAGCGGGAATCTACGAGATCAATACTCGAGAAGCGGAGCTCGCGGATGGCACGGGCTTAGCAATTCCTGCCATCGGTGAAGATGCCAATCTGCAGATTGACGCAACGATTGAAGGAAGTTGCACCACAGTCCAACCCCCTGATCCACCGAATCCCGATCCACCCGGCCCTGGGGGTCCTCCCGCGAATGGTCCTCCACCCGTTGAACCTGGAGACTCACAAGAGTTCATCCGAGGGGATGCGAATATGGATGGCCAAGTGACGCTCTCTGACTTCCATACGATCTTATCGTTCCTCTTCCGAGGCGATATTCCACTGCATTGTTGGAAAACTGCAGACCTCAACAATGATGGAGTTATCGATATCAGTGACCCCATCATCGGGATGCTTGGGAAGTACTTAGCCGGTCCTAAACCGTGTGACCCCTTCCCTGAACCAGGTTTAGATCAAGTACCAGACGGACTCGAATGCGATGGTTACGGAGGCGGCGAACCCGTCATCGATGAAGGTTCGGGAGTCTCCATCATGCTCCTCCAAGTCGAGGATGGAAAAGCACTCTTTGAAGTTCGCGCCCGTCATTCATGGGCGATCGCGGGAATTGCCGGAAGCTTTTCAGTTGAGGGTGATTGGTTCGCAAACGGCTCGGGGGTTGAAGTTTTAGATCCCGATGAACGTTCTGACAGCGGATTCGCCGGAGGAATCGTAGCCGATGAAAAAGTTCACTTCGGCTATTTACTCAGCCTTATCGACGTTAACTACATCCCTGCTTCACCTGACAATTCGGATGTCGTCGTCACTTTAGAAGTCTGCGTTCAGGAAGACACTCCTCCTGGTTCTTATGCCATCCATATCGAAGAAATCGAGTTGGTGGAGTACACCACGGGTAGAGCCTTGATTCCTGATATTCAGTCTGCATCTCATCTCGACATCAGTTCAGCTGTCACCGACAGTTGTAGCGACCAAGAGACACCAGATCAGGGTCAAGAATGTGAGGATCCCAAAGATCCTGGTCCCATCGACCCTCCTGATCCTCCAGTAGAACCGGGTCCTGCTAACGATTTCATGAGAGCAGATGTCAATGTCGATGGCTTCATCTCGATTTCCGATGCCCTCCACATGAGACGGTGGCTCTTCAATGGAGACAAACTTCCCACTTGTTTAGATGCCTTGGACTTCAACGATGACGGCACCGTCGATATCTCCGACACCATCGGAATCATCGTTCGAATCTTCTTTAATGGAGTTGAAATCCCGGCACCTACTTTAGAAGTTGGCCCCGATCCAACTCTCGATGAATTAGGCTGCCACTCTTACGAACCCTCCGAGCCTATCGTCACTGAAGACACGATTCGTCTCGGCAAGGTCGAAGGGGCTCCAGGAGAGTCCGTTGAAGTGCCGGTATTCGTCACCAATGCGATGGCCGTAGAGGCCTTCCAACTCATCATTGAATACGACCCTGAAGTCTTTGTCCCTGGTGAAGACCTCATCTTTGAAGGCACTCTCTATGAGGGAGTGGAAGAAGATCCCATCTTCCAAGCGATCGACCAAAGGCCTGATGATGGTGTCTTTTTGGTAGGCTTCATTCCAAATTTGATTTTCACGGGCTCCGAACTCCCACCCGGCAACGATCAATTGGTCTTCAAAATCCCTGGTGAGATCCGTACGACAGCCCCCTTGGGAACGGTGATCGAACTGATGCCGACGAACGGCCCGGGAGGAGAAGGGTATGGCGATTTGATGCTCAGAAACGAATTGACTCACAAAGGTCAAGCCACTTTCTTTGGCGCCAATCCCCAAACGATCCCCGGTGAACTCAAGGTGATCGGTACGGCCGCTCCATTCATCCGTGGAGATGGAAATCTCGACGATGAAGTTGACATCAGTGACGCTGTTTTCAGCTTGGATAATCTCTTCTTAGGAGGGGATGCCTCCACTTGTCCCGACGCTACGGATGCGAACGATGATGGCAATCACGATATCAGTGATCCCATCTCCATCCTCCAGACAATTTTCCTCGGTGAGAATCGTATTCCACCTCCTTATCCTTTAGCTGGAAACGACAACACTCCCGACGATCTTCCCGCCTGCTGGCGTTGATCTGAGGGAATCTTCCAATGAAAAAGGTCAGTAGCGAAAGCTACTGACCTTTTTTTATGAGGGATAGATTGAACTTCTTAATTCAACGGAAACTAACTTCCCTGACGAAGACCTAAGCCCAAGAAGCGATTGTCGGAAGCTTGGCTTTGATCATCGATGGGAGAGGAGGTCAGAATAAAGGATTCGGCGCGAGGACCGATGGCTCCCATGACAGAGCTGACCACCCCCGACTCAAAAAAGGAAACCGTGCCCGATGAGGAATCGACGGTGTAGGTCATGTTTTCATTTTTAACCTTAACAATTCCTTCCTCATTCTCAACGATTGTTACCTGAGCTTGGCCTTGCCCATCGAAGGTCACTTGGAAAAAACCCGAATAGTAATTGCTTTCTCCCTGCGTAGAGTCATAACTGTCCCCGAAGTGACCACCGTAATAAGTTCCGTTGAGACTCGCAGCCGTAAAAGTTCCCGAAGGACTCTGCTTGACGATAAAACCAAATTGATTTTTAGGCTGGTAGGTCGTCTGGAATGAAGATGCAATCGTCGCAGCTTCACCATTTTCCAATATGGCTCCTAAAAGATGATCCGAAGGGCCAGAGAGAAGTCCGTTCGAGGTAATCGTGAGAGTATCAGCGAAGGCATTTCCCAAAGAAGAAACGGGCGCGGTAATCACTGGAGAAGTCGTGGGTTGGCTGATCTCGATCTCATTTCGATCTTGGATACCAGTGATTCCCCCGGAACCATTCGCCGTAACCGTTCCGAAGGACCCTTCGTAAGATAGCGAATTAGAACCCGACTTATACTCGGACTCATAAGTCGTGAAATAATAATTTCCATTGAACGAAGAGACATTTGCGTTTGTTGCCCGACTAACTCCGAAAATCATCATGTGAGAAGATGGGCTATCGTACATACTAAGGACCAGCATCGATTGATCAGAGGAGATCGCTCCTCGCATCGTTCCTGGCTCTCCACTCACGAGCATCCAAATAGATCCATCGGCGTTCAGGCCATAAGTACCCGAAAAGGCTGCTGAATTATTCAACGCTCCACTGGCTCCCCCTTGAAGATTGAACTCATTGAGAATTCCATTCCAAGTCCAACGCCCACTCCCATCAAAATTCAGCACACCCCGACCCGAGGTATACGACCAAGAATCGACGTTGTACCCGCCCATCCCATCGGAAGAAAATTCTTTGATGGCGTTATAGACGGTAGTGTTGAAATTTCCCGAGAGTGTTGAAGAAGCTGTGTTTTCAGACACAAAAAACATATCGGGCGGAGCCAAATCGTACGAACTTCCCCCCTGCGCTTTAAGAGCATCGGTGACAGAAAAAACGAGCCTCAACGTGGTCGTTCGCGAAGCCTCAACCTTCGCTGACGATCCGAGCAACATGGGAGCCGCTTGAGTCCCTTGACCGCCGCCTTGCCCACCGGGTTTTCCTCCCTGGTCGTGAGTAGCAAAGTAAACGGTCATCTGATCAGCGGTCGGACCGGGGGGACCTCCGCTGACGGTGAAAGTCTGATTGCTCAGAGAGACGGGCGCCGCGGGGTGAGACCAAACAAGATCCTCACTAATCGTCATCCGAATCCAAGAATAAGTTCCAGACGGGATGTTAACAGAGTCTCCGAAGGCGTTGTTGAAACTCGAGGAGTCAGCCAGATCGACCGACAAACCCGAGGTATTCTCAAATACCTTGATAAAATTAGTCCCATCAGTTGAAAGCTCAACCGTAAAAAGCTCGATGCTATAAGCGGTTGGCGTATAGGTTTGAGCTTTGATACTCAACGGTAAAAAACTAACGATAAAAATGAGTAATCCAGTACTCCACTTCATTTTCTCTCTCCAGTTTGAAGGGCTAACCCATTCCTATTGAAACAGGTCATTTATGCAAACTTTCTATGGCCTGGGACAAGCCAAGGCGCTACAGATGGAAATTTAAATTTGAAACGCAAGGGTTATCTGTAGCGCCACCCCTTGTGGGTGGCCTTCCCTTATAAAAACGGACAAATTTATAAGCACCGATTGGCCCATCGAATACTTACAGACTCGACCCACTGACATTCACTGAACCTTGAGGTGTACTTGAACTCGAATCACCCCGACAGCCTTGAAGACAAACAACTGCAATAATCGCGAGCACGGCGAATAGACAAACTTTCTTCATTTGACAAACTCCTCTTCTAGGTGTTTTTCCTGAATAAAATGAGAGTGACGCGGGTGAACTATTTACCTAGACACTCCAGTCCGATACATTAAGTCTTAAAATGAGGCCTCAGGCGCCAAGACATTGCATTCCGAAACATTGCATTCCTCCTCAGATTAGGGTTGAACATTAGGCAGGGGAAATGGCAGAGGCATACCCTATTGAGATGAGAGAGAAAAGATGAGTTCCGCCGCGACAAAATTGCCCGAGTTCGAAGGGCCGAGTACCTTTCCGTCCACAAGTTGGTCGACTCTTCTAAAAGCTGCTAACGAAAATCAAAAACGCAAGCAACTCGACCGACTTTTCCGGAAGTACTACAAAGCGATCTATACTTTTATAAAAATTAAATGCCGACCCACGCATGCTGAAGATGCATTAGATCTCACTCAAAGTTTTTGTATGAGTTTGATCGAGAGTGACTTTTTGAAAGATTTGTCACCCGAAAAAGGTAAGTTCCGATCCTACCTAAAAGCCTGCCTTCGCCACCACGTTGCCGATGAACGCAAATTGAGTCGCGCAAAAAAAAGAGGCGGAGACACTCTCACTTTTTCCATCGAGTCCTTCGATCCCCCGCTCGAAATTGCAAGCTTGCCCGCCGACAAAGCGTTTGATCGTCAATGGCTTTATTCACTCTTAGAAGCATCAGTGAAATCTTTAGAAAATTTCTTAATAGGAACGGACCGTTCTATCGCATTCAGGTTGTTTGAACGGGTCGATGTTAACCGAAGCTTCTCCGGTCGCCCCAACTACGAAGAACTCGCATTGGCTTTTGAAATTTCTAAACGACAAGTAAAATCAGAGCTTGAGTACGCACGACGAACTTTTCGAAAAATTGTTCATTCCGAAATTAAAAGCTACACTCTAAGCCACGAAGAAATTCAGGAAGAGTTCGAAGAATTGTTTAATACAGACTCCCTCTGATACGTAAATCACTGTAGCCGTACTTGTTAAAAACTGGCCAGCTAACGTAACCCGCCAAGCTCTTACGAGTTCGGCTACAATCAACTCGAGGACCCGATGGATTTCGAACATTTAAAAGATTTGGTGTCACAAGAAAGCAAATCCATTATCTACTGCTCGGAATGTGGAGAGAGCCTCGAAGTCGATATCCCACGCGAAACTTCAACTCAAGAATTTCAAATCGCTTGCCCTCACTGCCAATCTTCAGTCACCCTCAAACCGCCTCCAAGTCCATTCCCTCAAGTAGGAACCCAACTCGATCACTATTTAATACTCGAAGAGATCGCCCACGGTGGAAGCTCTATCGTGTTCAAGGCAAAAGACCAGCGAGATCAGAAGTTTGTAGCGATTAAAATTTTAAAGGCTTCCGAAGAGGAGCCTCAACGCATCACTCGGTTATTTCGAGAAGCGCAAGCCTTAGAGAAACTGGATCTTCCTGCTCTCACTAAAATTTATCAATTCGGTCATTCTGGCCCCTACGCTTATCTCGTTATGGAATTTGTGGACGGACCGACTCTGAGAAAAGCCTCCTTAAATCTAAAGCAATTCGTTGAAGCCTTAGTGGAGGTCTCTGAAGCTTTAGAAAAAGTTCACGAACTCGGAATCGTGCATCGAGATGTAAAACCCGAAAACATTTTGATCCATCCCGATGGCTTAGTAAAAATTGTCGACTTCGGAATCGCTCGAATTCCGGGGCACACCCTTACGATCACCCGCGAGGGTCAACTCGCTGGAACACCGCGATACATGGCTCCCGAGCACCTCAAAGGCGAGATGGCCAGCCCCCACCTCGATCAGTACGCCTTAGGAGTCATCCTGTTTGAACGCTTAGCGGGCCGGGCTCCGTTCGAAGGGGAGTCGATCGAACAAGTGGTCAGCTCCATTCTCTCGGGAAATGCTCTTCGACCCGCGGACTACAATGAAAATGCTGATTCGAAACTCGAAGCGATCGCTCTTAAAGCGATGGCCGTTCAATCCAAAGATCGCTTCAGTTCCTTAAAAGAATTCCATGCAGAACTTCGACGTTGGCTCAACAACCAACCCACCCTCACTCGAATTCCTTCTCCCTGGAAACGGTACGTAAAAAACAACTCTTGGTCCGTAGGACTCACCGCAGCCAGTATCATCCTTGTCGCGATTGCATTTTTCGCGGTGACTTGGAGTATAGAGGCCAATCGAATAAAAGAAATTCGATCTCGAGTACTCGCCAAAACGACGTCTCTACTTGAAGGCTATGAAAAAGCTCTGCTGACACCACCAGAATCCTTCAAAGAAGAGCGGGAAAAACTTGCAGAAGAAATTACTGAACTAGAGAAGCTTAAAAATCAAATCCCCAAACTCAAAGAGATTTCCTTTTGTATCAATCTTCTCCGGTTTCGATTAACCGAACCGCCTGAAAACTGGGAACAACTTTATAGAGGAGAGGAATGGAAAGATTCACCCATCGCCAATCAACTTTACTTACATCGCGCGATGACCGTAGCGGAGTATTGGCTTCGCCCTCCCTTACACCATGATTTACAAAAGGTAATCAGCTGGAGAAAAAATCACGAGCGCGCTTCAAAGTGGATTCGTGAAGATCTAAATAATATCCGCCAACAGAAAGTTGTAATCTCCTCGGGGCAACAACAATTCTTCGATGCTTTCCTGCAGCTCTCAGCTCCTGATTTCGGAAAAACAGAGGAACTCTGCAAAAAGAGCTTAGCTTCTACTGAACTGAATCAATCTCAGCGGGCAGATGTTTATCAAATTTTAGGCATCTACCATCTGATCAGAAAAGTACACTCCAAGGCGAACAAAGCCTTCAGCGAAGCTGCCAATATCAAAAGAAGCGATGCTCATTGCCTCCTCGGCTTAACCTTGAGTTATTTAGATCCCCAGCCCCGAGACCTTCAACAGGTATTAAAGATTCTCGATACCGTCAAGTCACTCGAAGCCCCCCATCCAAGTACAGCTTACTTAACGGGGTATTTTTGGATGTTGGAAGGAGCTCGATTACTCGATCAAAATGATAAGTCTGGCTGGCGATATTACGACAAGGCAATAACAGAGTTCCAGCGAGCTACGAAGTGCTCCACTCCCATTGCTGCCTTTAAAAAACTGGCCAGCCTTCACACCACTCGAGCTTACTATCACCTCCAACACCAAGAAAATGAAGCCGCTGAAAAAGAGGCAAAGTTAGCCATCGAATATACCAACAGAGTCTTCAAAGCTGACCATTCCTCCCGCGAAACGATCATTGCTTCAATCCGCGCTCAACACTTTCTCAAGGTTACTTCAGGTTCATCTTTTACTGAAGGTGTTCCATCCAGCCTAGATAAACTCAATCAGAGTATCCAATCGAGCCCTCAAGCCATCGACCTCCTGCTTGAGAGAGCATCCTTAAATATCCACCAGGCTAAAAAAGACCATTCGGAACAAGCACTCAGCTATATCGAAGTTGCGAAGAAAGACCTTCTTAAAGTCATCGAACTGAATCAAGAGTCTTATCGTGGGCATGAGACTCTGGGAAACCTCTATTTATTCCAATCAAAATGGTCACCTCGTCCTGTAGAACAAATTCAAAAAGCAGAATCCCATTTCACTCAAGCGCTGATGACGGGAGGAAGCCAGCGCTTATCGATTCAAATTTCCCGAGCGATCGCCCGGCACACCTTAGCTTCCGAAACCAAAAACATTTCATTGCTGCGCTCGGCTCTCAACGATTTAGAAGAAGTCGTCTCAAAAGCTTCAAAACACAGCCTCGCTCGACTTGAATTAGGAAAAGTATTGTGGAAACTGGGTGATACCGCTGCCGCTAATGATCAATTTCAACAAGCACAAACCTTAAATCCACAACTCGAAAAGGAAATTGAAGCTTTCCAATCCACCTCCCAAGATCGATCTTCCCCTAGATGACCTCGATTTCTCCTGGTGACTCCATTCAAATTATTGAGGTTCAATCTCAACGCGAGCTTCAACAGTTCATCCAGCTTCCATACGAGCTTTATCGTAAGGATCCTCTATGGGTTCCACCCCTGAAGGTGATGATGAAGGACTTGTTGTCCAAAAAGAAAAACCCCTTCTTTGAACACGCCACCAGTGCCTACTTCATCGCTCAACAAAATGGAAAGGTCGTAGGCAGAATCGCCGCGATTCACAATCGAGGCTACAACGAATACCAAAACGATCAAACGGGATTCTTCGGATTCTTTGAAACGATCGATGATCTCAAGGTTTCCACAGCTCTCCTGAAGACCACCGAAGCTTGGATCAAAAAGAGAAACCTATCTTCGCTGAGAGGCCCGACCTCGTTTTCGACGAACGAGGAATGTGGCTTGGTCGTCGGAGGCACGGAAACTCCTCCCACCGTCCTTTGTCCGCACAATCTTCCTTACTACGAATCCCATCTCCTCAATGCGGGTTTTAAAAAAGTTAAAGACTTACTGAACTATCAGAAGGATGCGACTTCCCCTCCCGAACGCTTCGAACGCCTAAAATCGTTGTTGGAAAGGCGACACGGCATCAAGACGAGACCCCTGAACATGCGCACATTTTGGCAGGATGTTCAACGCTTGAAAGACCTCTACAAGGATGCCTGGGAAAAGAATTGGGGCTTTGTCCCGATGACGGAAGCAGAGCTCAATAAACTCGCCAAAGACTTAAAACCCTTTTTACATCCGAATTTGGCTTTATTCGCTGAGAAAGAAGGAACGCCTATCGGAGTCGCCATCGCCCTTCCCGATGTCAACGTCGCCCTTCAATCGAATCGAAAGGGGAGCTTACTTCCAGGGCTATGGAGTCTTTTTAAACATAAAAATAAGATCGATCGCCTGCGCATCATCTTACTGGGAGTCTTAAAAGAATACCGCCGAACGGGCGCTGATGCTCTACTCTGCTCTGAGATTTGGAACAATGCCCTTCAACTGGGCTACACGTGGGGCGAAGCCGGTTGGATCTTAGAAGACAATCACATGATGAATAACGCCTTAAAGCGGATGGGTTTTGAAGCGTATAAGACGCTAAGGCTGTATGAGAAGGAGATCATTTCAAGCCCGAAGCGTGAGCGAGGGACAGGTCTATAAACCACGAAAAAATGCTAATAAGCCCTGAGGTGTAGCGCAAGCGACTTTCTTAACTCAATCGGAAGCCTCAAGCACGATCAAAAGAGTAGAGTAATAAAAAACACTCGCTGACGCTTCGCGCTTGGAATGATGTTACTACACCAACTCCCCAATCGGCTTATGCCCATCCACCAAGTAATGGGGTCGGCCCGTATGATCTTCGATGGTCGTAGTGTCGACGTCGATACCTAAATTGTGGTACATGGTGGCGAGGACTTCACCAATGTGTACAGGACGTTCTACTGCTTCACCCGCTAATCGATCCGTCCTACCGATGACTTGCCCTGTCTTCATTCCCCCACCGGCGAGAAGAGCACAAGAAACTCGCGGCCAGTGATCGCGACCGGCGTTTTTATTGATCTTCGGAGTTCGGCCGAATTCTCCCCAGATAACAACGGAGACATCTTTATCTAATCCGCGATCATGAATATCGTCGACCAATGCGGTCACCGCTTGATCGAACATAGGAAGGTCTTCCCGTGCCGTTTTAAAGTTGTTCCCGTGATAATCCCAAAAACCAAAAGCAACGGTGACGCAGCGCACACCCGCTTCGACTAAACGTCGAGCCATCAAGAATTGCTCATTGATTCGCGGCGCGGCATCGCCCCTGACTCGAGGATCTCCCTTGCCGTACCGAGCGAGCAACTTGGGATCTTCTTTGCTGACATCTAAAGCTTCTGTAAGCGTACTGGAAGTTAAGAGTCCAAAAGCTTGTTTGTTAAAATCATCCAAGGCAGACATCAAGCCTGAGGCATCGGTTTCACGCTTGAAGTGATCTAAACTTGCTAACAATGATTTACGATCATTCAATCGATCGACTGAGATACCCTGGAGAGTCATGTCACTCTTCCCATCCCCCGTCGGTCGAAAAGACTTGTGGCTGAATCCTAAAAAGCCCGGCCCCGATGAATTGTAGGGTCGATGCTTCATTCGTGGCTCTAAACCCACGAAAGGAGGGATTCCCGAACGGGTTGAGCCGAGGAGCTTGGAAGCTACTGATCCAAACGAGGGAGCATCTTTCATCTTCCGTTCGGAGCGACCACTCATGCATTGGAAATCATCGTGGCCTCCATCGGAACCGATGATCGTTCGAATCGTGGCGAACTTATCCATACGTTTAGCGAGCAGGGGAAGATGCTCACAAATTTGAAGTCCATCGACATTGGTGTTGATCGGACGGAACTCGCCTCGGTACTCCAGAGGAGCGTCAATCTTCAAATCGACCATATCTTGATGGGGAGGGCCACCGGGGAGGTAGATCATGATGATCGATTTGTGCGATTTCTTAATTCCGGATTGAGCTTCGGCCTGAAGGATATTTGGAAGCGATAGACCTCCCATTCCTAGGGCGCCGATCCGCAAAAAATTGCGTCGTGAAACTCCATCACAAAATAAGGATTCATTCCCAGGGATCGTCAGCATGACGGACCTCTCCAATCGTTGGTTTTCTTTGCGCTGTTTCTTTTAGTGGTCTCTTGGCTAAGTAGCCAATTGATCAAGGAATAGAATAACGTCACCTGGCCACTCAAAACAAGAAAACTTATTCCACTTTTCTCCCCATCTTATTTATTGGTAACTACTTACTCTCCTGATCCCAAGTAAAAACGTCTCAATTAGAGGTTATTCTTACTTTCTTAGTACTGATCCCTCGCTAAAGCTTCGGGCTTGGAAGGTTGGAAATTTCATTCATAGTTTTTAGATGGATAAAGCTATTTCCTTAATTCAGGAATTGTTATTAAGATGGATCCCGCCCTCCAAGCCCGAAGCTTTAGCGAGGGATAAATGAAGCACCAATTAGCTTCAAAATTAATTTAATCTAAGAATTTACAGCCTCTGAGAAGGACTCAAAATGAAGCGCTCACAAAGCCGACGACGTTTCTTGAAATCAACGACTGCCTCCACTTTAGCCGGAGGACTCCTCGGATCGAGTGGATTAGAATTCTTAAATCACGCGTCCTTGAGGCCGATCTCAGCAGAAGAAACTCAATTGGATCCCAAAGTCGTTCGTCTCCAACCTGAGATCGAACCCTTGGTACGTTTACTAGAGGACACTCCTCGTAATCGGCTCCTGGAAGAAGTCGGTCAACGCATCAAAAAGGGAGTCTCCTACAAAGAAATATTAGCCGCACTCCTTCTCGCTGGAGTTCGAAACGTCCAGCCCCGCCCCGCGGTAGGTTTCAAGTTTCACTCGGTCTTAGTCGTGAACTCGGCTCACTTGGCGAGCATGTCATCCCCTGATCAACACCGATGGCTTCCGATCTTTTGGGCGCTCGATTATTTCAAGTCGGCGCAAGCTCGCGACGTCCAAGAAGGTAATTGGACGATGGGCCCCGTCGATGAAGGTAAAGTGCCCCAAGCTCACGGAGCCAGAAAAGCTTTTCAAGAAGCGATGGCCAATTGGGATGTGGAAGCCGCCGACACCGCTATAGCCGGCTTTAGTCGAACTCACGGCATGCAAGAAGTCTTCGAAGAGTTCTTTAAGTTAGGCGCCCGTGATTTCAGATCGATCGGCCACAAGATCATTTTTGTCTCCAATGCTTGGCGAACATTGAGCTTGATCGGCCAACAACACGCTGAACCCGTCCTCAGATCATTAGCCTACGCTCTTCTTCAACATGAAGGAGATAATCCTCAGAAGCGAGATGACGAGAGAGATCGCCCCGGCCGCCTCAACCTAAAAAAGATCGATAAAATTTGCGCCAAATGGGCGGGAGGAGGAAAGAAAGACCCTGAAGCGACGAACGCGCTAGTCGAGAGTCTCTCCCATCAAAATGAATACGAGTGTAGCGACAAGGTTGCCCAGCTTTTAGAGAAGGGTGTTCATCCTCAATCGATTTGGGATGCATTATTTCAAGTGGCTTCCGATCAAGTCCTGAGAAAACCAGGAATCATCTCGCTTCACACGGTGACGACGCTCAACGCTATCAACTTCGCCTTCCAAACCACTGGGAATACCAAAACGAGAGCCTTCCTTCTCCTACAAGCTGCCTCCTTCGTTCCCCTCTTTAGAAAAGCAGCCATCAGTCGTGGAGGAGAGTTCCCCGAGTACTCCATCGCAGGATTAAACGACGAACTCCTCAAAGAGAAAATCGTTCCCGAGAGAGCCGAAATTTTCGACACCTTAGGAAGCAATCATTTACAAGCGACACTCAAGGCCTATCAATATTTGAACAACGCACCCGGCGATGGATCTCAGGCAGCAAAAAATCTCATTCACGACGCCAGAGTCTTAGTCTTTTTAAAGGGGAATGACGCTCACGACTACAAGTACAGCTCGGCTTGCTTAGAGGATTATTTCCATTTGAGCCCCGCAGTGAGAAATCGATATCTCGCTGCCTGCTTGCCCTTGCTCCAAAATTCCAAGGCAAAGAACAACCCCTTGGTGAAGAGGACTCAGGAAGCGTTTAAAGTTTAGTAGTCGGCTCACCCCGTGAGCCGGAACTGCAATCGCATTCGCCCGAATTTGGGAATGAATCCCCGTAGCCGAATTTGTAAAAATTTGGCCGGCAAGCGTATACCCCCCCAATCTCTAGCGAGAGGGACTACACGCTCCACAAATCAGCTTACAGGGAGGTTGTGAAATTTTTAAGACTCCCGAATTAACTAGCCCGAAGCGCTAGCGAGGGGCCAGGGTTTTCATTCCAGCCCCTCGCTAGCGCTTCGGGCTAGTTAAGGCCGTATTTCTTCTAGATTGGAATCCGACACAAACTAAGCTTGATAAAAATTCACAACCACGGGGCAAGCCGACTACTTTTATTTTTTACATAGCTTGAGAGTCTTAAGTACGAGAGAATAGAAGATGTCACCGGGTCTTGACGAATTCCACTCTCTATTCCAAAAAGATTACTCATGCTTATTAGAGTTCATCTAATTCTCTCCATTGTTTCATCTCTATTTTTGAGCATTGACATTAATTTCAATCTCCAAGCTCAAGATAGCGACTTCGTCACCTTTGAATCAGGCCACGTTCGCCCATTGGCTCTGTCGGAATCTGGCGATCTTTTATACGCGGTGAACACCCCCGACAACCGACTAGAGATCTACGATGTTTCCAATCCAGGTCTCCCCATTTTTTTGAGTGAAATCTTTGTCGGCTTAGAACCTGTCGCGGTAGTCGCGAGTGGGGATGAAAAAGCCTGTGTGGTGAACCACCTTTCTGATTCTGTTTCAGTGATCGATCTTTCCAATCCCAGTCATCCGAAAATGGAAGCCACTCTTCAAGTGGGCGATGAGCCCCGTGACGCCGTCATCGCAGGGTCGAGTAAAAATAAGTTATTTGTATCGACCGCTCACCGTGGACAAAACCTTCCTTCCGATCCTCAACTCACCAGTGAAGGAGTCGGACGAGCGGATGTGTGGGTCTTTCAACTCGATGATCTGTCAAAGCCCGCCGACATCATCACCTTATTCACCGATACTCCACGGGGATTGGCCGCCACTGAAGACGGCAGTCGAGTTTATGTCGCCGGCTTTCACACTGGGAATCAAACGACCTGCTTAACGGCGAGAGCCGTGTCCTCAGCAAACGAAGACAACAATTTCATCGACGATGATTTCTCAGCTCCGGGTATGCCACCACCGTTAGTGAGTGGCGAAGGAGTTCCAGCACCCGAGGTGGGCCTGATCGTGGGATTCGACCGTGAGTCAGGAAAATGGGAGGATGATCAAGGTCGAGATTGGAGCCCCCGAGTCCGATTCAATTTACCCGATCAAGATGTCTTCGCTCTCGATGCGAATCAATCTCCACCGAGCCAAATCGATGCCGCCTCCCACGTGGGAACGATCCTCTTTAATCTCGCCGTGCATCCCCAAACGGGCAAGGTTTACAGTTCGAACTTAGAATCCCTCAATCGAGTGCGGTTTGAGCCTGAGATCAATGGACACGTGGCTGAGAACCGAGTCACGATCATCGATTTTGAAAACGATACCGTTCAGCCGGTTCACCTCAATCCTCATATCGATTATTCGACTCCTTCAGGTCCCGAAGAAGAAATTCAACAAAGCCTCGCCTTCCCCACCGACCTCACCTTTTCGTCGGATGGAAACTCTCTTTATGTAGCTGCTTTAGGGTCGAGCAAAGTGGCGATCCTCAACTCGGATGCTCAACTGGTGAGCCAAATCAAAGTGAGCCCCGGACCGAGCGGCTTAGCTCTCGATGAATCCGGCAATCGTTTATTCGTAATGAGTCGCTTCGATCATAAAATCGATGTCATCGACGTCGAAACCAAAAGCCTCTTGGGCTTTGTCCCACTACGTTTCAACCCTGAACCGGAACACGTTCAAAAAGGTCGCCCCATCCTTTATAACGCTGAAAACTCCGGACACGGGGATTCCGCTTGTTTTAGTTGTCACATCTACGGTGACCTCGACAGCCTTGCCTGGAACTTGGGAGATCCGGATGGTGTGGTCGAAGATAACCCCTTGGAACGCGTTGCTGTGCAATCCAATTTAGGAGATCTTCAAGACTTCCATCCTATGAAAGGTCCGATGACCACTCAGAGCCTACGAGGGATGAAAGGCGCGGGAGCCATGCACTGGAGAGGAGATCGCAATGGGGTGAACTCTGGAGCCGAAGAACCGGATGTCAACGATGAAGGCCAAGCCTTTCTCCACTTTCGGGGGGCGTTTCAATCTTTACTGGGAATGGCCAATCCCTTACCCGAAGAGGATATGGAAGCCTTTAAAGATTTTATTTTAGAAGTCGCTTATCCTCCAAACCCGATCGCCCAAATCGATGGGAGCCTCACGACAACAGAGCGTAGAGGCAAGCAAGTCTTTGATTCAGATGGAAATCGCTTCGGAATCGGTGGAGATGGAGATGCTTGCGCCGCTTGCCACACGCTTCCGTTCGGAACGGATGGGAAGGGCTCATTCGAATTGGAAAGCCAAGAGTTCAAAGTCCCCCACTTGAGAAACCTCTACCAAAAAGTGGGGATGTTTGGCTACGCCGCTCCCGATATCATCCGCGAACCGGCCATCCTCGCTCCAACTCCGACTCCCCACTTAGGGGATCAAATTCGTGGCTTCGGATTCCTCCACGATGGTTCCATTCCCACTCTGTTCAACTTTTTCAGAGTGAACTTCACCGGGATCCCCCCCTTCACCTTTCCCGATAGCCCCGGGAGAACAGGGATACAGAAAGTGAGAGAACTCGAAGCTTTCCTCTTAGCTTTCCCCACGGGTCAAGCTCCCGTCGTCGGCCAACAATTGAGTACGATTGGAGAATTGAATGCATCAGCAAATCAACGCTTAGCGATCTTCATCGATCGAGCCGAGGCCGGCGATTGTGACCTCATCGTTCATACTCAAGAAGAACAACAAGCCAAAAACTACCTTCTACAGGACGGCCAGTTTTTAAGTTGGATCGAAGGCGAAAGTCTATCGAAGGCGGATCTATTGAGTAGCTTCAACTCCGAAACTCACACTACCTTCACGGCTGTTCCTAAAGGCTCGGGGATGCGCATGGTATTAGACCGCGATCGGGATGGATTTTACGATGGAGATGAACTAGCGAACGGCTCCAATCCCGCCGACCCCACCGATATTCCCCAAGTACGCTTCCTGCGAGGAAACTGTAATGGCGACGATGCAATCAACCTCGCTGACCCCATCGAAGGCCTCCTCCATCTCTTCGTCGATGCCCGACCACTTCAATGTGAAGATGCTTGCGACGCAAACGCCCAGAATGGAATCGATATCTCGGATATGATTTATCTCTTAGATTACCTTTTCTTGGGTGGCCCTCAACCCGGCGCCGTGCCTAACTGTGAAGAGGCATCGGTCAATTGCGCTGAGGCGGTTTGCCCGGAATAGAATTCGCTATTTAGGTTAAACTCGAGTAGTGGAGTAAATCCTTAAAGTTTAAAAACAACCCCATTAACTAGCCCGGAGCGTAAGCGACGGGACATTGCTAAAGTGTTTCGTATGTGGAATCTCAGTGAGTGAGTTATCCATAAGAACATGTCAATGGGGAATTGATCGCGATGCCGTATCCCGTCACTTACGCTCCGGGCTAGTTAATCTTCTAGCTTCAATATAAGTTATGAATTTTGATCAACCCTAAATTTAGATTCTCCGAGCGATAGGAATTGCATTTTTATCTCAAAGCTCTTATCGTTTAAGGATCTTCCTTATTCCTTAATTTAATAGAGCTCCATCATTTTTATTCCTGAAATTTGGTAAAAGCAAGCCTGCCAACTCCAGCCGCCAGAGTCTGCTTTTTCACCTAGGAGAATTTTATGCTGCGTGCATCGGCTCTAAAAACCTTCCTTCTGACTACCGTACTCGCATATTCAACTTCTTCACTCTTCGCTTCTGGTGATGAAATCGAGTTTGACTGTAATAACAACGGTATCCCTGACGCTGAAGAACTGAGAGTCCTAAAAGAAGAAGTCGATTGCGATGGCAATAACATCATCGATAGCTGCGAACTCATTCCGACATTAATTATCGCTGAGGAAGCCGACATCATCATCACGGGAGACGGAGCCCGCTCCCTCGAAGTAGCCGACATCGACAACGATGGGGACTCCGACTATATCCTCATCAACACCTTCGACCATACCGCATCCATCATCGTCAATAGCGGTGGTGGTATTTTTTCACATGTCGGAGGCATCGATTTAGAGCACCGCACCTTCGATATTACGATCGCTGATTTCGACAACGATGGCTTCGTCGATTTGGCCGCGGTCAATGTTGGATACGATGGGATCGATGAGGGAAACGTCCCCATGCACCTCCGAATCTATAAAAATATTGAAGGAACATTCCACCCAACTCCCGTCCGGATGAGCTTGGAGGCCGAACCTTTCTCCTTCTGGGCGATCACTCACTTAGACGTGAACAAGGATGGAAAACAAGATCTCGCCCTCTCCAATCGTGAAGCTCGTGAATTATGGGTTTATGAAAACGAAGGTGATTTCCAATTTAAACGGAAAAGCAAACTTCCAATAGGAAGAAGCCCACTGTGGATTACCCCCGGTGACTTTGACTCCAATGGTTTGGTAGATATCGCCGTTATCAGTACATCAGAAGATAATATTTCAATTCTGAGAAATCTGGATCCAGAAACGTTTGAAGCGGCTTCCTCAGAAACCATTCCTTCAGGCGCCGATGAAATTTACTCTCTCAAACTCGCCGACTTCGATGGAGATGGGGATCAAGATTTTTATACTTCGGGACACTCTCACGGCGACGTCCCTATCTTTATCAATGATGGAGAAGGTAAGTTTACGCACACGACTTCCATTCAATTTGAATTTGAAATCTTCGATGCGCAGGCCTTAGATTTTAATGACGATGGAATCTTAGACATGGTCGTCAGCAATGAATACGAAGACACCATCGAAATCCGTTTAGGATTGGGAGATCTCAATTTTTCTCATGCGATTTTTATCCCTGTAGGCGATGGTCCGGGCCCCGTAAATGTTATCGATGCTAACAACGATGGTATCGATGATATCGCCGCTGGATTTGGCGGGAAGTGGAACTCAAACTTAAGACGAGCGCAAAACGGTGGTGTCGCCTCAGTCATCAGCCAGGGTAGATTGCCCAATGAAAAAGATATCGATAACAATCTGATGCTCGACGTCTGCCAAAAACCCACCTTCCATCGAGGAGATGTAAACACCGATCTTATTCTCAATATCGCCGATCCGATCCACGGATTGCGGTACATGTTCAGCGAAAACATAACCCTGTCATGTTTTGAAGCAGCCGATGTCGATAACAGTGATCAAGTTAATCTGACGGATCCCATCCTCTTGCTTCAGTACCTGTTTATTGGTGGAATCCCCCCCCACGCACCCGGTCCGCCCACAGGCCCTTGCGGAGTCGACCCAGACCCGATTGATACCGATGGCAATCTTGGATGTGAAAATTACCCCCCATGCGGGTAGTTAGCCCATTTCCTAAGAAAAGCTTACAAAATATTTATATATCTCCGGAAATCGTCATAACTACAGGAACCACAGCTTAAAAGGACTTTAGGAAGGGCTCTCTGGAGGCGTCTAAACCGGTTTTTCCGCATGATTCTTAGGATCTTTTGTTGTCCCCCTTGCCCGAAACGGCTATTGTATGGGCGTGTTTGGCCTGGCCGATCCCGTCATTATTCCATGCTTTGAGACCCCTCCTACTTGACATTGACCTCGATCGACGACCAGAGTCCCGTAACAATTCTTTCACTCCCATGGGACTGGAAGAGGTCAATACCCCTCGTTTTTATCTCGCGGTAGGTATTAATAACATTAAGTATAAATGAGCTCCTATTGTTTCTATAGGAACTCAATAGCGTTTTTCCTCCTCTCAATTTGAGTTGAGGGACTGTTTTTTTTTGACCCATACTTGATCGATCGAAGTCGACAGAGACCAAGCTTGGTCCCACCCAAACTTAGTCACTTTGGCTTTTTCGAATCTTAGAGGGGGTCCGAGAGTTTTTTTAAAGGAGTACCTGGCAATGGCTCAGGGCAAAATTAAAAAGTTAATGGAAAAGGGTTTTGGCTTTATCGCAACTGACGATAAGGAGTTGTTCTTCCACCACTCAGCACTTGAGGGTGTCAGCTTCGAAGAGCTCAGCGAAGGCCAAGATGTCGAGTTCAATCAAACCGAAGGACCCAAAGGTCCTCGCGCTGAAAACGTAAAAGTTGTCGGCTAAGATTGCCAGTTCGATCCGATATATGAAACCGTTCTTATGAGAGCGAGTTTCAACGGATTCGATCATTGAGCACTTAAAGACATACCTGAAATTTTCTTCATAGCCCCCAAGGTGATTAACACCCGTTGGGGGCTATGTTTTTTTTATGCCCGATTCAGCGGGCAATGTTTTTTTATGCCCGATTCATCTCGTAGCCGAACTTGTAAAAGTTTGGCGAGCAATTGTACCCCGCCAAACTTTTACAAGTTC
>JANQLS010000158.1 GCA_028280485.1 Planctomycetota bacterium
TCACTGGAATTCTTGCGGCCATAGCCTCAGTGAGAACTAATCCTTGAGTCTCAGAAAATGAACTAAAAGCAAAAACATCGATGGAATGGTAAAAATCAACAATCTCTTGACCCTTAACAACTCCTAAAAAAAACACTCGATCTCGAACTTTCCTATGATCCAAAATCTTTTTTATTTGTTCTTCATCGGGTCCCGACCCAGCAACAATAAAATAGGATTTTTTATTTTTGATAAGAAACCGCTTAATCGCCTGAGCTAAGAAGATTAAGTTCTTTTCTTTCGACAGACGCCCGAGATGCCCCACAACAAAATCTTCGGGCTGAATCCCAAGCTTGTCTCGAACTTTAGTTCGGCTACCCTTCTTAAAAGCTTCGAGATCTACTCCAGTGGGAATGACGCTAACAGGAGTTTCCACTCCGCGCTCCCGAATAACTGAAGCGACACTTTCGCTGGGACTAAAAACGTGATCGGCTAAATTGGCGAAGCTGGTTGAGAGATCGACAACAAATCGTTTAAGACTCGGAGAATCACCCGGCACATAATGAGTGTAATTCTCAAACATCGTATGGTGAGTGAATACGAGTGGAACATCGAAGAGCCCTGCCACTCGAAGAGCCGTTTCCCCCAGTAAAAATGGGTGATGAGCGTGGACGATATCTGGCTTAAATTCTCCCAATTGAGTCAAGAGCAAGCCGGGAAAGGGAAGCCTGACTGAAAAATCACTACCATTAAAATTTTGAAGAGCTGGTAATCGAATTACATTTTTTTCATTCGGATCTTGACCCGAAAATTCGGGCGCAACGATCATCACTTCATGCCCCAATTTTTCGAATTCAGTCTTAAATAATTCGACAGATCTCGCCACCCCCCCCACATGAGGGAGGTAGGTATTGGTCAGGCTCAATATTTTCAAGAATTCCTCCAAGATTTCCCACAACGCCATGTCTCGATGATAAGGATGGGCGCGATAGACAGACCAGCGACGTAGACAGCTTCAATCAGTGAAAGGCTACTCACTTTAAAAATGGGTTGAGCAAAAGGCATCGTGATCACTGCGAGTTGCAACATCGCTGAAATAGCGATGGCTCCCCAGAGATAGGGGTTACTGAACCAGCCCAATCGAATGAAGGATTGTTTCTGACTTCGACAACTCAAGGAATAAACCAGTTGGGAAAATGCCACAATACAAAAAGCTACGGTTTGCGCTTGGGGTAAAGACTCAGGCTCTCCAGAATATACGATAGAAAATCCAATGATGGCCGAAATTGCGATAAGTAGCCCATGGGAAATGATAGAAAGCCCTTGTTTAAAATCGATGATTTGAGCACTGAGCTTTCGGGGAGCTCGATTCATAATATCTTTTTCAGGAGGCTCCATGGCCAAGGCTAAGGCGGGTAAACCATCCGTGACTAAATTGATCCACAAGATTTGAATAGCGATCAAAGGAGCTGGCCAACCTTTCAAGGCAGCGAAGAGCATCAACAAAATTTCACCGGCATTGCAGGAAAGAAGATAACGAACAAACTTTTGAATATTGTCGTAAATGCCCCGCCCTTCCTCAACGGCACAAACGATGGAACTAAAATTATCATCCATTAAAACCATGTCAGAAGCTTCTTTAGTTACATCTGTCCCGGTGATGCCCATCGCGATACCAATATTTGCTTCTTTCACCGCGGGAGCATCATTGACCCCATCTCCGGTCATCGCAACGACATGACCTAAGGACTTCCACGCTTGAACGACTCTCAATTTGTGTTGCGGGGAAACTCGAGCATAGACTGACACTTCTTTAACTTTTGAAACTAAATCTTCCTGACTCCAATGATCCAGCTCTTCCCCCGTGACCACGAGCCCCCCTTCGGTGAGGATCATCAATTCTTTAGCAATCGCTCTTCCAGTCGACGGATGGTCTCCAGTGATCATGATGGGTCGGATTCCCGCTTTTTTACAGGTCTCAACGGCGACCTTCACTTCCTCACGAGGAGGGTCAATCATGCCGACGAGCCCCACGAAGACTAAATCATTTTCAATATCTTCATGGTAATCATCGGTCGACAGATCTTTGTACGCAAACCCTAAGACACGGAGAGACCGAGAAGCCATGTCTTCAGCAATTTGTAGAAATTGCTTTTTATCATCATCCTTTAAGTTTTTTAGCACTCCCTCACAACTAAAAGAATTTGACTTGGAAAGCAGAACTTCAACGGCTCCTTTGGTCAGCAGCTTTTGATTCTCATCTCCTTCTACTAAAACCACCGACATGGCTTTACGAGTAGAGTCGAATGGAATTTCATATTTAATCGAACAGTTAGCTGGGGCCGGATCCACATGCCCCTTTAGTGCGAGAACCTCTAACGCGCCTTCAGTCGGATCACCAATAACTTGCCAAGCTTGAGAGTCCCCTGAGGGGGGAATGATTTTTGAATTGTTACATTGAGATCCAATTTTTAACAACAAGGAGAGCTCGATGTCTTCAGAAGGATTTTTAATTTGTTCTTCGTTTCCTTGTGATTCATCCTGGTTATCTTTGATAAAAAAATCACCATGAGGCCGGTATCCCGTCCCGGAGACTCGGATATGTTTATCTCCTGTATAAACTTCACGAACCGTCATTTCATTTCGAGTCAACGTTCCAGTTTTATCCGAGCAAATAATACTGACGGAACCTAAAGTTTCTACACTCGGCAACTCACGAACTAATGCGTTTCTTTTGACCATCCTTCTCAGGCCGAGAGCTAACGCAATCGTAACCACAGCCGGTAAACCCTCAGGAACAGCAGCTACCGCTAAACTGAGGGACATGATAAAAACCTCTAAAAATTCTCCTTGTCGAATAAATTGCAGAACGAAGATTAACGCCACGATTAATAAACAAACGACGACAAGAATCTTCCCGAGTTGATTCAATCGTAGCTGAAGTGGAGTTGGATCAGGTTTGTATCGATTTAATAAACCCGCAATTTTACCCAACTCGGTTTGCATCCCCGTATGGATGACCAGGCCCCGAGCTTTTCCAGTCGATGCGATCGTTCCAAAGTAACCCATGTTCTTCCGATCACCGAGGGAAGTTTTATTTGACAATACCTCCTTTGCATCTTTGATCACAGGAGCAGATTCACCCGTTAAGGAAGCTTCTTGAACATTAAAATTAAAGGTTTCAATTAAACGGCAATCAGCGGGAACATAATCTCCAGCTTCCATTTGAATGAGGTCACCCGGAACTATATCGGATACTGGAACCGAAATTAATTCCCCCCCTTCGAAAACTTTTGCTTGGGGTTGAGAAAGCTTTCTCAAAGCCCCCAATGCTCGTTGAGCTCGTTCCTCTTGAACAAATCCTAAAATGGCGTTGAGAAGTACTATCGCAAGGATGGCAAAGGCATCGGGCCAATCGCCGACAATACCAGAAATGATCGCCGCCACGATTAAGATCCAAATCACCAATTCCTTAAACTGACGGAGAAATTTTTTCCAAGCGGGATCGGGCTCACGCTCTCTGATCTCATTTTTCCCAAATTCTTTGAATCGTTGCTCCCGTGCGCTTGAAGATAATCCAGATTCGATATCTGAATCCAAAATTTCACCTATCTCTTGAATAGATAAATCATGAGCTGAAGGGATTGAATTTTGAGCAATTGGATTTTGTTGAATTGCTTCCGGCATGGAACTCCGAATTCTCTAACTGAGCGTATAAACCAAGACCAAAGCTCCGATGCTCAAAAACACAATCAACCAAGCGTCGGGCTCTAAAAATTTCTTCCTACTTTCAATGTGGTAAAGCTGACCTAAAATTGCAACGGAGGTAATGATAATGGTTGCTAAGCAAGTCACTAAATGAACGGAAGAAACCTCACTAAACAAAGGTTTGTGAGAAACCCCATCCAATATAGCCAAAATCAAAAGATTAAAGGCATTACTGCCAAAAAGATTACCTAGTGCTAAGTCGAAAGCTTTAAGTTTAAGTGCAGTGAAAGTAGTGACGAGTTCAGGTAATGAAGTTGAAATTGCAACGAAAGTTGTCCCAACAAATCCTTGCCCTAAACCCGTATGACTGGCAATTTTTCCTGCAGAATTAGCAAGAAATGGCCCCGCAATAAATATGACGATTGCCATCGATATGTAAATTATTATCGCTTTATAAAGGGAATTTTGCCCCCCTTGGCCGGCTTCTTTATTCTCAGATTCTGACTTGGTTTGAAGTAAAAATTTTTGATCGTGATAAATCAGACGAATCCCCAGTACATAGGCAAGAATAAGCACTAGGCTACCGAAGCTCATAAAGTAAAAATTTCCCTTTGCGCCGACAACAATCGATAGGGTAACAATTCCAATCATCAAGATACCCATCACTCCGGAGAGAGCATGCATTCTAGATTGAGGAGAAAGAAAACGCCCCCGACTATGATGACTGAGGTCGAGGACGCCTAAAATCATCAAGTTAAAGAGATTGCTCCCCAACAACCCTCCGATAGCCACCTCGGGAAGGCCTTGCCACAATGCTGACACGTCCACGGAAAACTCCGGTAAAGAAGTGGCGCCGGCAAGAAAAATACTTCCGATCCACAATCGGCCTAATCCGGTTTTCTGAGCGATTAAATCGGCAGATCTCGTTAAAAAAACACCCGTAGTTACAATGATGATGGCTGAAAGAAAAAATTCTAAATACATCGTAAATTTAAGTGTGAATGCGATTGAAACAAGATCTGCAAGGGACAGTTCTTACGATTAATAACAGAAATGAATAAATGCATATTGCGTTCCATAATTAGCTGAGATAGGCGTTCAACCTTAAGATGCTACCTGTCTTTAATCACCATGTGAAGTTATGGCTATCTAACGATGATCCCTCACGCCCTGCCCAGGAATATTCCTCATTTTCCCAAAAAAATTCGCGCCCATTGCCCTTATGTGAATTGTCTCTTTAATTTTGCATTCCCTAACCTCTTCATTTCAAAACAAAAATAAAACTCAAAATATATCCCTGAATTGGAATATGACTTGCAAATAAATATAGCGTTAAATCAGGTCTGTTTCGCAAGTTCTCTCAATTGAGAGAATAGGACATCTAGTTAGTTTTTGATCATTCAGCAGGAACTAATTAGTTTCTGTTGAATCTTCCTCCTTCGGAGACAGCTTCAACCGTTCCGACAATTCTTCGAATTGTCTGCACTCCGCTAAACATAGGCTCTACGAGCCTACGCAGTAATAATGGAATAAAGACCTAGGGTCTTAATTCATGGCCGAGTTGATCCCAACTCGGCTTAGTTCCTGTT
>JANQLS010000167.1 GCA_028280485.1 Planctomycetota bacterium
AAGTGACGTTTCCTTACGGAACCTATTGGTGGTGTCGCTACGGAGGGATGTCGAGTGGTTCAAAGCCACCTGAATTGATGTGATTAAAGAATGTAAATAAATAAATTCTGACGTTTATTAATTGAGAATTGTTGAAAGTGTTGAGCTTTCATTTATTCCTAAGCTGATTTGATTGTAAAGAGCGATGATCCCTATTCAGATTGATCGTTCAGGGCTGAAGTGTGCCTTTATGATATCAGTCAACTACTTGCTATAAATTTATCTCCTCCCTCAGTGCTTCCTTTTCTAATAATGAAAACGAGTTTCCCTCACCAATGGCACTCAATGTAACCGTTTCCTTCAACCCTTACCTGGTAAGGGGATGATGGTGGCTGGTGGTTGGTGGTTACCAGGTAGGGGGGGTGGAGCGTTGGGGAAGGGTACGGGCGATTCTAAACCCGGAGGTACTGTTTTCGTATTCGATGAGATTAATTTGCTCGCTAAATGCTGTCAGGTACATGGGGCGAGATCTAAAGGATCCTCCGCGTTGGGGAGCAGAGATAAATTGATTTCCATTTTGAGGTGTACTTTGGAGGTTACCAGGTAGAGGTGAGTTAGGTAGAGGTGAGTTAGGTGAGTTTCGAGAATCATTTCTCCCGTCTTGTTGCATAAGAGTCCACTCCCAAACATTACCAAGGGTATCAAATAGCCCCCAGTCGTTAGGGATATAAGTGCCTACTGGTGCTACATTTGGTGCTGGGCTGTTTTTCTTTGAGTGCGCGTACATATAGGTGAGATTGTGGGAGGTGCCGAAATAACGAGAGGTCACCGTACCCGCCCTACAAAAAACTTCCCACTCATCTTTAGATGGAAGACGGTAACCGGTTTTCTGTTTGTCTTTAATATTAAATCTAAAGGTGTGATCTATTTGATCGATTGGAGGGTAACACATTTCATCTTCAGGTATTCCCTCTCGTTCACTCAACCAGCGGCAATATTGAGCTGCTTCTAACCAGGTAACGCGGACGGCGGGTAAGTTTTTAGACGCATTTAAGTATTTGGGTGCACCATAATAATCTAAATAAAATTGATTGAATTGAGCACGGGTAATTTCATGGGTTGACATCGCAACCTCACTACCCGGTTTGAGCACATATTCCTTCTTTAAATAGATTTCATTTTGTTTGGAAAAAGTCAGTTCTTCCAATTCTTTCTGATTCTTGGGTACACCATAATAACCCTTAGATGCTTCTTTGCCCTGTGGGTATCGAACTTTGGACATGGTGTGTCGTTCAGAAGTGACATACCAAGATCCACTATTACAAGAATCAAAAGGTAGGGTGGATTCTTCAAAGGCCTTGTCGATGACTTTGGTTTCATTCCATCTTCTTAATAACCATTCCGCCGCACTGTGAACTCCAGAATTAGGATGGGTTAAAAAGAGTTCTTCAGTTCTTTTCAGCAAAACTTGGCGATCCTTAATGGTGTAATCTTCTTTTTTCCTCAAGCCAATGGCGTAAAGCAAAATCTTTAGATAGCGAGCTTGTCGGATTTCTAAAAACTGTTCGAGGACAAGTTTCACTGGGAGATCCAATTCATTGGCATAAGCAATTAAGTAAGTTCTAAATGTTTGATCCCATTTTGGAAAAAGATGACTTTCTAAGAGGCCCGTTTCACCCATCATAAACAATGCAATGCCAGCTTTCGTTCGTAATCGTAAAAGGTCTTCATTGCCGGTTTCTGTAAAAGCACTTTTTAAGTTGTAATCATGAATGAGTGAATCAAGCTCCAATGCATCCCAGCCCAAGACCCTAAGGCATTTGTCTTTCCAAGAAGCAAAAGGATGTTGAGTGATGATTTTTTCAAGCAATGGGGGAGCTTGCTGGATATTTGAATCTAAGTAAAGGCTTAACAATAGATCTAGTTGATCTGCCGCTAACTCAGAAATAATTTGGGATGCTCGCACTCCAGCTTGCGATTGTTGTCGATTATAGAAAATGCCAATAAAGTTATCCAAGAACTGATCTCTGATGGGCTTTAATCGCTGAACCCAATAATCGACATCGAGCAAATCTTCAGCGAGTAATGCTGATGTCAGCATTCCGGATAGATCTTCTTTAGTTTCAATTTTTTCAGCATGTCTGGGTAAGTTAGGTAAGGCGCAAAGTGCCCTCATGATTTTTTTGGGTTCATTCGTTTTAGATTCGATTTGTTCCCAAAGTTTTTCTTCAAGAGTGGGATGAATCCTATTGATCCTCCAGAGCTCATTGGTGATCAGTTCATTTTGTTGTGGTGAGGAGTTTAGGATTTTTTTAATCAGCGAATCTAATTGGGTGTTTTCGTAACTTAATGTCGCTAATTGAAGTCGCGTTTTATTTTCTGAAGAGATCAGATCATCATTTAACTTTTCTTGAAGCAATGGGTAAATCCAAGGAGACTCTTTAGATTCTTCAAGTTTCGATAAAAGATTTGGTACTCGATAAGCATTGGAGCTGATTAAATTATTAACAAGGTGATGAGATTGCTTCTCTACTTGGGTATTCTGAATGTGAATAGCGCCGATCCATACTGCTCCAACAATAAAAATACCAAGTATGGAGGCTATTAAAAGCCTTCTCGAATACCGTTTGTTGTTTTCTTTGAGAAACGTTTTTTGAGTGACTGAAACATTGGGTTTTGAAGTAAAGATATTGATATAAACCCATTCCGTAAAGGTGAGCAGAAATTTGTCGTTGGGGAATAAGCTCCAGAATATCGATTTTTCAGAAAGGATTCGCTCAGCCCTTCCAAAGTGTGATTTCTCTTGAGTTTTTTGGATCCATTGCAAAATAACCGGCACTAGGTAATCTTGAGTGATTCGGTAGTACCGTTGTTCCTCCGGAAGTGATCCTCCACCTGACTCCTTAATCGAATGCCCTTGGAAGTCCACTACAGTAATGAGTCGTAGATCACTCTCTAAATATTCGATGAGGTCATAAAATTCGTGGCTATCTTTTTCATAACCCGAGGCTGTTTTTAATTCTTCAACGGATCTTAATTGAGTGGATTGATCCTGTATAGCGGATGGTAAAGGGATTAGGCTTTGTAATACCTGAATCGCTGCACGTTGATGTCTAGCTCGAGGATTTATTGACTCAATAGAAAAAGCGCCCTCTAAAATCCTTAAGCCCAATCCTTTTAAGCCACCCAATTTTTTTAAATTGAATGGAGACCAGGCTAATTCTTGCATCGACTCTACTAAAAGCATCAATCGGGCCGGGGTTACATAGCCATTTTCTTCCAGTTCATCCACAGCTAAATAAATGAATTGTTTTTGACTTTCTTTTAGATTGCCATCCGAAGGTAAAAATCCCCTTGCCATCCCAATTCGTTGTAAAACTTCACGGGCATGATTTCGATCGAATAGATCGATCATGCTCAAGTTTTGCCCTTCCCTCATCGGTGTACCGGTTTCGTGAAGAAGACGATTGAGGGCTAACCAAAAGTTGTCTTGAACGACCAATAAACTCTTAAGAAATTGTCCATCGCATCTTTTGAGTACTCTGACAAGATCATGTAACGGATTCGGATTATGAGCTTGAAGCCACCGTTCGAATTGATCGATGATCAGGATGACTTGAATATTTCTGTTTCTTAATAGGTGGTCATGAAGTCTAGAGATGGATTCGACCAAACTCGCTCCTTCACCGACTTCAGGAAAGTGGAGTCGAATACTTCGAAGAAGGGCTTCTTCCGTGCCGGTTGCGGAAGCAGTAATAAATACGGGAGTCACTCGACTAGACAAGCTGGGGATTAAGCCCCGCTTCACGTAGGATGTTTTCCCACTACCTAAGGGGCCAAAAAGTACTGCCGGAGAGCAAATCACTTCAGGGTTGAAGCTTTCGATGCGGTCTTTCCAAAACTGTATGCTCCTCGGTAATCCCGAAGGAGTGAGGGGACCGGGGAGGAGCTTCAAAAATTCCTTATAGGTTTTAATTCCCTTGAGGGAAGACCCAAAGAACATCTCATTCGAATCTTCAAAATTATTTTTATTGAATTGTTCATCTTCAGAGAAATGTTCTAACCAGCTTTTAATTCCTGCTTCAAAATCTTCAATCGAATTGAGTCTCGCGTTGGGATCGTGTTTGAGACAGGATTCGGTTAATTTAATCAAACTTGGGGGAAGTAGACTCGATTGGGGAAAGAGGATTGGAGCACCGCTGGCTAGTTGTTCTCTCGTTTCCAAGAGAGGGCCTTGGTAGGGGAGTTGATTGTAAAGAAGTTGAAACAAGACAACACCGAGTGACCAGATATCAGTTAGATGACCGTGGTCATACGGATAGTTAGCTACTTGCTCAGGGGCACGATAGGCAATATTTCCTCGAGGGAGGGTTTGGGTGAGGAGCGATGATTCTAAATGTTGAATTGAGAAGTCGCACAAATAAACGTCTTCTTTTGAATCAATCAGAATATTTTGAGGTTTAAGCTGTAGGTGATAAATTCCCTTTTCGTGAGCACTCTTTAAGGCTTGAGTAATCTTTAGAAGGATTTCTATACGTTTTGAAAGAGAGTAATGGGCGCTCCAAAGCCAATCGAGGAAATTTCTTCCGTGAATATACTCACGAACAATATAGGCTTTCTTGTCAGGTAGAAGGCCTAAAGTGTGATCGGAGTCGAGAATATACTTTCCTAAGATTCTGAATAAATCAGTTTCCTTTTTGAGGATTTCAAAGTTCTCGGGATCCACTTCTTGAGTCGTTAATACTTTGATGCTAACTCTCTTACCCGACTCCCGATCTAAAGCCAAAAACGTGCGGCTTCTTTTTTCATCTCCTAGTCGACCTAAGACTTGATAGCGATCGATGTGTTCAGGAATGAAAGTCGGATGAGTGAGATCATCATTAGTAGAGAACGAAGATATTCTGTGATCAACATCATTAGCAAATTGTTGGGAAACGACTTCAGCTTCTTCAGGAAACCGTTCCAAGTAGTCATCGAGAAGAGGGAGTTGACCTTTGGCTTTTAGATGAAGGAATTCAATTTCAAGGAGTTTACTCAGTAGGTTCTTCCGATTTGGATAGTCGGCTTCAACTAAAAACTCTTCTAGCAAGGGAGGTTGGTCGGATTGTTTCCACGATTGATCAAAATTGTGAATCAATTCATCGATCAGAGAAACGCGCTCCGGTTTTTGATCTGACTTTGAACTTGGATTCGAGTTCGATGGAAGGTTAATCATAATCTCTTCTACTTGCTATTTCGGATGCCAGAATTGCATCACTTCGACCCAAGCCCAGATTCATCACCACTTATGAATGGCTCAGGCCGACAGACCCTCGTATTCTTTGATCTGAATCCCGTTAGACTTGGTTTGAGCCCCGAATCGGTGAGGTTTCACCACGGTCCAAGTCTCCCAACTCGTAACACTATAACAGATTAGAGAAAGATGAGCTATTTCTCCTAAAAAGAGTAATCGAACGGTCTTAGGTTTGTCTAATAGAGTGAGGTTTCGTTTTCTGTAATTTGCGCGATCCGAGAGGGAGTTCCTCGTCTATTCATAGATGCGAACCACGAAATAGGTAATACGGGTGAGAGTCGACGTGTATTATGGAAGTTGCGTATATCACTTGAACCCATTTAGATTCTGCTAAGGTTGGATGTCGATGAAATCTGACGGTGAGATCGTTCACTTAATTCTCCAGGGTGAAAAGCAGTATTTTCGCTTTCTCATCGAGCGCTACCAAAGGCCTATATTTCAACTGGTTCTCCGCTTGATGGCCGGAGATCGAGATGAAGCGGAAGAGCTAACTCAGGAAGCCTTTGTGAGAAGTTACCAGCATTTGGATCATCTTTTAGATCCAGAGCGATATTACTCGTGGCTGTATCGTATAGCTCGAACAGCTGCTCAGGACCGTCTTCGTCGCTTGGCTGTTGAAAAGCGAGCCTTAGGGCATCAGGCCGATGTGTTGCGGCGCTCTCAAACTCCAAATTCAGATCGGTTTGAAATCGATCTAAGTGTCTTAACACCCGAAGAATTACAAGCGATTCAGTTGCGATACTACGAAGGGCGCACTTACCAAGAGATTGCAAATCTAATAGGAAAGTCATTTAGTCAAGTCGATCATCTCATTCGACGAGCTCGAAAACGCTTAGAACGATCTTTGATCCAGGAGAAAAATCATGATCGACTGGTGTGATGATTGCTCCGAAGATCTACCTCTGTATTTGGAAGATCAGATCGAAGATCCTGAAGTGCGAGAAGCGATCCAAGACCATCTCTTGCACTGCTCAGCGTGCCAAGAAAAGGCAGAAGAATATTTACAAATGACTCGGGGTCTCATCCGAGAGCTGGCTCAAGTAGATTCATTCGATACGGATCACTCGATGGATTTCGATAATCCTGAATTGGGATATTACTCAGAGGTGAGTTCTCAAGGATGGCAGCCCTGGTATGAAATTTCTGACCTCGCTCTTGGGCAAAGAAAATGTACTCTTTCTCACACGGAGAACAGGCGAACTTTCAAAATTATGCAAGCTTTGCCAGAAAGAAAAGTTCACCATCGGGAACGGAGCAGACTCAACCTTGTTGATCGTGTAACTCAATTTTTGAATCGTAGAAACGGTTTGGCGGCTGCTTTAATGATTCTTGCGGTCTCATTATCGTTTGTTCTTTCCCATATGAATCCAGCTACCCTCGCTGCCGAATCGAATCCAAAAAATGTTTGGATATCGTGGGAAAGAAGTTTAAGTTCGAATACCCCATCTATGACTTTGGCAAAGTTAAATAGTACGCCAAGCAGCAGTCAAAATAATAGTCAAGTGGCTTGGGACTGTACGAGCGTCAGTACTCCGATCCTTCCTGCCGATGTCGACACTTTTTTTAAGGACACCCCTGAGCCGGAGCAGATCTCGCTCGATCAGAGTGAATTTAAAGAATTCAACTTCAGATAGAGGATTCGATTTAGTCGCTTTTAGAATTTGAGGAATTCGAAGAAGAGCTACTCGAAGACGATTTCGATTCACTCTTAGATTCCGTCTTTTTGCTCGAAGAGCTGTCTGAACTCGAGCTCGATGAGTCAGAGCTTTTCTCTGCTGAGCTTTCGGCCTTTGCCTTTTCTTTATACTCGTTGCTTCGATAATCAGTTTCGTAAAATCCAGATCCTTTAAAGATAAATCCCGCACCGGCCCCGATCAGTCGTTTTAATTTTAACTTTCCACATTCGGGGCATTTTTTTAGGGGGTTGGCAGAGATACTTTGAAATTCTTCGAAGGTGTGGCCGCAAGCCTCACAGGCGTAATCGTAAGTGGGCATCGAGATATCCTTTTACGTTAAGGAGAAGTGAATCCATCCTCTCATCAAGAGAACCCTTCATTATCTATTTGTATAAAACTAGATTTCAAGGATAAGTCTAAAAAAATTTAACCCGTTGAAGGAGTTGTGGCTTGCTCGACTGAGGAGAAAACGAAGGTTCTATAATTCTGCTGCTAATAAAGCTAGGCCATATGGATCTTTTTCCATTGGATACTAAGAGGAAGCGAGAATCGCCCTCCTTAACATATCTAATGATTTAAAGATGGTTTGGGATCTGACCCGCTCTCGGTCTCCATTAAATATGAAGCGTTTTACATCAACAGTTTGATTTGGTTTTGCAAGACCGATGTATACCAATCCTACTGGTTTCTCCTCAGAGCCACCACCAGGGCCGGCGATCCCTGTGATTCCGATGGCGTAATCTGTTTCAAATCTCTGTTGAGCGCCAGCGGCCATCTGCTGACACACCGGCTCAGAGACGGCACCGAGTTGTTCTAAATCTGTCGTGCTGACCCCTAAGTGTTTAGCTTTAATCTCATTTTGATACGCTATAACCGATCCAATGAAATAATTTGAAGAGCCGGCTAAGTCGGTGAATTTTTTGGCTAATCCACCTCCCGTGCAAGACTCAGCCGTTGAAACTTTGAGTTTATGGGTTAACAGAAGCTCGTGAACTATATGAATAATAGAGCTCTCGATACGTTCACCCGCTGCATTTAAAAGTCCTTCAGGTAAGCCTAAAAAATCTTCACCAAATTCAGTTTTTAAATCATGAGCTAGTTGATCAATCTTTTCATGCGCTTCAATTTTTCTCGCCACTAACTTAATAGTGAGTTCCCCGGGTTTAGCGCTGATACCGTACTCGATATCTTCTTGGGTGATCCCTAAATTTTGAATTCTCGCTTCGGCGAGTGATTCGGGGACATTGAAGATTTTTGCTCGATAAATTCTTGGCGGGACAAGTTTGAATCTAGAGCCGACTTCTTGAACGATCGATTGATTAAAGATCGCGTGAAGTTCTCGGGGAACTCCCGGTAAGGTGACTAAAAATCCTTTTGGAGTATCGATTAAACATGCAGGAGCTAAACCGACCGGGTTTTGGAAAACTTTTGATCCATCAAGGACCTCGGCTTGTAGGAAGTAATTTTCAGGAATGTCGCTTTCTGATTTCCACCTCTTGAGCGCAAAGCTCAGCATGTGATCTCTCGCAATTGGATCTTGGTGGATAGAGCGTTGAGTGACTTCGGCCAGTATCTCGATCGTCAGATCATCGGCGGTGGGTCCTAATCCACCGCTCACAAGAGTGATCTCATAATGATCGATTCCATGCTTGAGAGTTTGGGCGATGAGAGTTCGATCATCGGGAACTAAGCGGATCTCTTCGACTTCAACTCCCAGCTGAGTGAGGCCGGTTGCTAAAAACGACCCATTGAGATCTCGAGTTTCGCCGCGAGTTAGTTCTGATCCGGTTAAACAGATCAAAGCACGTGGGGAGGGCAAGATGAATTCCTTGGAGATGGAGTTAACTGAAGAAGAGCGGAACTGAAGTTGATTGGAACTCTCGTCCACAATTGGCTTCCGAGCACTTGTAGGGGGCTCCGCTCGTTTCAGTTAAGGATATCTTAATCTTCACAAAATGGAAGTTGGCAGTCTAAGTCATCCGGGGTGGGATCTTCTCCACAGGAAGCATCGGGGGGAGGGATGATGCCAATACCGAAGAAAAAGGAACTTAAACCGAAGATGGGATCCGTGATATCTTTCACGCCATCATCATTCATATCCATAGCATCATCACAGATCAAAGTTTCGGGGACGCCCTTAAACAAATGAAAGAGAGAGGTGATCATATCGGAGATATCTCTTCGACCATCGCTGTTGACGTCACCTCGTCTAAAGGTGATTGGAGCTGGAGGTTCGGTATCTGTGGGAATAATTCGAAATAGTTTGGTCTGTAGATCACAGATGTAGATTTCGCCGAAGGAATCTGTTCCGAAAGCCGAAATACTGTCGACCCCGTTGTCGAAATCAGCGATGCCCGCGTTTAAATCTGGTGTATGGTTTGTGAGTTCACCCCTGGCGCCGGCTTCATTCACTTTGAAGCTTCTTACCCAGTTGGCTCCATAATCAGCAAAGAAATAAGTACCATCGAGCTGAGGGATACTGCAACCGCGGTAAACGTGCCCTCCAGTTACCGAGACTCCTCTCACGGCTCCACTGGAGTGGTGGTATTCATAAATCGGACCCAATCGGAGCCCGTGAGCGTAGGCTGTTCCTGTATTGTGAGCGTGTGCACCTTCCAAGACTCGCCACTCAAAATTGACCCCCGTTTCGATGTATTCTCCGGCGGGAACAAAAGAAACTTCTTCCCATGTGCCCTGGCCGACATCACCAACGTAAAGGTCACCCGTTTTTGAATCGAAAGCCATCCGCCATGGGTTCCTCAATCCTAAGCCCCATATTTCAGGCTGGATGTCGTCTTGGTCTTTGAATGGGTTGTCGGTGGGAATGGAATAGGGTACGTCGCCTTGAGGATTCACATCGATCCTCAAGATTTTCCCTAAATAACTTAAAGGATTTTGAGCGTTGTTGTCAGGGTCGCGTTGCTTTCCCCCGTCGCCTACGGAGATATAGAGCATGCCATCGATAGGGCTGAAGGCGAGCTGACCTCCATTGTGATTGGATCGAGGTTGAGGAAAGCGCATCAGGATTTCTTCAGAGCCTCGGACGGCGATGAGGGGATTTTCTGAAACTTGAAATCGACTGATGATCGATTCTCGCGATCCGCTTCGAGTGCTGATGTAACAAACGAAGAAATATCCGTTTTCATCGTAGTCGGGATGAAAGGCCAAGCCTAGCAAGCCACTTTCACCTCCGAAGTCAACAATATCAGTAATATTCAGAAAGGCTGTAGATTGGAGTTGATCTTGCTCTCCACTGATGTCGATGACTCGAATACGACCTGGATGTTCTACGACAAAGATGTGATCTTTCATTCCCGGGGCGTAAGTGATATCGACAGGGCGGTCGAGATCATCTGAAACTAACTCAAGAGTGATTTCTCCATCGCTTGAGACGGGGCGGCCCGTACAGTCGTGGGTGACTTGGGCTTTTACGGTGGTAAAGGAAATACTTAGTAAGAGAAATGTATAAAGTAGTTTCATGATGATTCTTAGTCGTAGGCTCGCTCCGCGAGTCGTAAAGAGCGATACGTTTAAGTTTCCCAAAAAGACTCTTGAAGAAACTAGATGTTTTCTACAAGAGGTGAAAACCCAAGCTTTGGGCTTGAATAGGCTTATTTCAAAAACTGTTCCGGCTCACGGGGTGAGCCGACCACTTTAATTATCTCGCGATCAGAAGGGCTCGGGAACTTATTTTCCCTAAATTCCTAGGATATTTTCTTATCGTTGTAGGAGGGATTTTCCAAACGCTTCTAACTTTTTGCCGGCTTCGTGCAGAACTTCTTCCTCGGCAGCAAAGTGGAATCGGATAAGGTGGCTCCCGAGGCTGGATCGTGAATAAAAGCTACTTCCAGGCACTCCGGCTACTTTTTCTTGGGTGACGAGATGGAGGGCGAAGGCATTATCATCCTCAACACCCAGGGCTTCTATGAGTTCTTTTATATTACAAAGAATGAAGTAGCTTCCTTCGGGAGCGGAAGGATTGAAGCCTCCACGTTCTAAATAGCCCGTTAAAATTTCTCGCTTTTGATCATACTCTCGTCTGAGATTCTCATAATAAGATTCGGGTAAGGCCAGGGCGGTCACTCCGGCGATTTGAAGTGGGTGAGGTGCGCCCACGGTCAGAAAATCATGTACCTTTCTTACTCCATCTGTAATGTCAGGTGAAGCGATTGCATAGGCTAATCTCCAACCGGTGACATTGTAAGATTTCGATAATCCTCCGATGGTAATCGTTCGATCTTCCATTCCGGGTAGTGAGCCGATACTGACATGCTTGCGGCCGTCATAGAGAATGTATTCATAAATTTCATCGGTGATGGCTAAACAATCGTATTCCTGACAAAGGCTTGCTATTTCTTCCAATTCACTACGAGTAAAAACCCTTCCACTCGGGTTGTGAGGGGTGTTGATGATGATCGCTCGAGTATTTTCATTGAAGGCTTCTCTGAGCTCTGTTGAATCCCATTTAAATTCATTCCCGCGGAGAGCTACGTATTTTGGAGTTGCTCCACTGATGATGGTGTCAGGATTATAATTTTCATAGTAAGGTTCAAAGATGATGACTTCATCGCCAGGATCGATCACGGCTAACATCGAGGCGATCATCGCTTCCGTGGCGCCACAGGTGATGGTGACCATCGTCTCCGGATCCGTGGGGATGCCATTAAGTCTCGTTACTTTTTCGGCGACGGCTTTTCGAAGCTGCGGTGCGCCCCAAGTGATGGCGTACTGATTGAATCCTTGTCGAAGGGCTTCGTGAGCGGCTTCCAAAATTTCGGGGGCGGGATCTCCACCGGGAAAACCTTGCGATAAATTGATCGCATCGTTTTCTTGTGAAAGGCGAGTCATGCCTCGGATGACCGACTCTTCAAAGCGTTGTGCTTTTTGAGAGATCACTCTTCCTTTGAGTCGATTAGGATTCTTCGGTGATTCGCTCATGAGATGGACTTTCTTCTAGGAATATTCTGTAGGGATATTGAGGAATTGAATGAGCATTATAGAAAAATGATCGATCTGAACCAGCGCTTTGTATTCACTAACGAGAATTAGTTGGGGGATTTATGTAAAAGTAGTCGTTTATCTCGTGAGCTGGTTCTCAGTACGCCAAGCCGTTTTTAGAAGAAGGTAATTTTTAAACCCATCGACGCTTCATTATCCCTCGCTAAAGCTTCGGGCTCGAGGTGTGTGAATCGCTTTAAAAGTAGAATTGTAGTAACGGTGATCACTCCTTCTATCTATAAGTAGTGATTGAAATTACCAACCTCCCAAGCCCGAAGCTTCAGCGAGGGATAGAAGGAAATCGTAAATAACTCCTTTGAAAGATACCCGGCCTTGAGTGAGCACATTACTAAAAATTCACTGCCTCGGGGTGAGCTGGTCACTAGGGACTTGAAATCTTGGCTCGATCTTAGGATAATTGTCTTTTTGGGGTCCTAACGGACAAAAGCTCAATTTCCCCATCCACATCAAAAGAATATTGATTGGGATCTTGAGTCATTCACTGGAGGTAAACCTCCAAGCACAATTTGGAATGAAAAGAGCCTCGGCTTGAAATCCGTTTCCAGTTTCTGAGATGAGATTGTAACGTTTCAAGTTGATTGTGTTCTTTCCCTGGACCCCATGACTCCCCGCATTCAATCGATCAAGAAAGAGATTCCCCTCATTCATGAGGTGGCGAGAAAGCGACTTCACAGTGGTGAAGATGCGCGTCGTATCGTGCAAGGAATCTCTGATAGTATCGATGCCCTCCTTCGACGCCTCTTCTCCGATGACTTAATGCAGGCGGGTCGTAATTTAGCCATCATCGCGGTGGGAGGTTACGGTCGGCGCGAAATGTGCCCTCATTCTGATCTCGATGTTTTATTTCTTTACGACGATTTCGATGCGGTAGAAGACATCATCCAAAAGATGGTGCGCGATCTTTGGGATGCCGGTTTTGATGTTGGGCATTCCGTTCGATCGATAAAAGATTGCATTAAGTTTATGAAGGACGATCACGTCACGGCAGCTACCCTCTTAGAAGCAAGGTTCTTGGCGGGTAGTGAACATTTGATGCGATTGTTTCAAGAGAAGGTTTTATCTCGTTACTGTAAGAGCCACACTGAAAAATTTGTAAACGCTAAATTGGATTGTCTCACTCACTCCATTGAAGGGGAGGGAAGAACCATCTATGTCACTCAGCCTCACCTCAAGGAGGGGGCCGGGTGTCTGCGAGACATTCAACACATCCTATGGATCGAGCGGTTGAGGAGGAATGTCAAAGACCTTGAAGACATCGCCAGCCATGGTGGTTTTTCGTTTGAGGAAGTTCGCAAACTGGAGAAGGCCTACAGTTTTTACCTTCGACTGCGCTGCGAATTGCATTTTGTGACTAAGCTCAAACAAGATATTTTAGAGCACGAATCGCAAGTCGCTATCGCTAAGAATCTTGGATACATTACCTCGGATGACCATGAGGAGATTCAAGAGGGCTTGGGAGCGATGATGAGAGAGTACTACCTTCACGCGCGAAATGTCCGAAGGTTTTCACGCTTCTATTTAGAGTCGAAGAGTCGAGGGCAAAGATTTCTAGATAAGCTACGGCATCGATTGTTCTCGACAAAACGCATCGATGACATGTCGGTCGTCGATGGGTATTTGTATATGGGGGATGAGCCTAATCTTGAGAGTGAAGAACTCGCCAATCGAGTCTTTGAGATTTTTTCAATCGCTCAAGTTAAAGCCGTCGATTTGAGTCACTCCACCAGAGATTGGATTCGTCGACGCCTTGCCGAAACTCCCGAAGATTTTTCTCGCTTAGCGGTAGCGAATCAATCTTTCTTATGGATTCTTCAAAGGGGAAGGAACGCTGGAAAGATTTTAACCCGAATGCATGAAGTCGGGGCCTTGAGCAAGATACTTCCTGAATTTGAAGGCTTAAATGGTTTAGTGACTTTTGATGGTCACCATCAGTTTTCTGTCGATGAGCATACCTTGAGAACTCTCCGGGAACTCGATCGAATTGAAACTCGAGAAGACTATCCTGAGCCTGAGTTTCAAGAGGTCTTGCGTAGAATCGACGATCGCTTGCCATTGAGGGTCGCGTTGTTGCTTCATGACATCGGGAAATCTCAAGAGGGAGCTCACGATGCTAAGGGAACCGAAGCGGCGGTCGTAATCTGCGAACGCTTAGGCTTCAATGAAGAGATGATCGAGGTGGTTGAGTTTTTAGTTTACCGCCATCTCGTCATGTTTCAGTATTCTCAAAGAATCAATCTTAGCGACCCGGAAACGATTAGCTCTTTCGCCAAGTTGGTCGGAAATGCGGCTAATTTAGATATGCTTTATCTCCTCACTTATATCGACATTAAATCGGTCGGAGGTGGAACTTGGACTTCCTGGAAGGGAGCCCAGCTTTCTGAGCTTTACAATGCGACTCGTGCTTACTTTGAAAAAGGTGAGTTAGTTCAGCGGGATTTAAGAGAAATTCTAATTGCTTCGGACGTCGCCCCCGAGCTGATCGATAAGATCGTAGAGCACTGTCGCTTGATGCATGCTCCTGGCTACGAACGGGAAACGATTCCTGAGAGAATGGCGGCTCATGTCGAATTAGTGGAAGAGTTTCTGAAGGCTGAGGTTACTCAAATTCACTTTGAGGATGTCTTAGGTATTACACAGCTTACTTTTTGTAAGAGGGATCAGGTTCATCTTTTCTGTGATCTCACCGGTTTATTGCTGTCAGAAGGGTTGAACATTTTAGGTGCGAGAATTCACTCGCGAGAAGATGGGGTCGTCTTAGATATCTTTAATGTGTCTCCAGCCGATGACCTGAGGATCCCAATGAGTCAGCGGGTTGAGAATTTGCGAAAGAAGCTTAAGCGAATTCATGAAGATGGTATTTCGGTCGAGGAGATTTTAAAGGAAGGTCAACGTCGCTATACGAGAGGTCAGTACCGAAAACCCCTCTTGCCTCCTAAGGTAAAAATTATTAATGATGTTTCAGAGGAATATTCCGTTATCGAAGTTCACTCTGGCGATCGCCCTGGTTTATTACATGATCTTTCGATCATCTTCGACCGGTATGGGCTCAATATACAAATGGCACGAGTGTCGACCATGATGGATCGCGCTCGGGATGTCTTTCACGTTTCAGAAGCCAAAGGGGGCAAGATTATCAACCTCCTTAGGTTGCGCGAGTTGGAGGACAGTTTAAAGGAAGCTGCGCGGTGGAAAACCAACCAGCTTGAATCAGGTACGACGATTAGTTTTTAACGATCGTCGAAAATAAAGGAGTGCTTATGAAGTACATCGTTGCAATTGTTCAGCCTGCACGGCTTGAAGCAGTGAAACAAGCTCTCAGTAAAGTCGAAGTTTTCCGACTTACTGTAGGGGATGTTCAAGGCTTGGGTCGGCAAAAAGGGCACACTGAAGTCTATCGAGGTCACGAGTACCACGTGAATCTGGTTAGAAAAGTTAAACTTGAAATCGCCGTTAACGATGAATTTGTCGACGCCACAGTTGACGCTATCATTCAAGCGGGTCGAACCGGTGAAGAAGGAAAGATTGGAGATGGAAAGATCTTCATTTTGCCCTTAGAAGAAGCCGTTCGTATCCGAACCGGTGAACGTGGAGGGGATGCGATTTAGTTTCTTTAATCAGAAACTCGATCCAGTTGTGAGATATATAAATTCCACGTAGTCCCTAATGCCGATCAGTTTTGATGATTCAATCTGATTAGCGCCCTGAGGGAGCGAGGAATCAGCAAGCGCTGTTTGTGAGAATGATTCGATATTGTGTCAGAAACCAATATCTCTAACGAATTTCATCCTCTATTGATCCTTGTGCTTCTTTTACCTTCTCTATTGAGGTAACGATCGGAAAAGGTTCCATTCTTAAGGTGGAGGGGTCCGTCCTTGAGATCGAGATTGTTCCTCAAGCCTCTAGTTCTAAAACTGGAGCTGAAGCTTTGAAAAGAGGCATCAAACAATGATTTTTAAAAGTTCTCATCGAACTGAGCTCTCATTAGATAGAGATGAGAGATCTCGATTCGTTTCACGTTTATTTAAAATTAGCGGTTTTGCTCTTGGGTTTTTGGGCTTCGCGTCGCTGGGCTTTACTCAAGAAGTTCCCGAAGAAGTTAAGAAGCTGATCGACGAGGCTAAGTCTGAAGCGCAATCGAGTGCCGATATTGCCTGGATGCTCGCCAGTTGTGCTCTGGTCTTGTTAATGACTCCCGGTCTCGCCCTTTTTTATGGTGGAATGGTGCGATCCAAGAATATCTTGGGAACCATCATGCACAGTATGTTCTGTATGGGCTTGATGTCCGTGGTTTGGGTCGTTGTGGGTTACTCCATCGCATTTGGTGATTCAAAAGCTGGTGGTTTATTTGGTGATCCAACTCAGCATTTCATGCTAAGTGGTTTGGAATTAGATAAAACTGGGAAGTGGGGGAACTATCCTGACATTATCTTCATGTTATTTCAGATGATGTTCGCCATCATCACTCCCGCCCTAATTACTGGAGCATTTGCTGAGCGAGTGAAGTTTCGCTCATTTTGCGTATTTTCAGTCCTTTGGGGAATATTAATTTATGCTCCTTTGGCTCACTGGGTTTGGGGTGGAGGAATTTTATCTCACGGAGATGAGAAAAGTTGGTTGCAGGAATTTACTGGACAGGCTGCTCACGATTTTGCTGGTGGAAATGTAGTTCACATTTCGAGTGGATTCTCAGCCCTCATCCTTGTTCTTTTGATTGGAAGGCGTAGAGGCTATCCCCAAACGCCTATGCCTCCTGGTAATTTGGTTCTCACCATGCTCGGTGCTGGACTTCTTTGGTTTGGATGGTTCGGTTTCAATGGTGGAAGTGCCTTTGGTTCAAATGGTGGTGCGGGTCTCGCTTTTGTTAATACTCATATCGCGGCTGCTGTGGCTGCTGTGGTTTGGGCGATTGTCGAAAAGATCCATCATGGTAAAGTCAGTGCGTTGGGTTTTGCATCCGGTCTCGTCGCAGGTTTGGTTTGCATTACACCAGCTGCTGGTTTCGTGAATCCTACTGATGCAATTTGGATGGGAATCATTGTTGCTCCAATTTGTTACGCAGCCGTCGTGATTATAAAAGTAAAATTGGGTTACGATGATTCACTTGATGCTTTTGGAATCCACGGTGTAGGTGGAATGGTCGGGGCATTACTTACAGGTGTGTTCCTCGTTAAGTCACTAAGCCTTGGTAACGGAGCTTATGAAGGTGGAATGGCTCAACTTTGGACTCAGTTTGTCTCTGTAGTCGTCACCGTTGCGTTTGCCGTCATTGGAACCATCATCTTAGTCAAGCTCGTTGACTTAACGATGGGATTCCGATTGAGCGAAGACGACGAAGCTTCTGGTTTGGACGTCGCGGTTCACGGCGAAGTGGGTTACAACATCTAATCCCTTCGATTCAAACTTAAAGCTCATAAAAAAAGCCCCACGCATCGCGTGGGGCTTTTTTTATGTTGACGTCTCGCTCTGCGAGGCGGCTCCTGACGACGATCTTCATTATCAGGATTCAATTTCGACTTACTCGAGTATTCCTAAATAACTTCATAGAAGCAACTGATCTTAGTCTTTCTGTCAATCCTCTTTTTAGACTCTTCGTAAAGCCATCAGTTTGTGGGATTGCTTTAAATCGCCTCGCGGAGCGAGACGACTACTATCGTTACGTTTTCAATGGTTGTCCGTAAATTTGGTATCCATTTGCGATAGTCAAGGAAGGCCACCCATGTAGTCCGCATACTCCGTATGCGGCCATCCTAAGCGACGATAATCCATTCAAAGAATTTGATTAATTTGAACGAGTCACCCACGTAAAAAATCTACTGGATTCATTAATCATATGTGATAGTCAAGGGAGGCCGCCCATGTAGTCCGCATACTCCGTATGCGGCCATCCTAAGCGACGATAACCCATTCAAAGAATTTGATTAATTTGAACGAGTCACCCAGGTAAGAAATCTACTGGGTTCATTAATCATATGTGATAGTCAAGGAAGGCCGCCCATGTAGTCCGCATACTCCGTATGCGGCCATCCTAAGCGACGAT
>JANQLS010000194.1 GCA_028280485.1 Planctomycetota bacterium
GATTTGCTTTCACTCCGCTGAACATAGGCTCTGCGAGCCAATGTCCGCGGCCGAGTTGATCCCAACTCGGCTTAGTTCCTGTTGAATCAACAGGAACTATTTAAGTTTTGAAGACAGCTTTTGAGGCTGTTCATAACTAACGAGAAATACCATCAAAAAAAGCCGCTCCGATGGAGCGGCTTTTTTTATGGGAGTAATTCCCTACAAACTAATAAAAACAAACTTAGAATTTCGACCTTAACTAGCCCGAAGCGCTAGCGAGGGGTCGGTGCATTACTCGCTCCCCCCCCTCGCTAGCGCTTCGGGTTAGTTAATTAATCTATTTAAAAGATGAGGACACTCACCGAATCTTCTCATCTGGAAGTTTCTTCTGAATGCCTTTATCGAGGGGCATTTTATCGGGAAGTCCCCCAGCTTCTTTCATCAGTTTTTGGAGCTGAGCTTGAAGCGCGATAATCTTATCACTGTACTGAGGATCGTCGATGAGGTTTTTGAGTTCACCGGGATCTTCTTTCAGATGATAGAGTTCGGCTTTGTGGCGGTCGGGCGACCCATCGCCGTGGGGATAGTGAACGTACTTCCAGTCATCCGTTCGGATGCCTCGGACATTGGGGGTATAAGGAAATTGTTCTTCGTAGTTGTATTCGTAGTACCAACTTTTTCTCCACCCTTCGTTATTTCCGGAGAGTAACTGCTTCCAGGATTTTCCGTGGATGTTTTTTAGGGGCGGTGCGCCACAGAGCTCTAATACGCTTGGGGCTAAGTCGATGTTTAAGACTTGAGGATCGATTGTGGTGCCTGCTTTAACGGCTTGGGGATATCTCATGAGTAAGGGAACACGAATACTCTCTTCGTGCATGGTTCGTTTGTCGGACATGCCGTGTTCCCCTAAAAAGAAACCGTTGTCACCGGCGAAGATGAGGATCGTATTATCGAGGATGCCTTCTTTTTCTAAGGCCGCATAAACTTGGCCGACACTATCATCGACGCTTTTGATACTCGCCGAATAAGACCGCACGAAGTGATCAAACTCTTTGACCCCTTCGGGAGAAGTGTCGGGGAAATCTTTTCTGAATCCATAGATCGGGCCGTAGATTCCGTGCCAGGTGTCGATACGCTCTTGGACCCATTTAGGCTTGGTTTCGAGATTGAATGCGCTAGCGGGATAGCCCACTGGCATATCATCGAGAAGCTTTTCGTATTTTTTCTCGGGAGTGAAGGGCGTATGAGGCGCCTTGTGCCCCAGGATCATCAAGAAGGGTTTGTCTTTATCTCGTTTGCCCAACCAATCAAGAGCGAGGTCGGTGACGACTTGGGTGTAGTAACCTTTGATCTCTTTCCTTTCGCCGTCAACGTTAAAGGTGTTGTCGTAATAGGTCCCTTGACCTTTGTGCGAAACCCAATAATCGAAGCCCGGCCGTTTATCGTCACTGTCTTCCCCCATGTGCCATTTGCCGACGTAAGCCGTTTGATAGCCGAAGGATTGCAGTTGTCTCGGGAAGCTCGCTAAGTTTGCTGGATAGTCAGTGAAGTTGTTGACGACTCCATGAGTGTGGGCGTACAAGCCGGAAAGAAAGGAAGCGCGGGAAGGTGAACACAGTGAGGTGGTCACAAACATATTTTTAAACCGTGCACCTTCACTGGCGATACGATCGAGATGTGGGGTTTTTAAGTACTCGTGACCTTCACAGGAGAGTTGGTCCCAGCGTTGATCGTCCGTGAGGATGAAAACGACGTTTGGTTTTTGAGTCGACTCACCGGTTGAAGATTGGGATTTCGAGTTTTGGGAAGTGGTTGGATTCGTCTGAGTGCAAGCCACTAAGCTAAAGAGCACCCAACACAAAAACAGTTTTTTCATCGGAGTGATTCCTTACCGCGTTGACCTAATTGAACTGGATTTATTTCGTGATGTTTTTTTCGAGGAGGACTTCAAAGCCTTCGAATTGAGGGTGCCCTAAATAAGTTCCATCCGGAGCTTTGGCCTGTTTGTGAGCTTTTCGAAAAGCTTCGGAACAAGTCCAAGCTTCGAAGTCGGCTTTGTTTTCCCAGATGGTATGGGAGACGTAGAGGGCCGCTTCTTCACTAACGGGGCCCTTGAGTAGTTTGAATTCGACAAACCCGGGTACTTCCTCTAAGTAAGAATCTCGAGTTTTCCAGACTTCTTCAAAGCCTGGTTCTTTCCCAGGAGCGATCATAAATCGGTTCATCGCGATATACATTTTCTCTACCTCCTTTTGGTTGCTTCATTTGAATTTGATTCACTACCTGATCCCCTCGCTAAAGCTTCAGGCTTGCTGGGTTTTGCTTGATCCCTCGCTAAAGCTTCGGGCTTGAGGGGTTTCGCTTGATCATTGAGATTAATCTATGCAAACACGGCAACTTTTCAAGCTGAGGGTGGGGATTCAAATTCACGACTCATCGCCCGAACACTATACCCGATTCTTTTCTTTTCAACCCGATTTATTGTGGGTTTTCAGTCTTTAAGCCTATATGGAGCAACCGTTTAAATGTGATTGTTCGTAAATAATTCAAATCTGAGAAAAAAATGAAGGGAAGAGGGAAATCCTCAGTCCAAGGGAAAATTGCGAATGAATGGAGTCTTTGAAGGGCTGATTCTCGAGTCGTACTCGACCCGGATGGGTGAAGGGATAGATCTTCTTCCGGGTTGGATCAGGCCCTAAACCTTAGATCACTGGAGGTTGGATACCGTGACTCTCAACCGAAGAACCGTTCGATTTGTATTGGGGCTAACCGCGATAAGTTTTCTCTTAAACGGTTGTACTTATTATCTTTGGAAAAATCATGATTGGACTGATCGCGTGGCGGTCGAGAAGGTTCGCTTCGAGAATGAAGATGGTACCGAGGGAGTGAGGACCGTTTTCGAAGAACGAGTTCAGTGGGGTGAATCTGCTGGGAAAGTGGTGGCAACCCCTTTTGCCGTGGCCTTAGATGCTTGTGCGGCTGCGGCAGTGCTCGGCTTCATCTATCTCCTGATCCGGCTTGATCTGGAGGATGATGACCACGATTGCGATTGATTTTTCCTGCCCTGCCCCATTTCATTTCTTCCTTCAAAGCGCCCCAGCTTCTATACTTGTATCGGGTTTAGATATTAGGGTTCCGTGCTCCCAATCCTTTATCTCGATTGAAGCATTAAAGTAACCCTCGGCAATTCTGGGAAGGTCATCATTCTAGCATTGGGTGTCTGGAATGGAAATTGGAGGTCGAAATGAATGCTCTTCATCATCTCTCAACTCTAAGAGCATCTTTGGGTAGGATTCAAGGTATGAATAACAAATCCAGTATCAGTGTCATCACTCAACTTTTAGCTTTGGTAGTAGGTCTAACCTTGGGCATGGTTTTGAAAGCTCAAGAACCGTGTATTGAAGATCTTCCACTGGATCCTCAAACCGCTCCCGAAGTCTGTGACGGAATTACTTGGTGTGATTGTGTGTCATCCGGAATACCCAATCCCGTTGGTGGCGAATCTGCCTTCATCCTTCAGTCACATATTTATCCCGTAAATGAACCCATCCCGGGGGAAATTTCCATCGATGTTGACGCCGGTACCGTAGATCGAAGCAAGATCGAAGTGGGAACGGTTATCGGGGATTTTTATTTGAAGGAAGAGATCGGCGAGGTATTACCTTTTCTCCTCGGATTTAAAATCACAGTGACGGAGATCGATGAAGACACTGAGATCATTCACTTTGAAATCCGGCTCGTTGAGGCGAACCCCGTATCGGAAGAGGTTCTCACCTACGATCCGTTTGACGAGAATCACTCTGAAGGCCTTCTTCATGTCGGTCAACTTGAGACCTTCGGTGACAATGGTGGGTTCATTATGAATATTCAGATTTCCCCTGAACGTACCGGAGAGTTTTTAGCTTTGGATGATGGAGATATCAACGCACCTAATTTTACGACTCGTCCATTTCTGGTGATCTTCGGAGAAGCCGACCTTTCTCAGGATGAAGTCGAATATGCTCCCAACGGAATTTATAGTCTCCCCGCTGCCGGTGGCCCCATGAGTGTCGAGACGCAAATCCGACAACTCACGAATCTTGAAATCGTTAAAGATTTTGAAGATGAAATCGAGATCGACCCCACATTAGGCATCCTCTCGTTCAAGCGTGGTGATGTTGATTTCAACGGTAAATTAGAGATCACCGACCCTATCAACAATCTCGCCTATCAATTCTTAGGAACTTTTACTCCGCCTTGTGAAGATGCCTGTGATTTCGATGATAATGGAAAAGTTGAAATCACCGATGCGATCGCCAATCTTTCGCATCAATTCCTCGGTACGGCGCCCCCGGCACCACCGGGTAAAGATTCCTGTGGAGAAGATCCAACTGATGACACTCTAACCTGTGATACCAGTTGTAATGCTTGACCGACCATCTTGCTGAAATTAATAAATCTATACAAAACCTACCCCAAGCTTGAGGAGCCTATCCTCAATGGGCTCGACCTTGAGCTGAGTGAAGGTGAGCGCTTTTCACTCATCGGTCCTTCGGGGAGTGGTAAGACGACCCTTCTCAGATTGATCGCAGGTTTAGAAGAACTTCAATCAGGACTTATCCAGCTCGAAGGAAAAGTTCTGATTAGTGATTCCGTTAACGTGCCCCCCGCTCACCGCCAAGTCGGTCTCCTCTTCCAAGAGCACGCCTTGTTTCAGCATTTGACGGTTGAGGGGAATATCTGTTTTGGATTGGGACGTTGGGATAAAAAAGAGCAAGACCAGCGGGTTGAGCATTTGATTTCATTGACTCAATTGAACGGCTTGGAAGGTCGAAAACCGCAGCAACTCTCGGAGGGCCAACGTCAGAGGGTGGCCTTAGCTCGGTCGATCGCCCCGAAGCCTAAGCTTCTACTTCTCGACGAACCCTTTGAGCATCTCGAGCCCCGCCTGAGAAAGCAAACGGCTTCCTACACTCAAGACCTTCTCACTGAAGAAGGGATTACGGTGATTCTCGTCACTCACCACCTCAAAGAGGCACAACAATTTTCGGATCGAATCGGGGTTTTACTCGATGGGAAGATCCATTCGCTGGAAGGTTTATTAGAAGGGGTAGGTTCTTCGGTGAATTCAAAAGCTGTTCAGGAGTTTTTGGATGATTCTTATGAGGATTAATGAAGAATAAATGTTTAGAGTTGAAAGATTACAATAGTTAGAGATGCGGAAGGTTTTTCTCTACCAATTAGGGTTTATTTTTGTCTAAGTATTTTGTCGAAGAGGACAGGGGCCATGACAAGCACGGAAAACGATATCCTTTAAATAACTCTGGAAGAGTTACAGATAGTAGTTCGAAGGGCGCACACATTTAAAAGGAAAATAGGAGTTAAATTGAATAGTTTTGGTCCAAAAATTCTCGGTCCAGATCATCATGATTTTCATGACAGTAGTTTAGAAAAAATTGAGTTCAGCGAATCGCTGGATAAGTTGATAATTATTGTTAGTAATTTTTTTGCCGGAGGAAATCAAAAGTATTGGAAGATTACATTTAGTGGTCTGTTAAGATTTGATTTCGAAACTGTTGGAATTGGAGGAGGGGAAAAATACCCTATTGAAATTTATGACATTTATGAGTTTCCAGAAAGTCCCGAAAAACTAAGATGGTATGGTCGGTTACAATTTTTAGGAATCAGTGAGAAGAATCTGAACAACTTACATCATATAGTTTTGGCTAGCTCCCATTTTCGTGGATGGGGGAGAAATGAGGAAATAGAGGGGCTGAACATAATTTGTCGAAACTATGAAATAAATCAAATCTGATCAATTGTTTGATGCAAATCTCTTTATAAGAATACAGCCCTAATTTAAGGATTAAGGTTTTTCAAATAAAATTGGGCCTTCTAGATTCTGTGTGGGTAAAACAATAGCACCAAAGCGAAAGCTAAGATGACTCAAAAGGCTGGGATCCATCAATTCGAAAGTCATAAGAAGAAGTAGAGCCTGCTCACTCCACGGGTTCGGAGATCGCTGAACGCTCGCGTGAGGAACCAGCGACTCGCCGCAGTTTCCTCACACTCCTCCTTAGCGAGCCCGCCCTGCCTGGTATTGGGTTCCGTTCCCCTTCTCTCCAAAGCTCATTGGGAGAGCCTTCCACTAAACGTAGCCCAGAGGATGGGGATGGATTCAACTAAGAAGAGTTTATTCTAATCCCCACATCGCCTGGGCAAGGTGGAGATGGGGGGATAGAGATTTATTTAGCTTCCCAATTAATCTCAGCTAAAAATGATTTTCGTAAAGCAAAGGAAAATACTTCTGAGCTTCAAACAGATTATGACTTTTACAAAGGGCTCTTAGATTGTCGGGATCGTTCGACCCTCCAAAGGCGTAGAGA
>JANQLS010000012.1 GCA_028280485.1 Planctomycetota bacterium
AAAAGCTCAATCAATTTATAGGTTCACCATATTAAATCTTTCAGCCCCATCCATCATTTGAGCCTACCGGCTTTACTTCCAACAAGACAAAATAGCAGCGAGAAAATGTTAGTAGCCAGGCTTAATTTTCAAGCAATAGAGAAAAGAATTAAGAATAAGGCAAGAATATAGGGGCAAGAAAATGAGTGGGATTTAAAGCTCGTATTTTCTTGCCCACATTTTCTTGCCTAAAAATTGAATCGGGGAATATTTTCAATCGATCTAATGATTTTTAAAAGCTCAATCAATTTCAAGGGTCACCGTAGTAATTCTTCAGCCTCATCCATCACGAGGGCTTACCGGCCTTACTTCCAACAAGACAAAATAGCAGCGAGAAGATTTTTGCAGTTAAGCTTAATTTTCAAGCAATAGTGAAAAGAACATAAGAAAGAGCAAGAATATGTTTGAGACTCAATGCTCTTATCTTCTTGCCCACATTTTCTTGCCTAAAAAATGAATCGGGGAATATTTTCGATCGATCTAATGTTTTTTAAAGCTCAATCAATTCCCAGGTTCACCGTAGCCATTTTTCAACCTCATCCATCATGCGGACTTACCGCCTTGACTTCCAACAAGACAAAATAGCAGTGACAAGATTTTTGCAGTTAAGCTTTATCTTAATTTTCAAGCAATAGTGAAAAGAACATAGGGGCAAGAATATGTTTGAGAATCAAACCTCATATCTTCTTACCCACATTTTCTTACCTAAAAATGAATCGGGGAATATTCTTAAAAGTTTTAATAACCCTTAAATGCAAAATCTTCTTTAGATAAGCGAGGTCCAAAAATTTGCTTACGCAAATAATAGGAGGTCTGTGCTCTAAGGTCGCCTACGGATTTGTAGTTACCGCTTTAATTTTCTTAGTTAAGCTCTTTTTAATGTCCTCAATCTTGAAGACTTGGATTCGATAATTTCCCTGATCCGCGATGGCGACTAACCCGCGCTTAGAATCGACAGTAACTCCATCCGCAGAAACAAATTCTCCGGGTTGTGATCCGGTTTGACCGAAGGCCCCTAAGAAGCCGAAATTTTGGGCTTCGTTAAATAATCCCTTATGACTAAGATCGTGAATCATGAATCGGCCATTGTCTTCATCCGAAAGAAGAAGCCAATCCCGCTGAGTATCGATAGCGACTCCTTCAACATCATCGATAAATCGCCCCGGCTGAGGGAAGCCTCGTTTCTGCAAACTTCCGACTGACTCTCCGAGATACTTCCCTGAAGAGAGTTGAAACACTTTGACACAAGACTCATCTTCACTTGAAGCAAAGAGATGGTCTCGCTTTTCATCGAGAGCCAATGTTTCTGTTTTCCTGAGGATCGACTCCCCTTCTAACTCCGATTGAAAGGTACGGAGGTAGTTTCCATTTGAGCAGTATTGATGAATTTTATTTGTTCCCTGACAAGCAACGAAAAATTGATCTTTAGAGTCGATGACCAAGCCGGTGGGATCGACGAAATGATCACTTCGTATCGATCGTAGGTGCTCAAATTTATTGCCATCGTAAACGAGGATCTTCTTCCCTCCTCGATCGACGACATAAACTTCATTTTTACTGTTAGCCCTAATAGCCTCTGCGCCATATTTGCCTAAAGTAGGCCTCTCAAATTGGTGGTCTTCTTTTCCTTCTGAACCGAGCGTCCTAACAAATTTTCCATCTGGGTCATAGATTTGAACGCGGAAATTTTTAACGTCCCCCGCCCATAAATTTCCATTTTTATCAAAAGCCAACTCATTCGGTTCATCGAATTGAGTACCTGGCTTAGAGCCCTTCTCCCCTCCAACCACCCAAAGCGGATTCACAATAATTCCAGTGGGAAATAAATTCGTAGCTTCGACGAAGTTGAGTTTTTCATTTCGACTTAAACTGTGGATCGAAATGCGATAATTTCGGTGATCGGCGATGATGAATCGATTTCGTAGCTTATCGATAACAAATTCGTCTGCTTGAGCTTGCTGATGGGCTTTAAATCCAATTTCACCAAAGGAATTTAAATACTCTCCTCTCGAGTTGAATACCACGAACCGATTTTTTTCTTCATCCCGAACAAAAATGTTTCCTCGCCAATCGATAGCGATACCTTCAGCTTCTTTTCCTATTTGGTGGGAAAGTGATCCCTGAGAGCCAATCACCAAAATAATACGCCCAGTAGAATCAACTCTTAAGACTCTACCATTGTCTTTATCCGTAACATAAATATTGCCCCTTAAATCCGTATCGACAGCCTTCAAGGCTCCGACTTTTACTCCTGCGACGGTAGACAGTTTTAAAACTCCACGATTTCCAAACTTTGAATCTCGATGAGTTCCATCGGGAGCCAAAACCTCGATGGTTCCCTTGGTTTGGCTCACGATAATTCTTCCCCAAACATCAACGGTCATATCCCGAGGTTTTGCAAAGAAGTGAACGTGATAAAGTTGCTTCCACTTTTGACTTTTCCTTGACCCCCTGCTGACAATCCGGTGTTTAGGAAACCGATTTTTATCTTCATCCAAAATATAGAGCTGAGAGTTATCTTTACTTTGAAATGAACTGCCAGTTGCTAAAGCGAGCACCTTACCCAAGGCTTTTGATTTTTTCCCAACGACATCCTCAGGTTTAATTTGCTCGATAAGCTTCCCGTCTTGGGTCCAAACTTTGATCAAGCCTTGACGATCGTCGACCACATAGATGTTCCCCTCAGAATCGACCTCGATTGTTTCCGCTCCACCGAGTTGATCTTTATTAGGTCCGAATCCACCAAACTGCAGGCTGGGGACGGGGTGAAATTGTACAGGTCCATCGAGGGGAATGGGATTGAGGAGTGAATTCGGCTGAGGTGAACTTCGCTCTTCAGCTAGTGAATGTTCAATTATAATAAAACTTGTTACCCAAATTACTGCAATCAACAATAGGCGAGAAGCGCTCATGAGTCTCATTCCAGTGGCAAAAGGATACTCAATCTCTCAGCTTCTTAGTTCCCCGCAAAAAAGCATGAATATCAGAGTTTCAGTTTAAAAGAAGGTATTCCTTCATTCGTGAGTTCAAAGAGCTTTATAAACAATTTCCGCAAACAGAATCTGAACTCAAATTAATAACCAACTGGATATATCATGTTAATACACTATCATTTTATAAAGAATATTAATTATTGAGTTTTCCCCACATTTCTATGATATTTCAGAACGAAGTTCTTATAATGTTTCCCCTCGCACCCCCATTCCTTGCCTGCGAAACTTTATATTAATTAGCCTTCTATTCCTACCAACATGATGTCAGAGCAAAATCCCTTCAAGGCACCAGAAGCTGAGATCGATCATTTTAAAGAAAACTCTTCGGACTCCGGCCCCGAAGGCCTTGGTGGTTGGCTCATCCTTGTAGCCATTCTACTTGTGCTCACTCCTATTATTATTTTTGTTCAAGTCTTCATGGTTCATGTGCCTCAATTTACAACTGGCGCTTTTGATGCTATTTCGGATCCTAACCACGCTAATCACATTCCGGGCCTATCCACAATTATTCTTGTTGAGATATTAGGAAATATAATCTTTATCCTCTTTTACTTGTATCTCAACTTTTTGTTTTTCTCAAAGTCGATCAGATTCCCGCGGCTTTTTATTATCACCAGATTGTCTCACTTTGTCTTTATCATCGTAGATGCCCTCGTGGTCTATTGGGTGATAGGGTTCACGGAAGGGAATGTTAATGAAATCCTCATCCCCTTGTTAGTGACCTTTGTATTGATAGCGTATCTTTTAAAGTCGGTTCGAGTAAAAAATACGTTCGTCAATTAAAGAACAAGTATCTCGTCACATATAAAAAAATTGCCCAAACTGAATCCCTATCACCCACCTAAAGCTGAAATTAATCATTCCCAAAATGACGGCCCCGAAGGCCTAGGCGGTTGGTTGATATTAATTGGAAGCACCGTTGCTCTCCCTCCAGTTTTGTATGTGGCGAGGTGGATCCTGATACTCATAGGCATTTACACCGGTGCTTTTGAATCGATACTTGATAGTATTAATTGGGATACTCAACCAGGCCGTTCCGTACTTATGGGCGTTCAAATCTTAAAGGATTTGATTTTCCTTCCCCTCTTCATCTATTTAACTATTCTATTTTTTAAAAAATCGGCTAAGTTTCCAAAGTTTTTTATTGGAGTTAGGGTAGTTCAATTTATTTTTGTGGGCATCGATGCTCTTGTGATTTACTTAATTACAGGAAAACCAAAAGATGGCCTAGTAGTGAGTATAATTCTCGGCTTAGTCATAAACTCTCTATTTATAGCCTACATACTAAAATCAGTCCGAGTAAAAAACACATTCGTCAATTAAAGAACAAAGTTCAATTTGAAACACACGAGGTTGCTTGTTCACATTCTAAATCGTCTTTAGTGGTATCAATCCCACACTCTAAATGCGGCTCTTGTGGCGGCCGCCCCCCGAGGAACATGTAAGTAAGAATGGAGATGGGATCAGCGAGGTCGACCTCTCCTGAATCATCAAAATCAGCAGCGTCCTCGCACAATAGAGGGCCCTGCCCTCGAAACAAATAGAGAAGCGTGGTGATGGCATCGCTGATTTCGATAAAGTCATCTTGATTAACGCGGCCCCTCAAAAAGGGAATGGCGTCGTATTCAATTGATATGTTGTCGAAAAAGAATCGTTCAGACCCCGAATCGTTTCGCGCCTCAAAGATCAATTGAATCTCTGTTGCATTTGCGGGTAAATCAAATTTGAATCTCCGAAAGATGCCGGTTGGCCCTCGATCTAAGGCTTTTAGCGCTGTACCCGTCAGGTTGAGTAGGGGGCGATTTCGATCCAATCTCCCATGCCGGTATATCCTTAAACCAGCTTTGAAAAAATCGTTCGCTTCAAAGTCAGTCGCCGCACTGTCTTCCCAAGTCCTAAATTCAAATGAGATCGTACCGGGAACGTTTTCGAGGATATTGAACCGATCAAACTGAATCAAAGCCACATCCTGGAGGGCTCGAAGCATGTATTCTCCCCGCGTATTAATTCCTCTTTCTAGACCCGAATAAACCCCGTAAGTGCGAAATCCGAGACGACCCGGAATGGATTCTTGGCTCTGGGCCGCTTCGGGTAGACCCTCAAAATCTTGGTGAAGGGGAAGGGTAAGGGTGGGAACAACATTGTGATGGTAAAGAGGTTGAAGCTCGAGATCGAAGGACATGTCAGTACTCTCAGGAAGTACCTGGTGGATTTCAACGGCCAACAGGTTTTGTCCGTCCACCAAATGCTCCGGTAGAAGACAAACTCCGAGCGTGGCGATACCATCGTCCAGGGCATCCTGAGCTCGAGTGAGATAATGAGGATTCTCAGGTAAATTATTTCGATAGATCTCTTCACCATTGAGGTACACCACCGCACCATCATCCCGGATGATTCTGAGATCTAATTCATGCACTGTACTGGCATTCTCAACCTCAAACCATTTTCGAAAGTAGGTGGTGATGTGCTTGGTTTGAGGATTTTGACCAAAATTAACTTCGGTTTGTTCATCCCCCTCACCGTACCCAAATTCAGCCTGCCCGACCTTCCAGGCTTGTTCGTCAAATTCAGGTTGTCTCCATTCAGTCCCTTGATTCGATCCGTCATCTAAATAGAGCCACTCGGATCCAAATTCGATAAAGGGATTCGAAACTTCTCCATTAATTATTCTTTTTGTTGCCGTCAGGTTGACGATCGCGGCGTTGTTGTTATGAATCGTATTCCAGGCAAACCCCGCGATGACATTTTCCCCTTCCTTCAAGAGACTCGGATCTAATTCTAAATCAAATCCACTCGCCCCTCCCCCTTGGTCGTTGACAATAAGATGCCCGTTAATATAAATACGCCCATTATCGTCGAAATAAACTCCGGCTTGGAGCCGTTCGAGGTCAGCTTCGAAGGCATCTAAAGTAAAAACTCGGCGAAACCAAACTCGCTCCGGGCTTTGTCGAGAATTGTTCGTGGTATGCCAAATCGCATAACCTCCTCCAAACCATGGCGTCACCCATGTCCCATCGAAGACATTATATAGTGGATCCGACAACCAACCCGCCCGCGGTTGAGTCGCCGTGATATCCCAGCTAGTATCAGTGTGGAAGGTCCGAGTTTGGCGGCGTTCGTCGGAAGCTGAAACTTGGCTTAAGAAGAACAAGCCAATCCATAGGTAAGTACATGCCCGCAAAAAAGCCATTATGAGCCCTCTTATAATTCATTAAAAAACGATAACCTAATAAGGTTTCCATTTTAAATGTAGACCGACTACGCTCACAAGCTCAATTTAATTCAATGTTCACTTTGATATCATAAAACAAACTGGATTCGGCATGTTATAAGGCTTATTTTCAATCTCAGAACTCGTTCACCTACTAAGATAAAACAATCCTATTGCAAAAATATCTATTTGGAAGTTTTCGACGTTGATCAAAGAAACAATGAAGATACCCAAGCCAATATTAATCATCTCACTCATATTTGGACTCTTGAGTTACTTCATATTATTGTTTAAGGGATCTCGACTCATTAAGAACTTCAGAACTTTTCCCAAAGTAGATGCCATCGACTTCTTTGGCTTAAAACTCTCTCTCTATCCTTGGCTATTTCTTTTAATAATCTCACTTCTACAGTTTTCAGTATCAAGCCTTCTCTTAACCAAGAACAATCCTGAACAAACGAAAAAGCACTACATTCGATTAATAATTGGCTCTCAAGTTCTAAATTTTATCTTTGTAACTTACTTCCTCCAAACTTGGGGGTCTTTAGTTATGCTATTCAGTATATTTTTAATAGCGCCTTTTATACTCTCCTTAGGAATCGAATATTCCATCAATTCCTATCGTAGCTCTGACAAGAAAAGTATTCCGTTCTTAATGGTTCGACTCTTCACTTCAGTTATCGCAAGTGGATCACTCATTATTATGATGTATTATCCCTGGCCGCTGTACTTAGCTTTTAAGTATTCCGAATCTTCGCTGAATGAATTAGCTAACCAGGTTGAAAAAAACGAAGAGCTTAAATTCCCCCGTTGGGCGGGTTGCTTTTTTATTTGGGAAGGTCAATTAGATAACGGTAATGTGGGATTAATCCTAATTAAAGCTCCTGGGAACCAAGATGGCTTTAGAAGAGATGCCTTAGGCCCCTGGCAGGAAGGTCCGTTCTATAATCTCAATGGCAGTGTAAAGCTTTCAGATCGCTGGCATTTTCAATTCACGGATTAGATCAATACTTGCACCCAGCATCACGAGAGATTGGATAACAACACTTTCAAGTTTGTCTCTCCCAAACTCTGGCGAATTTGGCGACGACTCTATTTTTTCAATCGTTCTCGCCCAAAACCTCTCTACTCCCCTTCCAAATCTATCTCTCTACTGGGTATACTGAATAATATCTGTCAACAAGCGTCTCAATGGCTGACTTTCCGTTGATCACTGCAAGGCTGTGAATTTTGTTTAAATTCTAAAAGAGATACACCCTTAACTAGCCCGAAGCGCTAGCGAGGGGCCCATTCCTAAATTAGCTGTCCCTCGCTAGCGCTTCGGGCTAGTTAAAGGCGTATTAAAAAATCACAGCCTCTACGCGCATTTTTCTCCGCAGATTTTCACAGACTAAAATCTGTCAACAAGGTCTCAATGAAACTTAGGTGAACTCATGAACCGAAGAACACTCTTAACCAGCGCACTTCTCTTTTTTGCTTCACTCCTGCTTCCTCAGCTTTCGATTGCTGAAGATAAAGCGAGTTCTAAGAAAACGAAAAAAGCTCGAATCTTGTTCCTCACCCAAAGTAAGGGCTTTCGTCACGGCTCCGTTAATCGCCGCAAAAATAAATTAGCTCCAGCTGAGATTGCGATGACCGCATTGGGCAAGAAAACAGGTTTATTTGATATCGATTGCACTCAAGATGCCTCAACCGCCATCACCGCAGAAAATTTGAAGAAATACGACATCGTGATGTTCTACACCACCGGTGTTTTACCCATTAGCGACGAAAACGTAAAAGCCTTCCAAAGTTGGCTCAAGAAAAAAGGGAACGGATATATCGGTTTCCATTCAGCGACCGATACCTACAGAACTAAAGATAAGAAACACAAATGGTACTGGGATATCTCGGGCGGAACGTTCAATGGTCATCCCTGGAACGCTGGCAACAACGTCACCATTCACGTGCACGATCCCAAACACCCCGCGATGAAAGTCTTCGGTAAAGAGTTCAAATTCAAAGATGAGATCTACCAATACAACAACTGGGTTCCTAAAAATGTTCGCGTTCTCATGAGTCTCGATATGGCTAAAAACAATCCCAAGCGCCCTTATCATGTTCCCGTCGCTTGGTGCCGCAAGTATGGTGATGGAAAAATCTTCGCCAACAACCTCGGTCACAACGAAGGCACATGGAAGAATGAAACCTTCTTAAAGTCGACCATCGGAGCCATCAAATGGGTTCTCAATATGGAAGAAGGAGACGCCACTCCCAATCCTGAGGTGTCCAAGAAATGGCATGAGAAGTCAATTAAGGACACAGAAGAGGCGAAGAAGAAAAAGTAAGCTTCAATCTTTCGACGCCCCGGAATTATTAACCTTAAAGTTAAACCGATCTTATTGCGCCACCCTCTAAAGGTGGCGTTTTTTTTTATCTCGATAACTAGTCCGAAGCGTTAGCTAGGGAGAAAGAAAAAATGGGTAATTAGTTCCTGTTTAATCAACAGGAACTAAGCCGAGTTGGGATCAACTCGGCCGCGGACGTGGGCTCGTAGAGCCTACGTTTAGCGGAGTGAAGGCAATTCGAAGAATTGCCGAAACGGTTGAAGCTATCTCCGAAGGAAATAGAATCAACAGAAACTAATTAGTTCCTGTTGATTCAACAGGAACTAAGCCGAGTTGGGATCAACTCGGCCGCGAACGTAGGCTCGTAGAGTCTACGTTTAGCGGAGTGAAAGCAAATCGGAGATTTGCTGGAACGGTTGAATCTTCCTCCGAAGGAGCAAGATTCAACAAAAACTAATTAAGTTATTCATAGTGAAATAGAGTCATTTCTACCTTAGGTAGATCGAAGTCATTTAAGATTAAATAAACGATTCGTCCCCTCGCTCATGCTTCGGGCGAGTTAATTTGATAAGTAATCCGACAAGATTTTCACATTCTCAATAAAAACAGAACTACTGATATATTCTTCTCCCGGCTTTAACTTCGTCTGTCCTGCTAATTTTTCTTGAGTCGCCATCGAGACCCAGCGCCCCTTCTCATCTAAATCTTTTAAAATCTTAATCACCAGAGTGTTCGGGATTTTTTTACTGCGACTTTTCTTCGATGGGCTTTTCGAAACTTTTTTATATCTATCCTCAATCTTTGAAAGATTCGGCCTCCACTTAAAACTATAGTGTCGGGGCAAGTTAGAGTCGTCATAAGTTAGGAAGTAAGCTTTGCCCTCACGGTACATATAGAGAGGTTTATTGGTTTTCAGCTCATAAAACCGAGGCATTTGACCATCCGAAAGGAGTGAGGCTTTCAAGTACTTGAGTGCTCGCGGTATGGGTTTCAGGTACTTTCTATTCTTTGTATGACTATAAATTTTGAGCAACGCTTCGATCACCCCGATGGATTCTCGACTACTGATCGCGGCCGGTTCAAATTTTCTGGCCCATGAAGGCTTCATGTCGTAGTGATACTGCTGGGCCCAAGCGGGTTGTGGATCAGGCAATTGAGCGAGAATTAAAAAATCGCCCAATTTTTCTAAAGCCATTTTGTAGGCCTTTTTTTTATAAATTTGATGAGCAAGGATCAAAGCATCCGCTACATCATTCGCAAGATCATCATTTAAGGTGTAGAGATCCCAGTATTCTTTAATCCTTCGTTCAGTCCTCCAGTCGTAATCAGGAAAACTTGCTTTAGTCACTTTGGGATCGGGTTGCTTTTTATCATCCCAACCTTGAGGAAAGGCACCATTGGGGAACTGATGGTCGAGGAGAGCTTTCAAGGCATACTCTACCGTTTCATGGAGCGCTTTATCTTTAAACCGGAGCTCTTTATCGAGTTGCATCAAAAATTTTAGGCTAGCTTGGGTTTGATCATCATCTAAAGAAGAGCGATTTCTTCGCCCCCCTTTCATTTTTCGATAATTTCCTCCATTTTTGTACGGCTTAAAGTCGATTTGATTCGCCCAGCCTCCGGATTGAAGTTGGCCGAGAATTAAGGCTTGGGCTGTCTCTCGTGAAGCCTCTAAGAAATATTTATCATCGGTCGCTTGATAGGCATTTAAAAAAGCTAAACCCACTGCGGGAGTTCCAGGAGGCTCTACCCAAATCTGAGTAGGCCGAGCCGCTCCTTCTCCCCAGCGTTGACGAAGATCCACTGAATAGAGATAAACGTAACCTCCACGGTAAGCGAGAGTTTCTCGAAAGTACTTCGAAGCTCTTTTCATCGCAGAAAGCACTTTGGATTTTGAGAGCTTTTCGTTCGCTATCAGCTCGTTTTGACCCACAAATGATATTTGTAGACAAAGAAAAACGATGAGTATTAGAGCCCGTTCACTTGCTGTTTTTTTCATGGAATGTTCAATTTAATAGGAGTGCTCTCTAACTGCGTCAAGCTGTTCCAATGGCAAGATTTCCCATCAGAAACCACCTGGATGGTACCATCCTTCTTTGGATAGATCAGAGGCACATTCAATTTTTTCAATCGACTGATGATTCCGTAACTGGGACGAGGATAAAAAAGATAAATATCGGCGAGTTGTGTGCCTTGAGCAATCGCAATCTGTGGACTCACGGTTTCAAAAAATTCAACCGTACCACTGAAGAGCGATGCATGATGACCCAGCTTCAAAACGTCCGATTTCAAGTTATCTCCCTCTAACTCAATCAGCCGAGCTTCTTCATCTTCTTCAACATCGCCGGTGAATAAAAAACTGCTCTCCCCATAAACTAACTTAATAACGATACTGCCATCGTTGAAATCGTCTTGGCTGTCGAGCGTGACGGCTTTCTCATTCGGATACAACACTTGGGATTGAACTTGGGGACCGAAGACGGAAGAAAGATCATCTCCTCTCCGCAGAGACTGGGCCGGAATCTTGTATTTATTAACTATGTTGAGTAGTTCTAAATACTTAGATGAAAAATCGGGAGCACCATTGTGGTAAAACCGATCGGGCTTATAACGTTCTAAAATTTCGGGGAATCCTCCATAGTGATCATAATGAGGATGCGTCACGATCATGCTGTTGATTCGAGTGATGCCCTGAGACTCTAAATAATTGAAAATAAGATCGCAATACCACCCGACTCCACCGTCGATAAGTACCACCTCTCCAGTGGGAGTCTCAACTAAAATACAATCGCCCAATCCCACCTCAAAAAAAGTCACTCTGAGGGGAGTTCCATCAAGCTCTTGTTGGGAGGTGGTCATTATTTTGAAATCAGAGATCGTGGCTGGGAATTGAAGGCACCCACTCAAAAAGAAACTGATTAAAATGGCTTGAAGAGAAAGGAGTGATTTGATGAGAAAATTCATTTTCGTAACCGCCATAGTTGGAGACTGATTTCCCTGCTTCTTCCCGGTAGGCTTTTAGGGAAATGGATTCCAGTAAATTCACTCATGTGTTCTAAGAAAAATTATCGCACAGGATCTCAGGGAAACCACCTTCAGTTGAAATTCGTGAAGAATCCGGTATTCTGACGTACTTCAAATCGTTTAATTTCATTACCAACGGCCATCAGAAATCTCCCAAGAGTTCGTTCAGGAGGACTCATGCCCCTTTCAACTTGCCCAGAATGCGATATGCCGATGAAGGTTACCAACTATGAGGATGTCCTCATCGATGTGTGCCCAAGCTGCCGAGGTGTCTGGCTCGACCGAGGTGAACTCCAAAAAATCATCGCCATCGTTAGGGAAGAAGAGTCCGGCGGGATCGATGAGGGATTCGCCATTACCCCTCCCAAGAAAAAAGAGCGGCGGGAAGAGTCTTACGAATACGAAGAGAAGAAGTACAAAAAAGAGAAAAAGAAGAAGAAAAAGGGTTGGGGCTTCTTTGATGCATTAGAGGATATTATCGATTTCGATTAACAAAAACGACGAGGCGTTAAACTATTTAATTTCATTTTTGATCGACCTCACTCATGATAAAGACCGGAGTGCTGAGGCCTCAACATCTTGAGGCTTCCATTTGTTGATACGTTAACTCTCATTTCACGGTCTATCACCTCGATCTCCAATGTTTAAACTCATCAGCCAACAGTCCATCTCGTTTTTTATTGTCGCATGCCTATCCCTCTTCATCGGATCTATAGTTCAAGCTGAAGACTGGCCTCAATATAAATTCGATAGTCGACATTCTGGCGATGCCCCGACCTTTAAAATCGACACAACTTTAAAACTCATCGCTACGAAAAAAACGAGCGATGCCATCTTTACCTCCCCTATTATTGGCGACGGTAAAATTTTTATTTTAGATGGAAGCGGGAAGGTCTTTTGTTGGGATCAAAACACATTAGAGAAGCTTTGGACTTACCAGTCTCCCGCAACTCAAAATCCTTCTACCCATCCCTCAGCTGCCGGGAATGTGAATAACATAAGCACTCCCGCCTATCTCAATGGAGTACTTCATGTGGGAACCCAGTCCGGCTGGTACCTGGCTTTAAAGGGTTCAAACGGTGAAGTCGTTCATCAGTTGAATCTAGGAGAGCCCATATTTTCTGCGATCGTCGTTCAAGGTGAAAAAGTTTATCTCTCGACCTTGGGATCACAGGTTTATTCCTTTACTCCACAGGGAAAGATTCGCTGGAAATGGGACTTTGTTAAAGAGCGCCTGGATTTCCACGGGAATCGTTGGAGCGGCGAGGATTGGGCGAAACGAGGTCGACGGGCTACGTGGCGAGATCAATTCCTATGCTCAAGGAATATCGCAGTTCACGGAAAGACCATCGTCCTCCCCGCAGGAGGTGAAGTGACTTGGTTAGAGGATGCCGGAGATCAAGCTATCCATAAAGGATCTTATCGCGGACGTCGAGAAAGTCCTTGTACTCTGGGTCTCTCGATCGGTGCCAATGGAAATGTATATCGTCAATGGCATCGACGGGACAATAATGGAAGTGTTGAAATCCTCAGTTTAAAAGACGGTAAGGGTGAGTCAAAGACCTTACCGGGAACGGTCACCAGTTGGAAATCCGATTCATTGCTCTCCTTTTCCTCCGTGAGTATTCGCGGTTCTGATATCTACCGTTGCCGGCCGGAAGAAGAAAATGGATTCAACTTACACCGAGAGGGTAAAACAACCCGAACGAGTGGCTATCCCAGTATTTCGTCTCCCATTCTAAGTAAAGATAAAGCTATCTACGGTGGCTTAGACGGAAACGTTTACCTTACTTCCCTTTCTCAGCTTAAAACAGTTTCAAAACTCCCTACGGCTTTCGGGAAAGCCGTGACGTCTCCGGTAGCTCTGTCTAATGGAAAAATCTATTTCGGCTCTGAAGATGGTTACTTATATATCTATGGAGCCAACGGAAAAGCTCAACTCCCCACTGATAGTCTCGGCCTAGAAAGAATTCGGACTCCTTTAAAAAACAAATTCTCCGATTCTAAGTTCGATTGGTTCACTAATTTTGGCAACTTTCAAAACACCAATCAAACTTTAGAAATGATTCAACCTCCGTTTAAGGTCGATTGGATCCGGAGGTTTAAAGGTACCGTGAAACACTTTTCTGTTTGCGGAGGAGGACGTCTATACACCCATACGGCCGAGGGTCAAATCTTTGCCGTCGAACAAACGACCGGGAGATTGCTTTGGCGAAGGTATTGGCCCGGGGTGCACGTTTCTTTCACTGCACCACTTTACTACGATGAGCATCTCTATATCCCCCAAGCTGGATTAAAAAAATCCTTACTCCGTTGCCTACGAGCCTCGGATGGAAAATTAGTTTGGGAAGCTCCATTTAGTGGTTCCCCGAGTTGGAATCGTCAATTGCCTCCAATTGTCAGCGGAAATCGACTGATCTATTTGTTCAGTTCGGGAAAATACACCGCAGACAAATGGCTCTTTGAACACCAAAGTAATTTTGGATTCCCTAAAGACCATCGCCCTCTGCTAAAAGCCTGGGATTTAAAAACAGGCGACGAAATATGGAGCCACGACTTCCATGAGTTCGGCTCAGGTGGAGACGATGCCGGTATGTGCTTAGTCGATGGGAAACTTTACTATTCTTGTTATTTCGGAGCGAAGAAGGTCGGTGGCTTCACCTGTAAGATCGATCCTCAATCGGGTGATCTTATCTGGAACACAACGGAGCACTTCACCCATGCTGGCTGCACGATTTCGGGTGAAGTTCTGAAGGGAAAAGGCACACGACTCTATTTAGGAGGCTACAATCCCATCGAAGGAAAAACGAATCGAATTTGGTGCCTCGATGGTAAAGATGGATCCTTAGTGTGGAAATCAGATCCCATCTCTCGTGCGATTCACGTCGTGACACCCACTCCGAATTTCTTATTTGCTCACTCTCAGTATAAGCACAGCTATAAACTCGACCGACATACCGGAAAAGTCATCGGCCAGATGCTTAAAGGCTACAACTGTACCCGCTTCACTTTCAGCGAACCTTTTATCTTAGGATCCAATATGGATATCTATGATTCAAAAGATGAGATGAAACTTCTTTGGACGGGACCAGCGGTCGATGTCTTGATGTGCGTAGGAGCCTTTGCCTCAAACGGCAGAGTTTACTACTCCTCAAATGGAGGAGGCATACAGGTGGGTTTATTAGCCGGAGAAGAAGCGAGGAAGGCGAAAACTCTTAATAATAAAATAGCACCTACTGAAAATTAAAAGAATAGACTTTCGCATGAGAGAGATCGAAGCTTAACTTCAATCCTTGAAGTGAATCCTGTTGAAGATTAGACAAATCTTTCCACTTTAACTTATAAGAAGAAACGCTTTTTTGAATGGGTATTGATTCCGCTAATTGCTGGTTATTCTTATTCAAAAGACGAACAATCATTTTTCCATCCGGTTGAATGTCAGCATTCACAAGGATATTTAGGTGAGGAAAATCAAGAGCAACCGTTTGGACGAAAGATATCTTTCTTGGATTATTGGGCTCATACCCCGCCCAACCATCTTTCCGTAATCGAGCTAAGGCTAAACCACTCTTTCTCCAATCAAAGAAAAACCAATCACTAGCTCCGTAATAGATTCTGACTTCATCTTTATGTAGAACCGGCTGAGAGGGGAACAAAGCTCCCCAATCGTAGGGCATAGTTCCATACTTGCGTTCTTTTTTTGGGGTAGGAGCAATCAGTGGCCTACCTTTACAAACTCGATGCCAGGTCACCGAATCGGGGCTCCAGGCTAGTTCAATGTGTTGACGCACACCGTCACGGGCCGTTTTTGACGGAAAATACATCATTCCGATGAGCCCAAGAAACACACCGCCATCTTCAAAGATCACCATATCGTGAGCTTGCTTTTGGGGATGCCCTGAAATAATGAGTTCGGATTTCGTCCAATTCACCCCGTCTTTACTCTCAGTACGGGCGATCTTACGATTACCAACAACCGGAACTCGATCATAGTGACGAACGATTCCTACATATTTCTTGAGTAGTTGGCTCCAAATCAAATTCGCGTGGCAATCACTTTGTATTTGAATCTCGGGACATTTGATTTCAGGCCCCCAGTTCAATCCGTCAGGAGAAAATCGAACGAGTTGCATGTAGCCCACTTGAGCGGCGTAAAAGGCTTTGTAGCGTTTCTTCGGATCAGGATCTTGTAGGTCCTTATAAACTCCAGCCCCTGATGGCCCTCGTACGACGATGTTATTTTTCTTACTGCCGTTAAATTCAACAATACCCAGCTCTGGCTTCTCCCAGTGGATACCATCTTTTGAAGTCGCATAGAGAATAGCTTCATCCCTCTTATTGGGCTTTTTTGACATGTAGTGAGTCGATTGGGGATTCCTTTTATTTTTCGGGGTTAAACTCGTTCGCTCATCGATAATGAAAGGGCAATACCAACACTTATAAAGCTTCTCTTCCTTATCATAGATGACATTGGGGTACATATTGTCATAACGAGGTTCCCAAGGCTTATCCGCAACGAACAATGGATTGTTTTTATCTTTAGTCACCCTCCCCAAAGTTAAAATAGCGTTTTGCTGACTTTCAATAATGCGTGAATCTAAAAGCAAAAAACTCTTACGGTCTTTGGGGTTGTAAGTGGAAGCTTTCTTCTCTTTAATTATTGAGCCGTAAACGATAGGCTTGATTTCTTGACTCAAAAACACCATAGGCATCATTTGAGTCAAGGTAATCACCACGAGTTCATCTTTAGGAGACACCCAATATTCAGTACCCGCTCCCCCGTACCATTCGTACTCACCCACTGAGGAGGGTGCAGAATCTATCTTCCGAATTCTTACCGCGAATCCTAAACTGAATCCCCTTCCCTTAGCTCCCATGTGAATTTCTAATCCTTTAGGAAGTTGATTCTTGGTCATCTCCACTACGGTTGAAGCTTTAAGGAAGCGCCGGCCTTCTAATTCTCCCCTGCCTTCAAGCATCAAAAGAAAGCGCATGAAATCAGTTGCAGTTGAAACCAGACCTCCACCCGCCGACAAAAATTTCGGATTCTTTTCGAAAGTGAATTTCCCAGTAATACCCGGTTGTGGAGCATCGACCTCTCGTAATCCTCGTCCGTACATAGGTGAAAAGCGATGGCGCTTTTCTTTAGGAACGTGAAAACCCGTATCCACCATCTTTAAAGGCATGAAGATGCGCTCACTTAAAAAGACATCGAAGGATTTCTCAGAAGCAATTTCAACCAACCGGGCCAAGACTTCCGTCCCGAAACTGTAATGCCATTTCGTACCGGGCTGATAAATCAAGGGGACATGACGAAGTCGATTCATCATCTCTTCGAGAGTGCTGTGCTTGATCGAAGGTAAACCTTTTTGGGTGAAAGCACGATCCGTAGTGACATTGTTGGGAAAGCCTGCAGTATGGCGCAGTAGATCACGCGTGGTCATCTCGCGCTTCTGGGTCTCTTTACCGACCTTCATGTGCTTCAGCTCTGGAAGGTATTTAGAGGCGGGAGCATCCAAATCTATCTTTCCCTCCTCAACCAACATCATGATCGCCACACTCGCCACCGCCTTAGTCATGGAATAGATACGGAAAATCGTACCCTTCTTCATGGGAATCTTAGCGTTGATGTTTTGGTGCCCGTAAGCCTTGAAATGAATGACCTTACCCTTGCGAGCAACAATCGTCACCGCGCCCGCAATACGTTTATCAGTTAGATGTTTTTGAACTTTAGCATCAATTTGGGAAAGCTTATTTGAGGAAACATCAACTCTTTCAGGAATTGAAAAAGGTAAAGAAGGGGAATCTTGGCAATAAGATCGTTCAAGAATTAAAAAAGTGAAAAGGAACACTACCGAAAAGGAACGCATTGATATCTTTCCCTATTCGTTTGGAATCAGCCTATGAATCAAAAGTGGCAAATACGATTCACATTTTATTCCATCGATAGCGCTAAAAACAAATTTTGAGATTTATAAACTGATTTTAATCCGATGAATTTTCGAGCTGGAGAGTGACATCCTGATCCTCAACGGCGATCTCAATTCGTTCATCGATGCCTTCCCCGTCGAAGTAAACGAGGTACCTTCCTGGGCTCACTCCCTTTAAGACATAGTTTAATTGATCATCGCTTTGGGCCGTTCCCGCAGTGAGGTAATGCGGTTGAGCCAATCTCTTGAGCACCAAGCCATCGAATTCGAGAAACTTCACTTTAACTCTTGAGTTTTTAGGAAGTGATTTTTGGGCTTTGATCTTGATTTGAACTTTGGGCCAATCGATCTTCAAACCTCGGACATTTTCTTTAAGATCTAATTTTGTCATCATGGTCGTACCAGTAACGCGCTGATCTGAAATAAGAACAGAAACCCTACCTAAAGGCACTTTCGTATGCTCAAATTCCCCTTGGGCGTTCGTTCGGCAGTAAGTGGTGTGAGTTAATTCCCCCTTTTCCCATCGGCCGAAAATCACTTTAGAAACTCCGATGGGCTTGCCGTCTCTTTGGACCGAACCGGCTACAACTGCCGTTTTCGTATCTAAGAAAACTTCATTCGAACCAGATTCAACTTCGATGAGTTGAATGTGTTGATCTTTAGACAACCCGTATCGACCTGGAGCTAAATTCTCAAATACGAATTTGCCTTGAAGGTCAGTTTTTAAGTAGGCGATCACTGTTCCCCAATCACGAATGCCATAGGAAAGTAAACCGATGTTACTTTGCTTTAATGGTCTCCCCTGAGCCGGCGATGTTTCGAATCCTTGAATGGAACCCATTTCTGGCAAGTTGACTCTGAGAACTGGGAGCTTCTTATCTGAAGTCACTTCGACAGTTCCAATTGAGAACGGTAAACTCAAACGATTTTCCTTACTCCAAGGAACGATCGTCAAATAAGGCGCCCCATAAAGGGTCACTTCTTTTGAATACTTAGGATGCAAGGTCATCAGGTAACGACCAGGATACAACTCAAATTTGAACCGACCATCTTCTTGAGTCTGGGATTCGATTTCAACTTTTCCAAAAGCAAGATCCCCCCCAGCTTTTCGAGTGGCCGACACTCCAAGATTTTTCACGGGATGACCCTTTGAATCGACAACCAAACCCTCAACGATCTGCTTGATCGCTGGCTGAAGAGTAATATTCAGGGATTGGTTGGGATCGGCTTTTCCCTTCCAAACTTTAAATCCCTCTTTAAACGTTTCTAACTCGAGACTCGTTGAACTCACATTAGAGATAAACAGACCTTTTGAGTTCGTCTTTACCCCTCTCTTCCTTTTTTCCCTCGAACTCGATCCATCAAATTCTCGTATCGTGATATCCACTCCTTGGAGGGGCTTCCCATCCGTGGTTACGATACTTCCAAAAGTAGCTGGCCGAGGAGCTAGTATTAATTTTAATGGGGTGGCTTTTTGGTCTTTATTGAGTTGGATATTCAAGCGTTGATCTTCGCATCCGGTGACGGAAGTCAGCAATTGAACTTCTTTAACATCGTCAGTTGCAATATTAAACCTGCCTTCTTCATTCACATCGACCGACCAACGAGCGGTCTTTTCTGTTGCCGGGATTTTATGCGTAACGTAAAAACGTACTTCAGCTGCAGGATGGATCGGCTTCCCATTTATCAGAGCAACTTGACCTTCAATCGTATGATATCGACTGAGTTTGTAGGTTTTCCCGGATTCGATCTTATCGACCTTTTGAATCACCTGCGATAGATAGGCCTTGTAACCATCCGCTTCGATGATTAAAGACTCACCCTTTTTTGGTTTTCTGAGTTTAAAATATCCAGCTGTACCTACTGTGGTAGCCTCGATTCCCAATTGAGCGTCGAAAGGAAACCATAGGCCCGTATCGCGAATACCTTTTTCAAATGGAGACCGAAAATATCTACCGCGTCGCCCTTTTCCATCAGAGAGGTAAATCACCTTTCCATCATTCTTTGGTGAAAGATCTTTAGCCCAATGAACTCGAGCCTTAGGAATTGGTTTTCCGTTTTCAGCACTGACGATTCGTCCTAAAAAATGGAGAGATTCATCCAGAGACAGTTCCGCGAGTTCAGCTCCATTGATTAAAAAGTTTTGAAGACGACCATTCTCTGTGAGATTGAACGAAACAACATCCTTAGGGGAAAGTGACAAGGGTTCCCCAAGATGAAGTTCAGAGTCAAAATCTAACCAGGTCATTCCCGTCAAGATGCTTACAGTCACGAAACTAACAATTGGAGATGCGGAGGTTGGGCCTTGATTCATAGATTTATCTTTCACTCGCTGAATGTTGACCGAGCATCGACCTTTTTCGATATTTAGAAATCCACCGCTAAACGCCACTTCGAGTGGATAGTCAGAAGGGATTGCCCTAACTTCGCCTTCGGTGAGCTGAAGGCGAGAATAAGGCGAAGTGAATTCGTATTTTGCGGCATCATGAACTTCGAACCTTCCCCCTCTGAAAGCCTTGAGTTGATTCCACTCATTCGGTTTATCCCGCCCCAAGTAGAGATTGATAACCAATGGCAAAAAGGTGAGAACGACGAGGATAATCGCCACCACCAATAAAATTCGCTTAAACTTAAATGTAGAGCTTTGAGGTGAAAGTAAACCTTGAGCCTGACTCTTCAACTTCTGATCAAATTCAGCTGAAGGACTTTTCGGGACTTGGTCTTCTAACCAACTTTTGAATTCTTGATCTGTCATATTAAACCCCCTTACCCAAGATTTTCTTCAAGTGACCGAGACCACTTCGATAACGACTTCTCACCGTGGCTTGGGGAACTTCTTGGAGGAGAGCAATTTCCGAATAACTGAGACCGCCGTAAATTTTTAGCAAAACGGCATCTCTGTGAACATCCGACAGTTCGGCGAGAGCATTAAACAGAATCGTCAAGCGCTCACCTTCCATTGTTATCGATTCCGGATGGGGATCTTCGGAAAAAAAATCTTGTTCTCCGATCGCCTTAGCGCGATTGGAAAATGCTCTCAATTGATCGATGTGCCGACTTCGAACGGATCGTAAGAGATAAGGTAATACAGAATGAGTGGATCGAATCGATTTAATGTTTCGGATCATTCCCAAAAACGCTTCTTGGAGCAAATCCTCTCCATCCATAATGCGACCACTCAACGCGCAAGCGTAGCGGAAAACCGCTTCTCGATGGCGCTGATAGAGCAGATCAAAGGCGTGACTTTGCCCTTGTCGTATGGCTTGGATCAGTTCTCCATCCGTCAATCAAATCCCTTTCTATGTGAATCTAACTGAATAACGGTGCTGGTATTGAAACTGGCTTAAATAATTCTAAGATATTCTTAAGTTCAATACTGACATAGGATAAAGTTTTTAAATGAAAGAGTGAACGTAGCCGAATTCGTAAGAATTTGGCCACATGTTGAGCCTTTACTTATGACGAACCCAGTTCAGAAATCATTAACATTGAGTTCGCTCATCATTTGCTTGAGTTCCCTCACTGCCATCGTCTCCTACTTCCTCCCCTTTCAATCGGACCATTGGTCTCTATGGAAAATGGCTTGGGGTTACGCGGTTGGCGGCACGGTGATCAGTGGAGTCGATGTGTTTGTGGTGCAGACGGCTCCAAATTTAGTCGGCTTCATCGTCATTTTGGGCTTAGCTCTGGATCGATTTCACCGTATCCCATTGATCGTCTCGGGGCTTTACTTTGTTATTTGGTTCAGTTTTTTAAACTTATACGCACTTCGAGTTTTTCGACTCCAAGCCTTATCGTATGAATTGCTTTGGACGCTTACCGCTTGGCTCTTGGGCTCCATCGTCGCAGCCACCACCGGCTATGTTTTTTATAAATGTTGGAAGAAAAAAAATCAGGATGGAATGCTTCTCTATTTAGCTTTTATGTACCTGATTTCCTGCACCTTCGAGGTCCTGTTTTCACTTTTGGAAGACAAATTACTTTTAAACTACGGAGCGATCCTTTCGGCTTCAAGCGCCTCCACGCTGGTGGTTGGATTGATGTGGCGTGGGAGTTTGAAGAAGGTTTTAAACTCGGAGCGAAAGTAGTCGGCTCACCCCGTGAGCCGGAGATGGGGCGGGATTTCACCGACAATAACTGCAAGAAAAGCGCAGCTTGTATTCAGTGTTTGAGGATGAATCCCCAAATGATTTCCACACCAAGAACCGGCTCAGGGGCTGAACCGGCTACTTTGAGTGAAAATCCCACACAACTGTTCTATGAAGAAGACAAATTCTTACAAATTCAACTTTAGCCAAAATTTCATTCCCGTTTTCTAATTTATCATTCTCTTTATCGATAGAGCTGCCTCAGCTACAATTCCCTTTTCATGTCACTTTCAATGATGAAGTGCCCTGGCAAGAATTCATTAATACGGAATTCAATGATGAACCGTTCAACCAACATTACTCTTTGTTTTATCATCGCCCTTGCGATCGCGCTGACTTCTGGATCATGCGTCGGACCAAAGAAAACGATTCAACTCCCATCCGTCAGTTTAAAGGTCGGGGATCAAGTTCCTGAGTTTACCTTGGACTCTATTGACGGGATTGGAATGAGCCTCCACTTTCTCTCCCCAGATTCGACTGGGAATATCATCACACCTTCAGCTTATGTTTTCGCTTGGACCGGTATTGGCTGCCCTATGGCTCAGGTCTATTCACCTCGACTTAACGATCTCTACAATAAATTTAAATCCCAAGGAGTTGAATTCTTTCAAATCCATTCAAACATTCAAGACAACCTCGATGAAATTAAAGCTGAGTTAAAAGAACGCCCCGTTTCTTTCGGGGTTGTTCAAGACTTAAAAGGCCGTTTAGCACGAGCATTTAATGTAACTCGAACCACTGAAGTCTTGGTGATCGATCGTTTTGGAAAACTGAGATACAAAGGGGCCATCGATGATCAATACGGGTTTAAGACAAACGACAATGGAACTCGCTCAAGCTATCGAAAATTTAAAGCTGAAAATAACTATTTAGAAAATGCTTTAAGTGCAATTCTGAAGGCAGAACCCCTCGCCCAAACTCAGACCGAAGCCTTCGGCTGCGCTCTGGGATTTGAGTGGGAAACCGATCAACAGAAATTGACTGAAGAAGATGCAAATCCTAAAGTCACCTTCCACAAAGACATCCAACCCTTGCTACAAAAACATTGTCAAAAATGCCACCGTGAAAATGGCATAGGCCCGTTTCCTTTAGTGGATTACAAAGACATTAAAGGTTGGGCGGACACAATTGAAGAAGTCGTCACCGACCGCCTCATGCCTCCCTGGCACGCCGATCCTAAGTTCGGTCATTTTCGAAACGATTCATCGCTCACTGAGAATCAAATTCAACTGGTTCAGGAATGGGTGAAGTCTGGAGCTCCTAAAGGAAATAATAAAGATGCTCCTCCGCCTATCAAATGGGAGGATGGTTGGACGATCGGAGAGCCCGATATCGTCTACACCACCGAATCCTACAAAGTACCTAAGGAAGGCCGAGTCCCCTACCGGTACGTCTCGGTTCAAACCAACTTCAAAGAAGACAAATGGGTTCAAGCCGCTCAGTTTATTTCGACCGCTCCTCAGGTCGTGCACCATGTCTTAACTTTTGTTAAGCCTCCCTATACCCCGCACCCAGGTGCAGGAAAAAGATTTTGGCGGCCGAGATTCAATCCCATTTCCCTTCTACAAGGAGCAAAGCGCAGTGAATACGGTAAATGGATGCGGCGCAATCGTAAAAATGCTAAACATATGTTTGTGGGTAACGCGGGTGGCTTAGATGGGTACTTCTTAGGCGCCATGGCGGGAGACTCTTCCCAGGTTTATCCGGAAGGCCAAGCCAAACTCTTACCGGCGGGCGGAACACTCTGGTTTCAAATTCACTACACTCCTAATGGGAAAGAGCACGAATCCATCACTCAACTCGCGTTGAAATTCGCGGATGGGCCCCCGGAGGAAGCGGTTGAAAGCCACGGAACTTCAACTGTCGTCATCGAAATTCCCCCGAACGAGCCAGCCCACAAAATTGAAACTGAATTCAAGTTTCCTCGTAATGCCAAAATGCTCGCATTAGGCCCACACATGCATCTTCGTGGTAAAGAATTTACCTTTGTCGCTGAGTACCCCAACGGTGAAAAGGAAACTTTGCTCCACGTACCCAACTACGACTTCGACTGGCAAATTGGCTACATATTCAAAGAACCTAAAGATATTCCGAAAGGTACCAAACTCAAAGCCACCGCCATTTTCGATAATAGTAAAAACAATCCTAACAACCCCGATCCCGGCCAAACGGTATACTTCGGCCTTCAATCGGATGACGAAATGATGATCGGTTACTTCGAAGTCATCTGGGAGCAAACAATATAAGTAGTTGCCCACGCCATGTACCGTTCTTCCCCCTACCGGTAGCTCAACATAAAGATTCGCTTATAATTTCATCACCCCAGCGATTTCTTTGAACCCATTCGTACCATCTCCTGGGTTCCAATCGATTCGTTGCATAAACATATCCCACTGGTTATTTCGATAGAGCCCTAAAACGGTGGCGATATCTTGGTACTCTTCACCCTTTCGAATGAGTTTTCCCGTTCCCCCCATCCCGGCTTGAATACGATCAGCCATCGTTCTTTGTTTAACAGCTTGAGTCATTCCTGCATCGCGTGGGGGTTGAAGGTGAGCTGCAAAAAAGTGCCCATTGACAGCGGAATAGCCGAAGGTACAGCCGGTGAGCTGAGAGGTTAATACGATAGTTTGGGATCCATCCGTTGGGACTTGCCCAAAGGTGTGCATGACGGTATCCCCTACTTGTTTCATAGGAATATAGTAAGCTTCGAATTCGTCATCCGCTAAAACAACACCAGGGCCCGGGTCACCGCCGTTATTATTTGAAATTCTAACCGACCAAAAAGTACGAGCCTTCTTTTTCCAAAATCTGACAGAACCCGCACTGCGTACATCGGTGTCTCCCTCAAACATCCTGAAGATGGTTGGACCCGGGTTTCGAGTCGCTCCACCCGCGATAATGATACAGTTAGTTTTTAAAAACGATTCAGGATCGTCCCTCAAGGACTGTAATGCTTCAGCGGTAGTTACCATTTATTTCTCATCACCTTTAGTATTCCATCCCGTCTTCTTCTCCATCGTCACAAAAGCCGAACAAATGAAAAGAGCTCCACTGGCAAAAAGCCCGACGATCAAGATCTTACGAACGGATTTCTGACGTTCTAAATCTTGTTCTAATCCTTGTCGTAAATCTTCATTGCCTTCAACTCTCGCTTTATGTAATTCCATCTTGGCTTCAGGAGGATCTTGTGAGAGTAGAATAAAGGCTCCAATGATTGAGATCAGGGCCAGGAGTAAGCAGAGGGGAGGTAGGAAGCTTTTCATCGTTGGGGTTAGTTTCGAAGTGACGAAAGGAATTTTGGCGACACCAGATGCCGTAAACAATGAGGGTAATAATTTTAAAGTAGTCGGCTCACCCCGTGAGCCGGTTTGGAAAGAGTAAACAACGACAAGATCAATATTAAACAATAACGATAGGTAAGATCTCTCATCTATTTAAAATTATTTCTTTATACCCTCCCGGCTCACGAGGTGAGCCGGCTACTATTCATGCCTCAAGGCTTCAATTGGATCTAAAAGCGCGGCTCGACGTGCGGGATAAACTCCGAAGACAACCCCAATACCGACGGAAATAAAAAATGCGATCAATATGGGCTCGAGTGAAAGCGAGGTTTCAATCTCTGAAAACCTGGACACCGCTTTGGGGAGAAGAATCCCGAAGGCGATTCCAATCATGCCTCCCATCATCGATAGAGTAATCGTTTCAATTAAGAATTGAAGAGTGATATCTCTTCGCTTGGCTCCTAGAGCACGACGGATGCCGATTTCCCTCGTTCGCTCCGTAACCGTTGCCAACATGATATTCATTATTCCGATCCCCCCCACCAGTAACGAAACACCGGCAATCGATCCTAAGACCAAATTCCAAATTCGTTTTTCGTGCTCTGCTTGCTGTAGAAGCTCTAATGGGACTTGAATCTCAAAATCATCTCTCTTCTTATTGTTAAGAAGAAGTATTGCCCTCGACATCGAAGCCGTCTGGCTCACCCAGCGATCTTCATCAACTGAAAGAGTGATTTCGTTGAGTTCCCTTTTCTTGAACTGCTCTTTAAATCGCTGTTGACAGGTTCGCAGCGGAATGTAGATGTCGTTATTGAAATTTTCAGAATCCACTGCACCAGGAGAGGCATTTCCGGATCCTTGCGAATTTAATACACCGATGATGGTCACCGCAATATTTCCCAGTAAAAGGCTCTTACCAAGTGGGTCTTCGTGCCCGAATAAATGAGCTCGCGCCCCCTCGCCGATGACTCCTACGGCTTGAGCCAGATTCTGATCCGTATCGGACAGAAAACGTCCTCTCTCTAAAGTTAAGGATTTGATTTGAAAGTAGGCGGCCGTCGTACCTAAAACCCTAGCTTGTAGCATGCGACGCCTGGCGTGCTGGGCATCTTGACGCACGACAGCGAGGGGAACGGCTTTTTCAATTGTTGGAATCGTTGCGAGTAAGCGATCGAAGTCTTCGAGCTTCAAACCTTTCTTAGTTCGGTCATTAAAAGGTACCTCACGATCAGGTGGGGAATCTTCTTCCTGCTTCTCTTCCAGTGATCTCAAGATGACGTTATTGGCTCCGAGCTTACGAATTTGTTCTAAAGCCCTTTCCTTACTTCCCTCACCGATTGCCAACATCGAAATAACGGAACCCACGCCGAGCACCGTGCCGAGAAGAGTTAACGAACTCCTCAATTTATGAAGGAGAATATTTCTTAGAGCGAATTTTAGGATGGAGAAAGACATTCCCTATTTACTCTTCAGCTTTTTGACACTTTTTTCTTTTTCGCGACGAGCCTCTTCGATGAGGTCAAGATTCATATTTTTGGGAATGTCTTGATCGGGAGAAATCCCAGCTTCTTTCTCTGAGTTAGCTTTGATGAAAGACTCTGGATTGAGAACAACTCTTTCCCCGGCATTTAAGCCTTTTTTAATCTCAATAAATTTCTCATTCGTCACTCCGAGAATGAGTTCTCTTCGCTCTATTCCATTTCCGGTGTCGACATAGCACCAAGTTTCCTTTTTCACTTGCTGCACGGCTTGAACTGGAACACTCACCACGTCCTTCAGTAAATCTACATGAATTTCACAAAGTGCCGTCATCCCGGGTTTCAGCTGCTGAACTTCCTCCTCTATTTTAATCACGGTCGTATAGACCTTTGAATTTTCTTCAGCATCGGGTAGGACAGAAACGAAATCAACGACTCCCGAGTAGGTTCGATTGGGGAATGCATCGATACGAACAGTTACTGGCAAGCCTTTATGAACGAGATCTAAAACCGACTCATGAATTTTGGTTTGGACCTGCATCCGTTTTAAATCGGGGATCGACAGGATCTCTTGTCGAAGCTGAACAGTTCCCCCTTCACGTATTGGAGCATGCCATCGACACACGTGATAAGCCACCATCCCCGATTGAGGAGCGTGGATCTTGCAATTATCAACGTAATTTTGGTATCTCTTCCTTCGCTCCATCTCTTTCTTAAAAGAAGCTTCAGCGGCGTCCATGATAGCTTTGGCTTGCTCTAAAAGAGCTTCGTTATCTCTTTTTACCTGCTCCAAAGTTCGCTCCGATGATGCAACTTTACCCTGAAGCTCTAATTCCGTTCGCTTGAACTGGTAGCCGATGAGTTTTTTCTTTTTTGATAAAGCAGAAGCCAGCGCCCGCTCTGATTTTAATGCACTTAATTGAGCCGAGAATAATTCACCATGACTTCGGTAACCCAACTCATAAAGGCGTTCGACTCCTCGAAGATTGTTTTCCTCAATCAATTGAGCAGCTTTGGCTTCTTGAATCAACATATCGACATCTTGAAGGTTGATATGAAAAGTGCCCCCTTCTTTGTCGAGAAATTCTTCCAATGCCAGCTTAGCTAGTCGAACTTGAAGGACAGCCTCCTCTTCTGCAGTTTTGTTTTGAGTTTTTTGGTTTTCGTATTTTACTTTTGCCGTAATCTGATCCGATCGCGCTCGTTCAGTGGCTAAAATTTGCCGATCTAATCTCTCGATGTGTCCAGAACTATTAAGCTCAACTAAGAGCTGCCCCTTAGTTACTGTCGACCCGTTAGGCACCACAAATTGAACTTCGGTTCCTTTAAAGTTATCTCCTTCGATATCCGCAACTTCGCAAAGGACCTGCTCTTCACTCTGACTCTGAAGATCACCTCGCTCAGTGATCGTGATCGGCAAGTCTGCCTTTTTAACCATGTAATAAACGAGGGTTGCTGGGGCCCCATCGGCTTGAGCTGAATAAAGATAGATTCCTCCGCCAATCAAAGCCAAAAAGAGAATCAGCAAGCCGAGAGTCACTTTGGGAAAATTTGATTTTTTTAACTTTTGAGAGTCCATAAACACCTCAAAACCACTAATTGGTATCAAGAGGAAAGAGGGCTAAAATTCAGTGGAATATCGCCCTTTAACTAGAGACAGCGTTCCAAGTCCTATTCCCTGCGGGAATCGACTCTCAAGTACGACAAAGTTTTTTTACGAGGGATAACTTTTGAAAGTCTCGTTTATAATCGACACCATTGATACTGAATCAGCCGATACCGGTTGGTTATTAAGGTTATTAATATTGGATTTAAATTTGGACTCTCATGCCCCCAGCTTCTGACGAAAACCAAGAACTCGCCCAATTGATTCTTCGCTTATGTGAAGAAAACCGTGACGCCTCGGTCATCTCAGAATTAATTCAATACAGTAATCAGCGCTTGGAATCTCTAGCTCGACACATGCTGAGGGATTATCCCGGCTTGAGACGCTGGGTCGAAACAGATGATGTACTTCAAAATTCCTTCATGCGACTGATGCGAGCCCTAGAAAGTGTGGAGGTGGAATCCCCGCGACATTTCATGGCCTTATCGGCATTACAAATTCGAAGAGAACTTATCGATCTCGCTCGTCATTACTTTGGGCCGAGAGGTTTGGGGCGAAAACACGAAACTCGTATTGGAACTGATACCAATAAACATGAACACCTGGAAATCGCTGATCTCACCAACGAGCCCCATTCCTTGGCTCAGTGGTGTGAACTGCACGAGCAAATCGATTCCCTCCCTGAGCATGAACGAGAAGTCTTCGATTTGATTTACTACGATGGCTTAAATCAAATCGAAGCTGCAAAAGTTTTGGAGATTTCCGTCAGAACCATTCAACGACGATGGCACAACGCTCTCTTATTGCTCCACGAAAAAGTTGGTGATCATTTCCCAGATTTCTAACTATCTATCAAACGGACTCACAAAACGTAATTTAAATGACGGAATCAGAACAACTCGCCCAACTTTTAGTTCGATGGGAAGAACTCCGCCAGGATGGTGAAGATCCAAAACTAGAAGAACTCTGCAAGGATCATCCCGAGCTTCTTCAGAAGCTCATGCAGAAAATCCATGCGATGGAACGTATGGAAACATTATTGGGAATCTCTCAATCGAATCCTGAAGAAACAGCTTCAAATCTGCTCCACTACGAATCTCCTCAGCTTCCCACTATTCCTGGTTACGAAATTAAAGAAGTCATCGGCCGTGGCGGAGTAGGCGTGGTTTATAAAGCTCAGCAACTTAGCCTCAACCGCACCGTCGCCATCAAAATGCTCGATGCTTCGATGATGGGTACCCGGCAGCTGGAGCGATTTTTAGATGAAGCCCATGCGATCGCTAGCCTCAAACACCCAAATATTGTTCAGATCTACGACTTCGGCCAAGCGGACACCCTCCCCTTCTTTTCGATGGAATTCGTTCAAGGCGGGAGCCTCAAAGATCGCCTAGAGAAGGGCCCTCTCGATGTCTTAGAAGCCTTACGATTAACTCAAACGATCGCCGAAGTCATCCACAATGTCCACGAACAAGGCTTCGCGCATCGCGATCTCAAACCCGCCAATATTCTGCTTACTCAAGAAGGGCAACCCAAGATTACCGACTTTGGTTTGATCAAAAGATTGAACGATGATTCGGGCAATACTCGAACGGGTGAAATTTTAGGTACGGTGGGTTATATGGCGCCCGAACAATTAGATCATTCCTTAGGCGAGATCGGCCCTAAAACCGATATCTACGCACTAGGTACTTTATTCTTTGAGATGTTAACTGGCGAATCAGCGTTCTCTTCGAATCCGGCGACCCTGCTAAAACAAGTTCTCAATGAAGAGATCACGCGCCCCAGTCAAATTCGCCCCTCCCTTCCATCCGACCTCGACGCCATCTGTCTCAAATGCTTAGAACTCAATTCCAATTATCGTTATGAATCCGCAGAGCACTTGGCCCAAGATTTAAAACGTTTCCAACAAGGAAAGCCGGTCTTTGCTCAACACGTCGGGTTCGGCCGCCGCCTGGGTAAATGGATTAAAAGACATCCACAACAAAGCACTGCTATCTTAATTTTGATTCTGATCGCAGCTTCACAACCCATCATCGCGTTCTTTAATGAGCGACAAAAACAACGTAATCTTTACGACCAAGCGTTCAAGGTGGCTCCACAAGCCAGAGAAATTCTCCAGCGCAATTGTTTTGAATGCCACGGTGAAGACCCGAGTGATGTGAGCGAAGAACTCGACGTTCTCGACTATGATCAATTATTAAATAGTAAGAGAAGAATCGTCGTTCCGGGTGAACCTGAAAACTCTAGACTCATTCAACGCATCGCCGATGGCTCGATGCCTCCAGAGAAGAAAGAAAAGGAACTCCCTCGGTTGACGGAAAGGGAATTAAATATCCTCGATGATTGGATACTAGGAGGGGCTCCACCCTTTCCAGAAGAATCTAAAGAGAATCCGACACCTCCAGTGGTCCAGCCGTCTAAAATTGCTCAGGATGCTAAGAAAACTCTCATTAAATATTGTTATGCTTGCCACAAATATTCCGAAGCCGAGGGAGGAATTAAGATTCTTCACCACCGGCTACTTCTTCATATTCGAAAAGTCGTCATCCCCTTTGACCCGGACAACTCAGAGCTGTACCAACTTATGATAACCGACGATAAAAAACGAATGATGCCTCCTCCGACAAGCGATCTAGGCTCTCCTACAGAAGAAGAGATTAAAACCATTTATCAATGGATCAAGGCAGGAGCTCCTGCGTTCACCAAAGATTAAAATGTATTTGAGCCTAATTCAATTTCACTTGGCTTTCATTAACGACCTCTAACACAATATAATTCCAGCGAAGCGGAATTGATGAAGAAGCACCTCTGCCTGAGGTTTCAGCATCTAAACCTGATACTTTACAGTTTAGCGTTCAGCTTACACCTGACTTTTCTCTAAAATGCTCACCTGAATAGGGTCTCAATATCATTTGCTTCATTCGAGTCGATTTCATTCGAGTCGATTTCATTCGGATCGATTTCATTCGGATTAATGCAGCAAATTAAGAGGAATAGAATATTAATTCTAAATCCTCGAATCATAGGGTTGTTTAACTGTATCTGTCAATGTAACTGGCGCCCAAGGCTTGGAAATTTCCATGTCTTCACATTGGACTTTTATACATATACTTTTCACGCCTCTATAAATAATTATCTGATATTGCAGGCCTTGATTGTTACCTCATTAGGTCTAGTTGGTATGAGGATTGATACTCTTCATCACTCATCCCCACCTCTTTAAATTCCTGCCTTATTACCCGCTCAATAAGGAGAGGATTTAATACCCCGAGTATCAACACCTCTTCGCATTTCAAAGCATAACAAGGAGAAAAAACTATGCTTTCATTCTTCAAACAATCTTGCTTTCTGTCTGCAGCTTTACTTTTAGTGTTGAGTCATAACACTCTCGATGCTAATGAAATTAATGCTGACTGTAGTTCCTGGGCTGTATTTTCAGATGATCTCCATCCTAATTGCGTAGGTGGAGTCAACTACATTTACGTTGAGGCTACCTTAAGTGTTCAAAACGATGCTGGCGAATTAGAACCTGTCTTGACGACTTCAAGCTGTGTTCTTTTAGAACCAGGAGTAACGACCTACTCCGTCGAAGGCACTTGGGGAGAGGATCTTCCTGAGGGAACTTACGTCGCAAGTGCTGACACAAGTTTCTATTCGACTAATCAGGGCTTACCCGAACAGTACCTTCGCGACTTAGCCGCTGGTGGTTGTGGAAATCCAGTTGACAATCCTTTAGTTGATGGGTCTCGTCCATCTCGCTGTGCTTCTTCAACTCCGTTGCCTACCGAGCCTTTTACTTGTGACCCTCCCAAGAAAAAGTGCAAGAAAAAGTGGAGAAAGAGGTGTAAAGAGCGTGAGGAAGAACGACGTAGACGTCGTCGATGTCGCGGCGGTTATGGAGGATACGGCGGCGGACACCACGGCGGTTGGTGGCGATACTCAAGTTGGAGATCTTTCTGGTGGGGATGGTGAAAACTTCCAACGCGGGTATGACAATCGGGTCAGCTAAGTGAATGACCCTTCAAGTCTGGTAGAGACTCTTTAGTCGTTACCAAAAAAGAGGGAAAGCCTGGAAGGGTTTTCCCTCTTTTTATTTTAGCCTTCAGGTACGAAGCAGTAGCAGGAGATCATCCCCAATGTGATTTCTTTTTTTAAACGACCTGGATCTACATTACGTACTCGCTTCACACGACTCGAAGGTCGAGCCTACTACTAAGCCCGAAGCTTTAGCGAGGGATCAGCCCCAATATAATTTCTTTTTTAACGACCTGGATCTACATTACGTACTCGCTTCACACGGCTCGAAGATCGAGCCTACTACTAAGCACCTCATCTCTTCGATCGCTTAGAAATAATAAAAATCTGTAAATTCACTATAAACTTCTTTAAAGCAACGGGGTTCAATAGGGGTGGTCAGGTTGCCTATTTAATTTCTGAATTCTGCCCTCGATGGGGTGCGCACTCATAGGTGACCTGGATCCACTTGGTATTCTTCCAATCGAAATCACAATTAAATCCCAGGGGAGACCGAGATCTCCTCACCTTCAAAAGGTCTAAAATGAAGTCCCAAAAACACTTAGCCCTAAAGCTCGCTCTCTGCCTATGCTTACTCAGCCCTTTGGCTCACGCCCAGAGAGGCGGGCCCGGTGATCGCCCTGATCGTGGAGGACAAAGAGGGGGATTCGGTAGATCCCGGCAAAAACTAGCCTTAGTTGAGAAGTTCGATAAAGATAAAGACGGCATCTTAAATAAAGAAGAGCGCAAAGCAGCACGCGCTCATCTGAAAGAGTCACGAGCCAACAATCCAGGTCGAAGAGGCGGCCCTCGCCGTTTCCCCGGGGGAAGGGGTGGAAATACTGAACCTCCTAAACCCGGTAAAAAACTCAAGCCGGGTGACGTGAAGTGGTATCCCGATGCGACCCTCTACGCCCCCAATGTATTGAGAACGATCTTCATCGATTTTGAAGATGATGAATGGGAAAAAGAGCTCGCTGACTTTAAGAACACAGATGTCGAAGTTCCGGCAACTCTCACCGTAGATGGAAAGAAGTATAAAGAAGTAGGCATCAAGTTTCGGGGAAATACTTCGTTCATGACTGTACCTGAAGGGAGAAAGCGCCCCCTAAATGTTTCCATGAATTTAGTTCATAAGAAACAACGATTGGGCGGTCAACGCACTCTCAACTTGCTCAATGGGCACACGGATCCCTCATTTCTGAGAAACGTTCTCTACAGCAAGATCACTCGAGCCTATTATCCTTCTCTCGCCGCGAATCATGTGCGAGTCGTCATCAACGGCGAGAATTGGGGTATTTACATCAACTCTCAACAATTCAATTCCGATTTCACTCAAGAATGGTTTGGCACTCGCAAAGGAGCGCGCTGGAAAACTCCTGGTAGTCCTCGAGGTCGGGCAAACCTATCTTACTTAGGTGATGACCCAAAAGACTACAAAGGAACTTATGTCATCAAAACGGAGGACAAACCAGAAGCCTGGAATGCCCTGATCAACCTGTGCAAAGTCTTGGACGAAACTCCTTCAGATCAATTGGTTGAAAAACTGAGCCCGATCTTAGACATCGATTCTACTCTGAAGTTTTTAGCTATCGATAACATTGCCATCAATGGCGACGGCTTCTGGACTCGGACGAGTGATTACAATCTCTATCTCGATGACAAAGGTAAGTTTCACATCCTTCCTCATGATACCAACGAAACCTTTAACACTCCCGGACGAATGGGTGGTCGCGGCGGACGAGGAGGCCCTCCTGGTTTTGGTGGCTTCGGATCAGGTTTAGGTCGAGGCCAAACCTCGGAAGCGATCGTTAATCAAGGTGATAAAAACGACGATGGAAAGATCAATAAGGAAGAGTTTGTGGGCTTAGCCAAAGTTTGGATGGCCAAAATCAGTCCTAATAAAAGTAATAAGGTCACCCGCAAAGAATTTAACGAAAATATCTACAAGGTCTTCACTCCCAAAGGTGAACGCCGACGAACCAGTCCAACCGATTACGTTCGGGAAGGCATCTTCAGAGGAGGAGACCAAAACAAAGATGGAGTGCTCACTTCAGAAGAACTTCAAGCCACCTTTAAAAAGTGGTTTGAAGGATTTGTAGAGAACCCTAAAGATTCTTTGGCTGCCGACCAACTTGCTCAAGGATTACGCAGTGTCATTCCTCAAACCTTTGGTCCTCCTCCAGGTGGACGGGGGGGAAGAGGACCGGGCGCCCCTGGTGGCGGCGGCGCACCAACTGAGATTAAATTAGATTTAAATCCTTTAGCAGCCGCTAATGACCCCAGTAAATTCTTAGCCAATAAACTTCTCCAGGTACCGAGTTTGAAAAAGCGATATTTAGAGATCGTTAAAGACGTCGCCGAAAATTGGCTCGATTGGGAGAAGAAACTCGGCCCGGTAGCAACGGCTTACCACAAACTCATCGCTAAAGATGTCGAGGAAGACACTCGCAAACTTGAATCTTTAGAAGGTTTCAAGAAAGGTCTTCTCGAATCGACTGCGGGCGGGCGACGCCCCAAAGTAGGCATCAAAGAATTCGCCGACAAACGACGCGCGTACCTCCTCAAGAAAGTTGAGGAGGAGCTTAAGAAGCTGTAGTCCATACGCTCCGCGGGCGGCCTTACCAACCAACCGAAAACGTTTTGGAACGCTCACGCTTCATTCCAAGCTTGAAGCGTGAGCGAGGGATCATCAACAAAGCGATTTTATTTTTAGAATCAGATTAGATCTACACTACGTTTCCGCTTCGTACGGCTCGGAGGCCGAGCCTACTACTAATAAACCAACTCGATATCCCAAAAGAAAAGCCCTCGCCACTGGCGAGGGCTTTTCTTTTGGGAAGCCAAATTATAAGGGAAAATCAATGGCCTTTCGCTATTATTGAAACTTAAAGTATTGCGATGATTTCAATTGGGCAAGAGTCACAATCCAGACCATCATCATCAGTGTCTACCGTTTGAAGGTCACCAGCATCAGTAGCTGGATCAAATCCTTTTACTGGATATAGATTTTCTGGAAGAGCCCATCTTTGAAACAATTCAGTAAAAAATTAGACGACAGCAGGTAGATTTATTTGCCCTCTACTGGCGCTTGATAGGGATGGTAGACATATTTGAGCGACCACTCTTGATGGACCTCAATGCCTCTACTTTCTAATTCACTTTTAAACGCTCGTGCAGGATCAAAGAAATAACTACCCAACTCATCACCGTTAGACACACTGGGTCCCATCCTGAAGGGCAAAACCCCCGAGTCTCGCTTCACATAAAAAGGCAACCACAACGAAACGGAGTCAGAATCGTAAAAGGCCGGAAGTTTAGAATATTGCCGAGTTCTCTGATCATGAGCTTTATAGTCAAAAGAGCCATCGAACAACTTTCCATCGCCCATCAAGCCTTCTTGAAAGCGGTTCCAATGCTCTTTGTAAATAGAGAGTAGTTGATACTTATAACTCTCTTTTTCCATCCCCCAAGCCGAAGGCAGTTCGGTAGATCCTATGACTTCATAAAGAATTGAATTTTTATAATTGGCATTGCCCTCGATCGCATGGGAGCCCCAGTCAATAAACAGCACAGGCTTTCCGTCCACCATCAACAAGCGCTTTAACTCTTTACTAAAATAGGGAGAATCTTTAGGTGCATAGAGAACGGACCTATTGTGCTTATTGAGAGCTGCGAGTACGAGTTGTTCCTTTTGTGCTCCAATCTTTTTCTGAATTACAAATGTGACATTCTCACCATCGTTTTCATGTTGAATCCCCAACGGTAACCGCGACCAAAAAGCATAAGAGTAATCCGCGATATGATAAAAGTGATATGTCAAAAACCAATGAGTCTCAGATTCTACGACGGCGTAGTAGATACTCGCCAATAAACCCAGCTCTTGATTTTCATCTTCCTCAATTCGTTCTCTATTGTTAGAAGTGATGAGATCACCATCGAAATTGAAACTGGTTAAGAAATCAAATCGACTTTGAGGGATCGATACGTTTTTCTTTTTTTGGTGCTTGATGATTGGGGCATGACGGTGGGCGATTTCGTGTTCTTTACTAAGGTTAAATTCTGAACCCGAAAAATTGACGAGAACCTCGGGTTGCCTTAGCGATAAATCGGAGCAACCTGATAGAATGATAAAAGAGATGAGGAATGAAATTGGGGAACTCAAGTCAACCGTCTCCGTAGTTCAGATTAATTATTTACCTTCATAAGGAGTAGATTAAGATTATGCTGATTAAACCATAATTTGTTCATGACACCACCTTATGTCATTTCTAATCAGCTTCAATTTCAAATCAATTATTAAAATTTCGAAAACAATCAAGCCGTAGCTTATGCTTTCAAATAAAAAGAAATCTCTCTTTGCACGATATAAAGGCCTCCTCATAACTGCCTTCCTTCTCCTTATATTGTTTGGCGTCCCAAGCTCTTTGTATTTAATTTGGTGTTATAGCGATCTCACCCCTCCAGATCTAAGTGAAATGGATTTGGAGGAAGTAAAAATTCCCGCTTCAAAAAACGGATTTAGCTTCATAGATAAAGAATTTGAAAGTGTCAACTTCGGAACAAAAGGCCGCTCCATCATAGGAACTCCGTTCTATTTAGATAAAAATTTTCAAATCCCAAAGAGATATCAGCACTTCGACTTTGATCTCTCAGTAAAAGAAGCAAGAAAGGTACTAGATTTAAACAAAGAACATTATGAAGATCTTGAAAACGCTATAAAGTTCGAATTTATACAGCCCCCCATCCCAGGGGAAGGATTAGAATACTCAATTTACATTTTACATATTACGTGGCTTTACAATTTAAAATTTTGGACTCAGATAGAGGCTGGCAAGATTAACTCTTGCTTTTCAATAGCTCATCACCTGATTCAACTCGGATCAAAAATTCAAGCCGCAACAACCGGCACCTCTACAGATCTTTTTTCTCAAGAAATCATCCAAAGTGGGTTAACTAAATTGCGTTGGCTTTCTATGATTCCTTCATCGAAAGTTGAGCAAATTGAATCATCGATTAAAAAGCTACAAAATTTGAAAAGCTCAACGAGAGGATTGAAGGCCGATTTAAAGTTTGATTTCTACTTCAATCGAAAGCAATACATCACTTTTAAGGAACACTTTGATTCAGGCGAAGCAGAGGACTATCATCAAAATTTACTTGAACTACCTCACTCGTTACTTATTAACGATACTCTAACGAATTATTTAAAGATGTACCGAGAGTTCTTGGACATCGATGGCGCTCCCAACTACGCTTCATTCCAAGATCCCTTACCCCCATCTCGCTTTTACCAAAAGCAAGTAGGCCCCTTAAAAATAGATTTAAAGCACAGAAATTCTATAGGGCAGCGGTACTTGTCCTCATATTACAGAGATACATTGGACCACCTATACACAGGGTATCGAACGGACTCAACGAAGAATTTAACTCTTCTGAAATTAGCGATGTCTTTACATGTGCGAGAAAAGAAATCATTACCCGAGACCCTAGAAGAGCTCAGCCCGAACTATTTGACAGAAATTCCAACGGACCCAATATCAGGAAAAAAATACTCTTATTCCAAAAATAAAAAAATCATCTATTCTCTTGGGCCTGATCTCAACCAAACCATTTCTGATTACTTTGACAGTGATTTGATCGAAGAGGATGAACACGCTAAACCTCCCCCACTAAGAGAAGCGTTCCTGCAGAATCAATATTATTACGTCTACGACATCGACCCTGCAGTCCTTCTCGAATTCGCACCTTCAATCACTGATAGTAAATAGTAATCAAGTCTATTTACCTCCACCTGCCCCGTCGCGCACTTTAACTCATCCAATGCCGACCCTTTCCTAACAAGAGAAGGAGCGACAGAAAATCAGTCGCACAGTGACATGTAAAAATCTAATTACTTAGGGAGAAAGATAAGCAGCCTCATTTCAACCACTTACAGATATGCCTCGAAAGTCAAGCTGCAAATCAGTACACCCTCCCCCACTCCGGACTGCCCCATAACCAAGCGCGCTCAACATTAATAGTATTTGATTACATATCTACATTTATGCTAAGGTGTTTTATCATTGTAATTTGTTAATTGGATAGTTTTGGGCAGAAACCCTTCTCCACTTATGCGTTTCATTTTCTCTCAAATTAAATGAAGCAAATTCTGTGGGCGTCAGAACAGCTTGCTAATTTTTATTTATTAGCTACCAAAAGTTTAAAAATAGTTAGCTGAGTCATATGACAAATATTGGAGATATCTGGGGCTAATGGAACATTCGTTCTTTTCTTAAAATCCTTCTACTTTCCCGACCTATCCATGACATTCAATCGAACATTGCCTTCTGTCAACGTAGACTCATTAGAATCTCAAAGGGAATTTCAACTATGAATAAAGATGTATACTTAAAACCTCTTCAATTCTTAGGTTCAGCAAAGATCACATTAGCAATAATAGTCTTCTTTTCTTTAGGTTTTACTGGCTGTACCGTTATCGATCCTTCTTCCTATGATCAAAGGGCTCAAGGATTTTTAGCGTGGTATCAAAGCAAACCTGTAACCATACAAAATCAAGTTAAAACAGGTGAAGCAAAACCCAAGAAGGAAGAGCCCAAGAAGGAAGAACCTCCAAAAAAGGATCCTAAGAAAAAAGATCCTAAGAAAAAAGAGCCTAAGAAGGACACGACCAAAACGGACGATTCAAAGAAAGACGGCAAGGACTCTCAATCTGAGGAACAGAAAAAAGCTGAAAGTGACAAGAAAAGAGGGGATCAGTCCACTAATAAATCTGACAAAGAAGTACTCGAAAAGAACAAGGAATTAGCAGACAAAAAAGCTGAACAAAAAGAAAAAGAAGAAGAAGCGAAGAAGAATCCTGCAGATACAGAAAAAAAAGCAGCCGCAGAAAAAGCAAAAGTTGAAGCTGATAAAATTGCGGCAGAACTCAAAGCCTACACGGATGCTTTTAAGACTAAGTATAACGAACAAATTAAAGCCGACTTAGATCGACGCAAGAAAGAAATTAATAGCGCAGATGGCTGGAATACTCGAACCACTGCAGCTTTTGCGTTCGTCCCTCGCCTTAAAGCAGTTCAACCCGCGCTCGTTCAGTCTTTTAGTCTTAGGAATTTTCTCCAGGTATTCAATGCCGAATCTGACCCAGACGATATTCGGAAGTTTGTAAAGAAGGAACTCCGATTAGACCCCATTGTCGAAATCAATCCGAGAAGACAAGACCCTTCTAAGCCACCGGTGCTATCCAATGAAGAGAAAAATAAAGTAAAAAGTAGCACTGAAGGATATTACGACACTAGCGTTCTCAACACGACGGAGTTTGACTTATTAGCTAATTCAATGGCAGAAGTTAGGCTTAATGAGCGTGCGTGGTGGACGAAGGAAAATATTATCTCTTTAGATATCGGACTGACCTCACCCGCTCTTTCAGTAGGAGAAGGGGATAATGAGTTCTTCGAATCGCGAGTAGACTCAAGCTTTCCACAGTTTTTATTTGGCGCTGGTCTTCACTTTGATAGCTTCGAAATATCGGGTGGACTCATGATTTATAAAAGTGAAATCAGTGGCAGCCTCAAAGATACTTTCTATGTATCTCTAGCCATCGACCTCTACTCAACTAATTTAGGAAAAGCGAGCAACGTAGAAGCTGGTAACTAATTTATTAATGTTGAAACAAGCTCCTTTGGAGCCCGTCTCAACCGTTCCAGCAAATCATAGATTTGCTTTCACTCCGCCAAATGTTGACTCTATGAGTCTACATTCGCGGCCGAGTTGATCCCAACTCGGCTTAGTTCTTGTTTATTCAATAGGAACTAAATTCTTCATGAAAGGGATCTTGTATCAGGTAACAGGATCCCTCTCTTTTTTTAATGTATTCGCAAAAATGAAATTAAATATATTCTTTCTATTTTCAATGCTGTTAACCGTTTCTGGCTGCATTACTCCCGATGTGCCATATTGGGCTGTAGATCATTTTATAGCAGTCGAGACAGATGGCACACCACTCATTTTACAACCTGAAGATGATGGTACTTTTGAACTTTCAACCCCCGCAATTGGAAATAATTTGGAGTTTCGCCGACACATCAAATCCATTGCAAAAAAAATAAAGGCTATTAAAGAAGATAAAAATGATGATCGAGAACTCTTACTCATTATTCATGGAGGAATGGTTAGCTTAGAAGCCTCAACTCAAGAATTGATCAATACACTGCCTTATATTTTAAATACCAAAAAGTATTACCCCATTTTTATCAACTGGGAAACAGAGCTTCAAAAATCCTACGGAGACTCTCTACTTTTTATACGACAAGGCAAGTATAGCCCATGGGCAAAATTAACCTTTCCATTTCACTTAGCAGCTGACTTAGGTACAGCCTTGATAAAATTCCCGATAACCTATGGGAAGCAATTCTCAAGCACAATTAAGTGGGACAATGTCTCGAATCGCCCACTGCCCCCACCATTAAACTGGGAGGAAAAAGCTTGGTTAGATCGTAAAGACGAAAATATTCGTAAAAATAGAATCATCCCCTTCATGATGATCGCCTTCCCCGGGGTATTAAGAATTGCAACCACACCCTTGTTAGAAACGATCGGAGATCGAGGATTCTTGAACATGAAACGCCGAGCAAGGCTCCTCATTCGTAGAGATGAAGATTTTAATGCTGGTAGACATGCTTATACGGGTGGCTTAGCCATTTTAATGAACACCCTTAGAGAGGAACTCTTCAGTAACTATTGCACTTGCAGCATCGATCACGATGAAGAGGAAAAAGGTTCAAATAACGGTCGGAAACCTCATAAAAAAAGCTGTAGTAACTGCAAAAAAAACAAATGTAAAGACCAAGAAACAGGGTGTTATGAAGGGCTAAATATCACGATTATCGCTCACAGTATGGGAGCGATCGTCGCCAATCAACTCATTCGAACCTTTCCTAAGTTTAGGTATGAAAAAATCATTTACATGGCAGCAGCCTGTACGATTAATGATTTTAAAAACGAAGCACTCCCCTATATTAAATCCCATAAATCTAGCAAATTTTATAACCTCTGTCTCCACCCTGAAGACGATCGTTGGGAATCTAATTTATGGGGAACCGTACCCGCCGGAAGTTTACTTGATTGGATAGATAACTACCTCACCCCTCACCAAACTCCGATGGATAGAACTCTGGGTAAATGGAATAACATCATGCAAGCACTCCCAGTCATCGATTACTTGGATAGTGATATTAGAGATAGAATGCTCATTCGAGGATTTGGACGAGACGGTAAACAATATCCAAACTACCATGCGGCTTTTAATGACCTTCACTTCCCAATTAAATTCTGGCAAGAAGAATTTTGGGATTTCACCATGGATCCCCGAACGAAGGATCGATGGAGCCCACATTATACGAGATAGGTATTCTGTTTGAGGCAGGGCTCAATTATTCTCGAAATGAACAGAGCATCGAACTTATAAGAAGAGACTGACGATGTGACACATCATCAGCCTCTTCTTATATCAGCTTAGCAATTATTAATTTCAATTAGATAGCTTAGAGCTTAAGAACTCAAAACCTTGACTTCCCCTCCGTCACTCCCTCTCGTCCCTCCGCGCACCTCAAATCATCCGTAGTGGGATCCTCCCCTGCTGCGGGGAAGGGTTGAGGAAAGGCTCGCGAGCCTTCTAAGAAGAGATTCTCCAAGATGACAATCGCATCGGTGAGATCGATTTTAGAATCATCATTGGCGTCGGAAGCATCGGGACAACGCAAGTATTCTCCGGTGAACAAACCGGATAAAACGTGAATGGCATCGGAGAGGTCGACTTGGAAGTCTCGGTTCGAGTCTCCACGAATAAAGAACGATTGGTCTGCTATGATTTTTAGAACACCAGGAAGGGTCACAAAGGAATCTGCGGTTTCGATGTTTAACCGTTGAATTCCGGCACTGATTTCATTTTTCCACTCATAGAGTTGAACGCAACCGCGCACGTCTGGAGTACAGACTCGATTTAAGGGGCGAGAACGGGCTGGAACTCCACTTTTAAATTTGATTTCGGTTTGAGTTCCCATGGGGGCTGTATCTTTTACTCGAAAATGGATGTTAGCCAACGTGAATTCTTCAGAAATCGGAAACCTTACCTGAGTCTGAAAGGGATCCGAGATCATAAAAACTCCCCCCAGAGCACTCTCAACGACTGCGTCTGGTGGAACTAATCCTAAAGTTTCTCTTTCGTTGTAAAAATCAACGGCCTCAATTTCAAAAGCTTGACCATCGGGACGTTCGTAAACTCGATCAAAACCCGTCACTTCTAAAAAATCTTCATCGAAGTCGATTCCAAACCATAGAATTTGAAATGCCGTAGTGGATCGTACTTTAAATGCAATCGTGATATCTTCTCCGGGAGAAGCCGATGCTCCTTCTAATTCATACGTAACTTGCTTGGGAAGCACCGGGTAGCAGAACGTTGGTACTGTGTGTTCGACTTCAACAAACCCATCCCTTGTTTGAGGGTAGATGGAAGCTCCTGTTTCAAAATCTGAAAACTCCGCATCGGTGATTCTTAAAGGGTAAGTCCCTAACTCCACTCCAGATTCAATACACACAGGAATCTCTAAGATAAGTTGTGGATCCGGTGAAGCGGGTAAGAATTGTTCATAAAGAGCACCGACAACTCCTACGACAAGGAGGTCGCCTTCCGAAGAACGAATGAATTTCATATCCAATAATCCTGAGTAATCTAATGGAGAGATTTCATCTCCTTCAGAGACTCTTAGGATTTGGCCGGGATCCTCAATTTTAAAATGGAATGAACCTAAGGAAGTCGAGTGTTGAATCTCAATTTGAATAAAGGCTTTGCCGCTCGATTCCATCGAGATGTCGAGTAAGTTCACCGCGGCGATTTCATCTTCCAATGGTGGAATCGGATTAAAACTCTCGCAGGCCGGATCAGCAGCCTCTCCCCTACTCGGGAAGGGTTCACTCGGAGGATCGCCGGATCCTAATAAATAAAAGGCCAAGTCCCAAGCATCATTCGCCCAGGAAACCCCATCGTCATTGACGTCGAAGGCATCCACACAAGGACTGGTTAACTCTCGAAAATGATGATTTAAGATCACCTGCACATCCGAGATACTGACTTCACCATCTCCATTCGCATCTCCTCGTAAGACTTCCTCAGCGTTGATGCTGCTCAAGCCAAAAGAGAGCAAGATAGCAATTAAGCTCACTTTCCTAGTCATGACAACCTCCCAATTTCAATCTACAACCCAATCTTTATGCAGGATCCCTTCGGAACCTTTTTGGAGCCTTCTGACTTACCCTAAACCTTATTTCCCGAAGTTGACAGTCAAGATTCAATGAAGTGGCTCCGGGACCATGATTCGAATCCAACAGAGAAAAAGCAAATCTGAATCCATTGGTTCCAGCAAAGCGCAAAAATATGTAAGACACTACTAAAATACGACTTAAGACGCCGAGCACTTCTGTACCCGGGCAGTGAAGTAAAGGGAAGATTACATGCCAAATTTCATTTTCCGTAATGGCGGAAGACAAAATCTCCTTCCTGAGGAACCAATATCCACCTCGATCCCCTATTAATTCTGAAATATGAAAAACTTTGATGAGAGCGAACCCAACGACCCGAATTGGGGTTAAGTAAATAGGTCTCAAACCTTAATACTCATTTTAGGAACTCAAAATGAACACAATTCAATTCAGCATCCTGCTAGCCATGGGTCTAGTCGGCATGACCGTTTTAGGCATTGTCGCTCTCGATTCTGATACCTCTTCTTTGGAAGTGGATCAGCCTCAAACTCAAGGCAAAGACTACAGTGCTGACTTCGCCGCGCTTCGAAAAGAAATCCAACTCTTAACCTTAGAAGTTCAACAGATCAAAGATTCTTACGCCAAGTTGGATGACAAGCTGAGTCCCGTTTCCATAGCTTCAGCCAATGGAAGCGAAGGAAGCAAAGCTGTTCCCGCATTGAATAAAGCCGACTTGAAAATGTACGTTGCCCAGGTTCTCGATAATCAAAAAGAAATCGAACGAGAAGAACGCGAACAACAAAGGGAAGAAATGCGTACGCGGATGGAAGAGCGCCGCAAAGAGTACGAAGAAATGCAGAAAGGCCCCTACGATCGCTACAACCTAAAAGTAAATTCCTTAGGGAAGGTACTAAATTTAAACGACTCCCAAAAGCAAAGTTATTTTGATCTCGCAACCGCCTACCGAACGAAAATGGAAGAAGACATCAAAGCTATTCGAGAGCAACGGGAACAAGAAAATCAGGCTAACGGAGAAGAGGGAAGCCGCCGCCGAAGAGGGGGCGACTGGGGAAGGAGCCGCGAAGAATACCGTAAGGTCACCCAAGACCTTCAAACTCAATTTCAGGCTGATCTCGCGAATATCTTTACCCAAGACCAACTGGATGCCTACGGTAAGCTTTCCAGCGATTCCCGTAGTTTCTACGATCGCGATCAAGTCCGCACCAGTGGAAGTTCTTCCCGCGGAAGTTTTACCCGAGGTGGTGGTTCATTCAGTGGGCGTGGCGGTAGTCGAGGTGGCAGTGGGCGTCGGGGTGGGCGGTGAATCAAAGACGATTCATCTCTCTAAAATAAATGAACATACATTTACATTCCTAACTGCTGACCCTCGTTGACACTTCGGGCTTGAAATTATTTCAAGCCCGAAGTGTTAACGAGAGTTAGATTTCATTTATCAAAACAGCGCAATATCACCCTAGGCAACGCTCTCATAATGAATTCTATCTTTCGAAATCCTTGAAATTCATGCTTTAATAAACTTACTTATTTACCGACGAATTTATCTTCAGCTGTTTTTATCCTTCCATTCCATGCCCAAAAATAAAAAAAAATCTAAATTCTCCCGGCTCAAACCCTATCTCTTCACGGCAGTCGCCTTAGGTTTATTAGCTGGCATTCCACTCTCGGTCTACTTGGTTTGGACTTACGTAGATATCGCCCCACCGGATATCAGTGAATTGGAATTGGGGGAAGTGGATGATTCTCTGGTCGATAATGGATTTGAGTATATCAATAAGGATTATTCGAGTATCGATTGGGGGAATAAAAATCCTCAAAGAATCAGTATGTATTTCTTCTTAAATGAAAAGTTTCAAGTCCCAACATCGTTTAAATATGGGGAAGAATTTTCGATCGACTTGGAGGAAGCAAAGAAACTTATTGAACTCAATCAATCACATTTTGAAGATGTATCTAAAGCGATAAGCCAACAGCGGATTCAACCGCCGATCACCCCCATTTTCGAGGATGGGATCAATTATTATATTTATACACGAGGTCTCATCCAACTTCATGATATGAAGTTTTGGGTTCAACTTTCGAATAAGGATTATCCAGGTAGCTTAAACACCTCCATCGCACTCATCGCATTAGGGCAAAAATTGAAAATCGCCACGACCGCTCCAGGAGACTTTCTGATTGGCATGACCCTTCAGAGTGAGGGATACAAACAACTTCGCTGGGCCGCCGTCTTACCAGAATTTCCGTCTGATTTAATAGAGAAGGCAATCGAATACTTAGATTCAGTTTCAACTCCTCCAAGCACGTTAGCCGAAGATATAAAGGTTGATTTCCAATTCAGAGTGAAGCGTTGCCAAGAAGTAAGGGACCTTTTAGCTGCGGGGAAAAAATCGGAAATTGATTATCTAAAAAATGATCAAAAACCTCGTTTCCTCTACAACGAAACCATAGACCACTTTCTTAAATACTATCGAGTTTATTTGGAAATTCAAAAGGCTTCAAATTTCCGAGAAATACCTACCTACTACTCCCATCGTCAAAGTTACTATAAAAATCTTGGTCCCTTCGAATTCTATCTTAAAAACCGAAATTCACTTGGTAGAAGGATCCTCAGGCATGAAGCCTCAGAAGTGCAATATACCATCGAAGAGTATTTTCGAAATGAGAGCTTTCGAAACCTTACAATGCTTAAATTAGCTGCCAGCCTTTACTACCGTGAAAAAAAATCTCTTCCAAGGAAACTCACGGAATTAGTACCTACTTATTTAGATTCGCTGGCACGAGATTCTCTAAATGGAAAAGAGTTTGGATATTCTCGTGATAAAAAATTGGTCTATTCAACTTACGAGTCTGGTGTGATCTATTATACTGAGCCTGAAGATGAGGTGGAAATCGATTTAAATAGCTACTTCGAATTTGAGAGGGAAGATGTGGATTACGTGGTTTCACCCAAGTCACCTTTAGAGAGTTCAATGAATAGCAATTTGAATGACTTCTCTCTGTCACCGGCAGTTTATCTCGAGTTTCAGCCGGTTGAGGGGAATTAAAAAAAGCCACCCGCAAAGGGCGGCTTTGAATTTTTGAGAAGTCGTTAACTAGCCCGGAGCGTAAGCGACGCGATGCGCCATCGCGTTGAACTTCCCACTAGTATGTTTTTACGGATAACTAAGGCAAATAGCTTCCACCCACGAAATAATTTAGCTATATCCCGTCGCTTACGCTCCGGGCTAGTTAATTTTAGTGCTTAAATCGTGAGAATAAATTTAGAGTTATTGGAAACTAAAAATTCACTGCCTCAGGGAGTGCCGTAGCCGAACTTTTAAAAGTTTGATTAGCTATACCGAGAGGGCGAATTTTTAGAAATTCGGCTCCAATCCTAAGCCAACACTTCCTTCACCAATTTCCCGTGAACATCCGTCAAACGGAAATCCCGCCCTTGATGTTTAAACGTCAGTCTTTCGTGGTTCACGCCTAAGCAATGCAATATGGTGGCATTTAGGTCGTGAATATGAACCGGGTTTTCCGTCACGTTGTAACTGAAATCATCCGTTTCTCCGTGAAGAACGCCTGGTTTGATCCCACCACCGGCCATCCATTTGGTGAAACAACGAGGATGGTGGTCACGACCGTAATTCTGGCGAGTGAGTTTACCTTGGCAGTAAACCGTTCTTCCAAATTCTCCACCCCAAATCACGAGAGTGTCGTCGAGCATTCCACGTTGCTTGAGATCTTTAATCAAGGCCGCTGAAGGTTGATCGATGATTTTACATTGACGGGTGATGTCATTCGGTAAATTACCGTGCTGATCCCACTGACGAATAAAGATTTGGGTAAAGCGAACTCCGCGCTCCGCCAATCGACGAGCTAACAAACAGTTGGCGGCAAACGTACCGGGCTTCTTCGCTTCTTGACCGTAAAGCTCGTAGGTACTTTCAGGCTCATCTTTGATATCCGTCAACTCAGGAACGGAGGACTGCATGCGATAAGCCATCTCGTACTGGGCAATTCGCGATTGAATCTCGGGATCCCCCACCGATTTAAATCGCTCATCGTTCAACTCCCCTAATGTATCCAGCATGCGACGTCGCATGTTAGCATCCAAGCCTGAAGGATTCGAAAGATAGAGAACAGGGTCTCCTGTCGAACGCAGGCTCACCCCTTGGTAACGAGTGGAAAGGAATCCAGCTCCCCAGAGTCGAGCGTAGAGCGCTTGGCCTCCGAACCCTCCATTCACCGTTGAATGTAAAACAACAAAGGAAGGTAAGTTGTTGTTCATACTTCCTAAACCATAGGAAACCCATGAACCGGTACTGGGTCGACCAGGAAGTTGACTTCCCGTTTGAATGTAAGTGATCGCCGGGTCGTGGTTGATCGCTTCTGTATTCACCGTTTTGATTACCGAAATATCATCGATAATACTCGCGGTGTGAGGAAGCAATTCACTGATCCAGGTACCATTCGCTCCGTGTTGAGCAAATTTGAACTTTGAAGGAGCAATAGGGAAACGCTTTTGCCCCGAAGTCATCGTAGTGATGCGCTGGCCATTTCGAATGGAGTCGGGAAGATCTTTATCGAACCACTTTTGAAGTTGTGGTTTGTAATCCCACATATCGAGTTGCGACGGTGCACCCGACATGAAAAGATAGATAACCCTTTTTGCTTTAGGGGCAAAGTGAGGCAAACCGGGCAAGCCACCTACGACTCCCGTATCCACCTTCTTATTGGGCTTATTAGGCTCAGCCGGAGAAGCAAACAGCTTAGGATTTAAAAGAGATGCCAAAGCCGCCGTACCGATTCCAGTAGCACTCTTACGAAAGAAGTGTCGGCGGGTTTCAATCAGTTCTGATTCTCTCAATGGATTCAAATTCATGATTCGACCTATTATCCTTTCGTAACCGTTTCGCTGAGATTGAGGATTAAGTGAGTGACCATCGTCCAAGAAGCCAATTCTTCTGGATTCAAGGAGGGATCTCGGGGTGACTCCCCAACCGATAACAACTTCACGGCTTGAGCCTTGTCTTTTTGATAATCTTTTAAGGAAGCGTTATAGAGAGCTAATAGAGCCTTCTGTTCTTTCGCACTCGGATTCCGAGTGAGAGTCGATCGGAAGGCAAATACTAATCGCTCTTCCACCGTCTTCCCGCCTTCTTTCATAACGCGTTCAGCGAATTTCCGCGCAGCTTCCACGAACTGAACGTCGTTCATGAGAACTAAAGCCTGAAGAGGAGTATTCGTTCGGGCGCGTCGAACCTGACAGGTCTCCCGATCAGGAGCATCGAAGGTCGACATCGAAGGCGGAGGCGAAGTCCTCTTCCAAAAGGTGTACATACTTCGTCGATAAAGCTTGTCTCCTTTATCCTGCCTGAAAACCGAAGTATTACTTCCTCCGAAACCAACGGGCTTCCACAGGTTGGGTGGTTGGTAAGGCTTAACACTCTTCCCTCCGATGGTCCCAACGAGCAATCCACTCACCCTCAGGGCTTGATCGCGAATCACTTCAGCATCCAATCGGAAACGTGCCCCTCGAGCGTAAAATCGATTCTCAGGGTCTTTCGCTAATTTCTCTTTTTGAACGATAGAAGATTGTCGGTAAGTCGCCGACATCACCAGCATCTTCATGAAGCGTTTCATATCCCAACCGGTTTCGATGAAGTTAACGGATAACCAGTCTAATAATTCGGGATGTGTCGGGTGCTCTCCCTGAACCCCAAAGTCTTCTGAAGTTTTAACTAAGCCCGTGCCGAAGAGTTGTTGCCAAAATCGATTCACCGTCACCCTTGAAGTCAATGGGTGATCTTTCTGAACGAGCCACTTCGCTAAACCCAATCGATTGGCGGGTTGATCCTTCACTACCGGAGCGATCCAATCGGGAGTCTTAGAATCAACTTTTTCCCGCTTCAACGTGTATTCCCCTCGCTCTAAAATATAAGCCTGACGGGGAGTCTTTCGATCTTCCATGATCAAGGTGGAAGGAATCGCTTTTTGAATATCGGAGAGCTTCTTCTTGATCGTCTCTTGTTGTTGGCGAGGTTGAGCCAACTTCGCTTGGGTAGAAGGATTCACGTGCTCAAGATAGTAGCGAGTCAACTGAGTGGTTTGATCTTTTGATCGTTTGTCTTTTTGAATTTTAAGAATCGCCGAAATAGGACCGGGAACTTGAGTGTACTGAGTTTTCGCTTGGTACTGTTCCCAAATTGAAAGCGACTCTAACTGCTCTTTAGACAAGGGAGCCACTGTGACGATACCCGCCTTATCCCAATAGACGGTCCCTCCGTATTGAGTGAAGGCCCAGCCATTGAGTTGGGCTCCGGGTTTGAGTCCAACCTTCTCAGCGGGAACTTCTAAGCGTACCCACTTACCCAACTCGGGCAACTTTCCGAATCGTAAGTTTGTATGATTGTTACGCCCAGGGGCGTGTCCTTTATCAGCGCCCCAAAATGCTCTATGCTCCCAACTGCCGGCATTGAACTGAAGCTGAACCGTTTCGGGAGGATTTTTAGGATCCAAGTAAACGTAAGCGAAAAGACTATCGTTCTTTCCGATGACAAGTTTGTTCTTAGCGTCGGTAAAGAAGTGCTGACTTAAGCCCGCAGCCGTTCGAACGCTCGCGTTTTTGCCGCTGAAGACTTTTTCTTTGCCAATCTTATCGACAAACTTCCAAGAATTACCAAGTTCATTACCACTGGGTTTGGCCCCTTCAGGTAACTTGTCATCGAACCAAACTCGGTCTTGCTTTTTGATCTCATCCAGCTTTTGACCAACGTGAGGATCTTCGTATTTCAAACTGATCAATGTCGATTGAAGATTCTTTTGTGCAACCTGAAGATCCTTGTTAAGTTTTTCTTGTTGAGCAATTTGTTCGGCGGTGGGTGCCTTAATCGAGGGAGGAGGATAAAGGACATTTCTGTCCATAGCCGCTTCCGTCAAACTGTAAAAGTATGAGAAGAGCTGATAGAAATCCTTTTGAGTCATGGGATCAAATTTATGATCGTGACAACTGGAACAACCCGCCGTTAAGCCCAACCAAACGGTTGAAGTCGTTTCGACTCTCTCGACCGCATAGCGAACGTAATACTCCGCATCGATGGATCCGCCTTCCCCAGTGGTCACATTGCAACGATTGAAACCCGTTGCCACCTTTTGTTGAACAGTAGAGTTCGGGAGCAAATCTCCTGCGAGTTGTTCAATTGTGAACTGATCGAAAGGTTGGTTTTTATTGAACGAATTAATGACCCAATCACGATAAGGCCATATTCCTCGTTCGTTATCTAAGTGCAAACCATGTGTGTCAGCATAACGCGCGGCATCGAGCCAAATGCGAGCCATGTGCTCACCGTAGCGTTCGGAAGCCAACAAACGATCGACCACTCGTTCGTAAGCATTTTTAGACTTATCGTTCAAGAATTTTTCGATCTCTTGAACCGTTGGTGGCAAACCCGTCAAATCCAAAGTTAAACGACGAATCAAGGTTGCCCGATCAGCCTCAGCCTCCTGGCTTAAACCCAACGCCTTCAATCGCATTTGGATAAAGAGATCCACCTCGTTGATAGCTTGCGCCTGAGGTAGCTTCTTAGGAACGGAACTCTTTTTAGGAGCGACAAACGCCCAGTGCTTGCCCCACTTCGCCCCGGAATCGATCCATTTCTTGATGAGAGCAATTTCTTTTTTGCTGAGTTGCTTCCCCGTCTCTTTGGGAGGCATGCGATCGTCGGGGTCATCAGTAATGAGTCTTTGGAAGACTGCGCTCTTTGAACTATCTCCCTTGACGATGCCTCGCTGCTTCGACTTGAGTTCGAGAAAGGCTCCTTCCTCGAGATCTAAGCGAAGCCCTGCTTTTCGCTCGGCCTCATCGGGCCCGTGACAAGCAAAACAATTGTTCGAGAGAATCGGTAAAATATCTCGACTGAAATCGACCTCTTCTTCCGCCTGAAGCGTCGGGAGAAAAAGAGCCAACATTAAAAAGGAATAGATAATTGTATTTTTAAAGTTCTTCTTCATGGAATGAATCTTTGACGGAAATCTTTAACTTTACGCGCCGGATGTAACGAGCAGTATCTCTTCACTTAATCGCGAAATACAGTCAACTCAATCGCCAGCTTTAAGACAAAGCGTGAGATAACGATTCCAAAGAGAATATACCCAAATTAATCAGCTATTTTACCCCAATATCTGGTGGATCGTAAACGTGAGAAATCCAAAATTGCTCGTAGCCGAACTCGCAAAAAGTTTGGCAGGTTACGTCGATCGGCCCAATTTTTACAAATTCGGCTACGTAAATAGGAATTTGAGCTACTAACGTTTTTTTCAATCGATTGTCATGAGATAATTAAACTTCAAAAAATTTAGGCAAGAACCATTCAATTCAAATACTGCAATCACCATCATGACCCGACTCCAATTCCTCCTCCTCGCCATCCTCTCCCTTGGCCTTCTAAGCGCCGACCGTCCCAACATCGTCGTTCTTTATTCTGATGATGCTGGCTATGCCGATTTTGGATTTCAGCCCAATGTCGCTGAGGACATGAAATCTTGGACTCCGAATATCGATAAGATTGCGAATGAAGGAGCTCGCTTCACTAATGCTTACATGTCGGCCTGTGTTTGCTCCCCCTCACGGGCGGGATTGATGACAGGTCGTTACCAGGGTCGTTTCGGTTACGATAACAACCTTCCCCCGGGGATGAAGAACGGTTTATCTCTTAAGGAAACTTTTATCTCAAAGCGATTACAAAAACTGGGCTACAAAACGGGCTTAGTCGGGAAATGGCATTTGGGTTACCCCCAAAAATTCCATCCCAATAAAAGAGGTTGGGATTGGTTTTACGGCTTGCTTCAAGGATCGCGAGGTTACTTCCCTTACAAAAACCCATCTCCTCACCGAGTGATTCAAGAAAATGGTCAACCCACCCCTGAAGAAGGCTACGTCACTGACCGTTTCGGAGATGCCGCTTGTCGATTTATTGAAGAGAACCACGAATCCCCATTTTATCTCTTCGTTTCTTTCACCGCTCCTCACGGCCCCCTTCAACCCAAAGAAGAAGATTACAAAAAGCTCGGTCACATCAAAAATGTACGAAGAAGAAAATTTGCGGGCTTAGTCGTTTCTTTAGATCAAAACGTGGGAAAAATTTTAGCCTCACTCAAAAAACACAAGGTGGAAAAGAACACCTTAGTGCTCTTCACGAATGACAATGGAGGGCAAACTCAAGTAGGCGCGAACAACACCCCTCTCAGAGGCCGTAAAGGAAATTTATATGAGGGAGGCATCCGAGTTCCTTGGGCGATGCGTTGGCCTAAAAAGATTCAACCCAAATCCGTCGTTCAAACTCCCGTAGTCGCTTTGGATTTAGCTCCAACTTTCTTTACTCTAGCCGGCGGTCAAATGGATGAGACGGCCAAGTTTGATGGCGTTGATTTCTCTAAGATAATTACTGGAGAACAAAAGAATTTACCGCTTAGAAAATTGTACTGGAGGAAAGGGGGTTCCAATGGCGACATCGCCATTCGTCATGGAAAGTGGAAGCTTATTCAGACTCGTGGAAAAGGAAACTCCAAATATGAACTCTATAATTTAGAAAAAGATCTTTCTGAAACAGAAGACATTCAATCGGCAAATGCGAAAGTCTTTAACGATTTGAAAACTTCATTAGTCGATTGGGAAAAGCTCCTCATCGAACCCTACTGGGGCCCCGGTGCGAAGGGATATAAGCCCGGGAAGCGTAAAAGGAAGAAATAGATGTAGGGGCAGGGCTTGCCCCTGCCCGTTTCCCGAAAGGCAAATCCCGCATTCGAGTTCTTATTGAATTCAGGGAAAAGGCGACCACAAAGGTCGCCCCTACAGGGCAATTAGATATTTATAATTTAACGATCAATCTTGAAGCACATCAGCGCTAAATCGATAATAACTCTGAAGCGTCAACGCGCCCATCGCGGTGCTCCAGATACGCCCAAAATCTCCGTAAGGCATCCACGATCCTCGCTCACAATCTTTTTGATCGGAAATTATCGAATCGAGAAAGGCCGGCTTCATCGCCTTATTCCAATTTCCCCAAACCGCACCTCCATGAAAGAGTGCCGCTTGAGTGCCAAAGAAATGATACTCATTAGGATAGTTTTTAAACCTTCCGCCGTGCTTCGGAAGCCCTTTCATCAATTGATTCAAAGCCCCTGAAACTCGAGCATCCTTAGAACTTTGTTTCAACAAAGTTCGACAAAACAACCCGACCACTGTCGTCGACAAGCCTCCTCCACTGCGAACTTCTTCGTGTTCATCAATAGAGAGAGATTCCCCCACTTTGGCGTTGGGCTGTAGAATTTCGTAGGCAAAACCGGCTTTTAAATGCCCCTCGGTTTTACTCAGAGTCATGCGATCGAGATAGTCTCTCAGAACGACCAAATTCGTTGCCGGAATTTTAATCCCAGCTGCTTGAGCGGTTAATAAAGCTAAAAGATTCCAACCACTGAAGGTCGTTCGACTCTCATTGTGGAACCAACCCCAACCCCCATTTTTAAATTGACGTCTTAAGATGGCTTGAACAGCGCGTTCGACCACAGGGCGCAGTTCACAATCACGAGTCATGATGTAGGCTTCCGTCACTGCGATCGTTGCAATGGGATGCGATCGATAAACGTAACTGTGATGATCTCCAACAAACAAACCGGAAGCAGCTTGCCTGGAACGTAAATACTTTAAACCCTTCCGCACCGTTTCTCGGTATTCTCCCGAACGATGGGTGTGTCCGGCTCCAAGAAAAGCCATCAGGGCGATACCCGTAATTTGAGTATCCCATAATCGCTTTTTCACTTTTGTAATTTTCTCCCAAGCTTCTCGTTCGGGGCAAGTCAAGGCCCATTCGTCGGTGTCCCAACGTCCATCCTTATTTTGATGCTGAGCTAACCACCTCAAGGCAGACTTCATCGCCTGCTCCGTCTTGGGTGTTCCACCCCGTTTTTTCAGAGCTTGAATACGGGCTCGTCCCGTTCTCTCCGCAAAGGCTTCAGGAATAAAAAATGCGTTTGTCGCCCCCAATTCATCGCAAGGATTATGCACTTTCCCAATTTTGACTTTTTGAGAATTGGCCTCCCAAAAATTCATCCAATCGATGGGCTCTAATCCTATGGTTTTTCCGGTGACCTTAATCAGAACTTCTCGAACTCGCAGTCGATCACCTCGCTTCGTTCGCTTCAGCAATGCGATGAGATCAGGAACGCTCCGTCGATCAGGGCGGTCGCCTAAAGCCTCTGCCGCCGCAATGCTCACTTTTAAATTTTTATCTTTGAGGCCTGCCAGCAAACAATCGACAACCGGAGAACCCGGCGTTTTTGCCAGAGCCCACATCAATCCTTCTCGTTCGTATACAGACTTCGTGTCGTAAAACTTTTGAGTCAGTATCCGAATGCTATTGAGATCTTTCTCTCGACTCAGAATCTCGGAGAGCACTCTTCTTACAATTTCGGAGTGATCTTTCATATATGCAGAAAGTAACTCTGTTGCTTCAGGCCCACCGGGCTCGGAGAACTTCAGCAGATGCAAAGCACGAAGAAATGGATCCTTTTCTTTTCGCATCCGAGTGGTCAGAAGACGACTCGCATAATCAAATCGAACCTTCCACTCCGGTTCACCGGCAAAGGGAGAATTGAAGTAGTGCTCCATCAATTTTTTAAATTGGGGAAGCTTTCGAAGCTCGGCGAGTCGGGGCTCAGATCGAATCGCTTTGATGTTCCTAAATCCTAAGCGAAGCGCCATGACAAAAGCTTGATGGGCATTTTTAGCTTGGCGAAGAACGGTATAGCCGATGGTGAGATCATAGTAGGCATCGAAGAGTGTCGCATCCGCCTTTAGCGCGAGATGGATACTGTCGATACCTTCCTTAGCTTGCTCTAATCCAATAAGGGCCTGCCCCTGCCACCAAAGAAGCCTGGGATCAGGTTCAGAATTGTTGACTAAAGCCTTTTTCAAAAGCTCAATCGCTTCGGAGTACTTTTCTTGACGGATCAATCCCGGCACTCTTCGCTGAGCGATAACCACCGGGCTCGGAGGCTTGGGCTTTGGAACGGGCTTAGCTTCAACTTTGGGTGTCGGCTTCTTTTGTTCTTCTTCCGAAATGGGATCGCCCACTTGCCCCCCATCGACGACCTCTTTGATTTCAACTTCCTTGGGGACATCCACTTCGACCTTCTTAACCGACTTAGACGAACTCACTTGGGAAGGTGATACTTTTGAAGGCTTTTTGGGATTCGGGGAAACATGAGCCAACTCGATGGTTTCCTTAGAACTCGATCTTTTGTACTTATCTTCAAAGTAATCTCTTAAACTCGCGGGATCTAAGCGAGCTAAACTCTTAAGGGCGACCTCTTGGGTGATTCGATCTTTAGATCGAAGAGCCCGAATTAAGACTTGTCGAGATCTTAAGGACTCGTATTCCCCCAAAGCCAGAATCGCAAACAGGCGAACCTCGGGGCGCGAAGCTCCGACCGAAATCTCTAAGGATTCGAATGTGGATTCTTTAACTCCGGATTCATTGAGTTGATCTAAACAAAAAAGAGCAACCAGTCGGTAAAGTTCATCGGAATCTTTCTTCCAGGTCTCCAGTTTTGCTATTGCGGTTTTATCTCTCACATGAGTCAAAACTCGAGCCGCATTGATTCGTACCATCAAGGCATCCGAATCTAAGGCGGAATGTAAGTCTGCCAAATTGAGAGAGCTTTGGTTTTTTAACAACTCTCCCAAGAGTTCTCCGGGTTGAGAGGGGTTTTCGTAGAAGGGCTTATTTAAAAGAGTCGAGATAGGACGTGTTTGCTCACTTGATCCGCCCAGAAATCCTCCAAGAGTTAGAGTCAATCCAATAGAAACGCCGAGAACAAGAAGCCCACAAGCTGCGAGGACGAGAATGGAATTGAGGGAAAGCGATTGAGTGCTCTTCTTAGTTCCTTCGGTGGGCTCGGAATTCGAATGGGCTTCTGGACTTCCTACTTCTTTGTTTTGTTCACTCTTTGGAGCCGAAACCTTTGAAGTTTGCTGTGAAATTGAAGGTTGATATTTTTGGAGTGTCTCTTTTGAAACGAAGGCTCCCAATTCAGTAAAGAAGTTAAAGCCATTCTGTTTTTTTTGACTCTCTCGGCAGCGCTTCAAGAGTTGGGCGACATTATCTTTAGGAAGATCTCCCTTCTCCACCATCTTCTTTATCAGAGAGAATTCATCCGGCGAAAAAACATCCTGCAACCCAAGAACCTTCTGTCCGGGCGAGGTCGCACCTTTACTTTTTTGAGGCTGATTTTTTTTGGGATTTTCGGACGCCATTGGCCACTAACTGAATTTTAAAAAGTTATATAATCCGATTGTTGGATGGTAGGGAGATTGGAAGCCTCAATCATACCCGATCGCAGCCCAAAATGCCTCAATTATACTAGGGTAGTAGGCACACGCCGTGTGCCGTCTAAACGAAATCAGTCCAAACGAACAGCTAAGCCATAAAGCATAGATGTAACCCTACGCTTCGAATTTTTATCCCTCGCTTACGCTTCGGGCTTGGATCAGGGTAGTAGGCACACGCCGTGTGCCGTCTAAACGAAATCAGTCCAAACGAACAATTAAGCCATAAAGATAGATATGACTCTACGACTCGAATTTTTATCTCTCGCTTACGCTTCGGGCTTGAATCAGGGTAGTAGGCACACGCCGTACGCCTACTACCCTCTATTCCTCGATCTCGGCCCATTTCTCTTTTTGTATGCGGATCTTGTTTGAAATTAAAAAATCATTGAGGCCTTTATATTCAGTCTTTGTTAAGCCATAAGGTTCATCAACTTCAAAATCAGATGTTGTGGATTCCTCAGAGTCATCGGAATCGATATAAACCCGCTTACGAATCCTTTTTGCTAATAACTCTCGTGAAGAGGCAATATTCCACTTTGCTAATAACCAGAGATGGGGAGAGGCAGGCCCCCAATTCCAATAGAAATCAGGATCTATTTCATTTTCCCAGCGTTTGTCTGTCTCCCAAAGAGAGTCAATCAGAGGCTGGATGGGCTTTACTCGTGAAAACAGAGCTGGCTCTAATTCCCAAAATATAATTTTAGTGGGCAGGGATTCACCCTGGACTAATAATTTAACACTTGGAGTAATCAATTCATCAACCTCTTTATCCTCTAAGACAATCAATGGAACTAATAATTCTCCAAGAAACCAAGGTTTCTCATCTCTTGCTGCCAGCATTATTCTTTGGTACAGGGAAACTAATCGAGACTTATAAACTTCAAGCTGCTCCTTTTTAAAATGACCCAGGTTTAAAATGAGTTTCTGAGAATCATAATCGATACTGAAATCTTCAACCTCAGAACCAGTTGAACCTTCAACGAAATTCAGTAATTCATCCAAGATCTCTACTGAATTGTTATTAGAAAAGTCTATTCCAAAAAACAGGCCTTGATATTCCTGCTTCACGCAAAATTTACTTCTATTCTTTAGTAGATACAAAGTAGAGGCATGGGAGAATTTACTGTCCTTTGATTTCGTTAGATACCAATGAGCCACTTCACGAATTTCAGGCAAAGGATCTTTCGACAGTAGAAGTAGCTCTTTTTCCCAGCCATTCCGTTTTAACAGCTCGTAAAGGATCGTCCAACGAAGCTCAGGATTGGGATCAGAAATAAAAGGCCTCAGGTTCTCAATGTTGGGATCATGATGCCCGAGAACAGTCAGTGCTTTCTTCCTGACTAATAAATCCTCACATTTATAAAGAATTCTCGCTGGAGAATGATCTTTCCCAGACAATTCAATTAAATTTAAAGCTCGAAGATAATCAGCTGATTTTGATCCTGAAAGGAAGTCAGCAACCAAATCAGTTTCTAAATTTGTTTTATCATGTGCTGCTGGAGACCAGGAGAAAAAATGCTTATCTGAATGAAATCCTAAATATCCATGAGGAACAAAACCATCTTGATCCACAGATAATTTATAAACTGGCATTCCATATTTACGTCTCTCTTTCACGTGAATGAGATCATAAATTTCCCCCTTAACAATCTCATGCTTAACCCCATCATAATGCTGCTTAAATATGGGAATCTTTAAATCTATAATCTTGCCATCGTCTTTCACCAATAAATGCTGACGACAATCAGATTTCCAAAAATTGTCTGCAAAGCTACTGAATATGATTGTTTCTGCCTCTTCAGGGTCATAACAAAGTAACCACACTTTTTCTCCCTCCCTCGTCTTAAGCGATTGCAAGCTGCTAAATTCGTAAATATCAGAATCGAGCTGACTCACCTTCAAGAACTTTTTAAGAGCCTCGGTAACATCCAACTTTTTCTCATTCGCCCTGACAACATCATTCCAAGCGCGAGGAATGTAGATCAGATCTACTCTATGTACCCATAGGTAAACCCCACCACCGACAAGGAGGGTGATTGCAAAGAAGGCGAGAATTAAAATTAACTTTTTTCGTAAGTTCATTACAGGGTAGTAGGCACACGCTGTGTGCCGTCTAAACGAAATCAGCTCAAACACACAATCAAGCCATAAAGATAGATATGACTCTACACTTCGAGTTTTTATCCCTCGCTTACGCTTCGGCCTTGAATCAGAGTAGACGGCACACAGCGTGTGCCTACTACCCTAAAACGAAATATTGGATGACTCGTTGAAACTGATGCCGTGGGCTTCTAGTTCTTTTTGAAATTTTTCATCGACGAAGGAATCGAGGAGATCGGGATCGAGAATCAAACGATTCGTTCGCTCCTTCAAGCGTTTGATTAAAAGCAGTCGTGACTTCCCTACGTTCCACTTCGCTAAAAACCAAAGGGATGGTGAGACTAAATACTCTCCCCCGAAGGAAAGATCTTCTTCTTTACTTTCACGCTCCCACTTTTGATCGAGCTTCCAAAGGTCAGGAATCAACTCTTTGACTGGCTTTGTTCTTTTTACTAATCCCTCAAAGTACCCCTGGTACGATACGCTGTCTTCTAAATCGAAACGAATTCGAGGTGCAATCAACTGATCACACTCATCCTTTTCTTGAGCCATTAAAGCCATGATTATCCCCTTCAACTTCCAGTACTCTTCCTTCTTTATCCGGGGAGTTAACTGGTTATAAATTGCTATTAGTCGAGGAATATAAAGAGAAAGGTGCTCAACCTTGAGTTGATTCAACTCAAGTTCTAAGTATTCTCCCAAGACAAATTGGTTGTCATTTTTATAGATACGATCGATATCCTCTTCGATGATTTTCAAAACTTCATCAACGATTTCATTTGAACTCACTTGTTGTAAATACAAACCGTGTCCCGATTGATGAACATGGGTCGAAACACAAAGATCACTTTTATTTTTCAAGAGATACAATGCAGACCGACGGGCGATCGAAAGATCGAAAGAGTAAGATTGAAACCAGTGTGCAACCTCTCGAATCTCCGGATCGGAATCTTTAGTAAAGGGCTTAAGATACTTATCGGATTCCTCCGCCTGAGATAGCGGATAAAGAACACTCAGCCGGATATCGGGGTGAGGGTCTTCGACATAGGACCTTAAATTAACAATATCTGTATCCTGAGCACCGAGAACAGCAAAAGCCTTTTTCCGAACGACCAAACTAGGGCTTTTGTATAAAGACCGAGCTTGAGGGTAATCTTGACCCGAATGTTCAACTAGATGTAACGCTCTAAGATGATCCGCTGGATCAGCTGAACTCATGAAAAGGTCAACCAAGGAAAGATCTAATTCTTTCTTCTTAAATGGAGTCCAAGAGTAATACGTACGGTTGGAATGAATTCCATAATACCCATGAGGAACAAAACCTTTTCTATCGACACTCAGTTCGTAATCTAAAAAACTGGGCCGCGGATCAAAAACAACTATCTTGTCGAAGTACTTTCCTTTTTCAACTCGGTGCTGAATATCCGAAATATGCTGAGAAAAAAAGGAAAGCTCAGTAGGGAGCAACTGACCATTGTCATCGATCAATAGATGTTGCTCATCGTCGATATCCCAAAATGGTGAAAGGGAATACCCATTCCGCATGATCCGCCCTTTATTCTCAGCTTTATAGCAGAGTAACCAGATTCTATTTCCTTCTCGAGAGCGTAACGTTTGTAGTTGTTGAGCTCGAGCAAACTTTATTTGGGGATGACAAAGCTCTAAAAACTCTTTTACCGAAGGAGTGATTTTTTCTTTTCTTTCATAAGTTTGAACGACCTCCTTCCAAGCACGAGGAGCGATGATGAGCTCCATTCGATGGATCCAGATATAGCCCCCCACCCCGAGAAGAAGGCTGATTCCGATTAGAGCTAAAATGACAGTAAGTTTCTTTTTCATTCTGTCATCAACGATACTCGGAATGGTTGGAATTAGAAATTTAAATATGGATTCAATAGGAAGACCACCCACAAGAAGGTTGTGAACTTATAATTCCTCCATTCTAACTAGCCCGAAGCGCTAGCGAGGGGAGCTCCCCTCGCTAGCGCTTCGGGCTAGTTAAGTCCGCACATCTATATAGGGGATGGTCGACCAGAGAGGCTGCACCTAGAGGCTGAATAGATTCTCCAAGGCCTCGATCGCCCAAATTCTGGCGAATTTGGCTACTAAAAAAGCGCCCCCCGAAAGAATCAGGGGACGCTTCATCGCTTGGATTGGAAAGTACTAATTAGTTACTGTTGATTAAACAGGAACTAAGCCGAGTTGGGATCAACTCGGCCATGAATTAAGACCCTAGGTCTTTATTCCATTATTACTGCGTAGGCTCGTAGAGCCTATGTTTAG
>JANQLS010000069.1 GCA_028280485.1 Planctomycetota bacterium
CTAATTAGTTTCTGTTGAATCTTGCTCCTTCGGAGACAGCTTCAACCGTTTCGACAATTCTTCGAATTGTCTGCACTCCGCTAAACATAGGCTCTACGAGCCCATGTTCGCGGCCGAGTTGATCCCAACTCGGCTTAGTTCCTGTTTATTCAACAGGAACTAATTACAGACGTCGGTGAAAATGAGTTCTTAGAATATTTTTTAATTTATAAGATTGAGAAAGAGAAAAAACTTAAATGCAGCCTTTGTGGGGTTGGAGATTGCGATAAAAGGTAGGGGATTGAGGAATCAAGCTTGGGCAGGGTTCCCAGGTGTGATCAATTTCTTTCATTAAAAAGGCAGAATCGAGATCAATCGAACCTTCGGGGAATCGGTCTGTATCGTTAAAAAAGCTGCAATGGAGTTCCTGTACTTTAAAGGATTGAAGGTTAAAGTTTCGACAATGAAGTCGAACCCCATCAAAATGATGCGCGATTTTAGTTTTTGAATAACCCAGTGTTTCTTTTCTGATTTCAGTCTCTGCAGCTTCAAGGCTTGGGTAAACAGAATTATTTGGATGAGAGTCACAAGTCTGACCTTTGACAAAGATCTTGGTCTGGTGATCTCGGCTCTTCATTTCAATTTGGTGCTCCCCTTTGGTGTCCTGGGTCTTGAAGTAGGATTGAATGTACTCACCAGGAAAAAGCGTGCCCCCGATCACTTGATTTAAAAACGAGTTGGTATCTCTTCGGGTGATATAAACGGCTTCTTGGTGTTGGTGTTGGGTTTCCCATTCCACCAAGAATCGATGAGCCGAATTTTCACTCGAAGGCCCCCAGGTGATCGGTAGATAATGGGGGCACATATTTTTTAATTTTACTAAACAGACACTTCCCAAAGCGTAGCCGTTGACTACTTTGGGTTTAAACGGAGCCGGTAATTGAGGTGCGAGAATCTGAGGATCGATCCTAAAATTGACGAGAATTCTTCTCTCCATTATGCCTTTGATCGAAAATACATTCATCTAATTCTAAGACTCCATGTCGATTTGGGATGAGGGAGGAAGGCATGCAGATGACTTTCCACAAACCGTTCTCGCTGAGAGTCCTTAACTCAAATAATTCTATATTTTTCGATGGAAGGGTATTTACCGTGTATTGCACACTATGGGATAGGCTCTCGCTTACTGCTGAGTTTCAGAGAGTTTAAATACATTTTCCAGGTCGATTAAGAAATGAGAAAGTCCCATGCTGAAAACTTACTTACTTCTACTAGGTGTCCTTCAACTTCTCGTGTTGAGTCTCATCCAAATTCCGGACACGCAAGCTGACACAAAAAACAAAGATCCAAATCAGAAAACAAAAAAGATCAATCCTTCTATCACTCCCCAGCCTCGCATTGAACAATGGTGGTTTGCCCGGCAGGCCGAAAAAATTGGCGAAATGGCTAAAGGGGATATTGACCTCCTGATGGTCGGTGATTCCATCACCCACAACTTTGAAGGCATCGGAAAAAAAGTTTGGGAAAAAAACTTTAAGCCTTTAAAAGCCATCAATCTCGGCTTCGGGGGAGATCGTACGAATCACGTTCTTTGGCGATTGGATCATTTACCCAAGTTGAAGAAAGCGCCTAAAGCTGCGGTGGTGATGATCGGAACAAATAACATTTGTTGGGGGAGTGATCACCCGAAAGAAACCTCCGTTGGAGTTCAAACCATCGCTAAAAAACTACACTCGATGTACCCAGAAATGAAGGTGCTCGTGCTCGGTGTTTTTCCTCGTCGACGACAATTGACTCATCCCCATCGCAAGGAGATCAATGAACTCAATTCTTATTTACCCGGCTTGTTGAAGGGGATTAAAAATGTGAGCTACCTCGACATCGGGCCAAAATTCCTCGACGACAAAGGATTTCTCTCCAAAGAGATGATGCCGGACACCACTCACCCCAGTGAAAAGGGGCATGAGATATGGGCCGAAGCCATCATGCCGGTGTTGAAGAAGATGATGGGTGGGGAAGAGAAGAAGAAGTAAAAACTACGTTCATTTTTCCCTCGCTAGCGCTTCGGGCTAGTTAAGGGAAGCGAAAAACGGTTCGCCCCTCGTAGCCAAATTCTCCAGAAATGGGTCCCATTTCTGGAGAATTTGGCTACTTGTTTAAAATCTATTTATCACCCATCAATTTCTTAATTGTAGGTTCCATCGCTTTAGCCCAAATATCGTACCCCTTTTCGTGCGGATGGAGTAAATCGGGCATCACCTCTCGGGTCAGCACTCCGTTGTCGTCTAAGAAATGCTTGTTGATGTTGAGGTAGTGAACCATCTTTCCGTCAGCGTAAGTCGAAATGATTTTGTTGATTTCTGCGTTACGCTGGCGTTGTTTGCCATCGGCCTTGGCTTCTCTGGGGAAGATTCCTAAAATTAATACCTTAGTTTTGGGTAGTTTTTTCTTCAGCTTGTTAACGATGGCTTGAATTCCATTGGCCGTAGCCAACGCTGGATCAAATCGGTGCCCCGTGTTGTTGGTTCCGATCATCAAAACCGCAAGCTTGGGGGAAATACCGTCGATAGCGCCATGATCCATGCGCCAGAGCACATTTTCAGTACGGTCTCCGCTGAAACCGATGTTGAACGCGTTACGTTTTTTATAGTACTGTTCCCAAGTGGCCTTACCTCGACCTTCCCAACCATGGGTAATGGAGTCACCGATCATCAGAAGATCGACCTTCCCTTGTTTTTTAAGATCAGCCAGCTTTTGTTGATGGCGTTTCATCCACCAACGTTGAGCCCATTTTGCCGTTTGATAGCGGGGGATGGTGGCTTCACTTTCACCCGAAAAGAAGATTTTCAGGTTTTTGGTTTGCCGCGCAGCAGCAACGATATCCACTAAACCATCTCCATTTAAATCTCCGGCTTTGATGTCTTCTACGGCTACTTCTTTACCGGAGATTTGCTGGGCTCTCCACTTGGTTCCGTCTTTATTGATCGGGGCAAAAAACTTAATTCCGGGCACTCCTCTCGGGTGCATCGCTCTCCAGCCAACCACGATTTGATCGGATCCGATACCGAGATAGTCACCACAAGCTAGGGCATGCCCGTCTTTTAGATCTTGATCTAAAACTTGACCGAGCTTCCAAAGCTCTCCCTTTTTATCGGGCTCGAGGTAAACCGCTGATTTGTTCCCGTGCATCGGTTCGACAGTCACGATAAATCGTTTTCCATTAGGTAGTTTTCCATCGCGAATTTCCCCAGCAAAATCTCGAGTGAGTTGAGTTCCTTTCCAACCGTCCGATTGACGGTCGAAATGCCATACGCCTTCCTTGGCGGCAACAATCATTTCCTCTTCTTCATCCTCATCCCAATTTACGGGATGAAAATTGTGAGACAGATGTAAGAAGTCGCTGATGACGCTGGTTTTCCATTCTTGCTTAGGATCTTTAGGTTTCGTGTATTCGAGGATGCGGAGACCGGGACCATCTCCATTGCGACTTCCTTTACCTCTCAAGGGTTTAACAACTAACTTGTACTCTCCATCGTAAGCCCTGATCCAGTGCATACGATGAGTGCTCGGATCGTTATAGAGTTTTACCGCCTCCCATTCTTGGCGACGATCTTTGGGAGGAATGAGGTAGAAGACCGCTCCGTCCTTCAGGGTTTCACGAAAGTTCCATTGACCTCCGACGGCAAGTTCACATTTACCATCCCCATCGATATCCCTCGCAGTGATGCAAACGTTGTCTCGTTCCGTCAAATTTTTTGCGATGATGTGTTTCTTCCAGGTTGGGTTTTCGTACCACTGAAAAGTTTTCTTATCGGCGAGAATGATGTCGGTGAGCCCATCCCCGTTCACATCGCTCAATTGGATACCGTAACCGATTTCAATTTGATCAATCGTGATATCGTGCCACTTATAGACGGGAGGGAAGCTGTCTTTGCCGTTAGCGGTGCTGGTTAAGGATACAATGGCAAGGGTGATGCCAAGGGAGAGCCATCTATTCATCATGTATCTTTCCTGGATTGAAATGGAATAAGGTGTACGTTTAAACCATCGTTGAGATTAAGTTTTAACCTATTCGGATTACGGATTCCAAGAGGAAGGATGGACTTGAATGAAAATATATAAAATCGAAATGATCCTCAAACTGTTCCGATTCATACAGCGTTAAAAAATCAGCATTAAATGAGTGAATTCCAATGAAGACTCACCTGCCGTTTCGGTACAATGAAGAACTTGATTACACTATTTATCGGTGATTTAGAGAAGGACATACAAGATTGATGAAGATGATGCGTTCTTATTTTAAGAATATTATCCAGTTGAGCTTTGTGGGTTGTTTTTTGATTTCCCTGGTGAGTTGTGAGCCCAAGCCGGCTAACAATGAGCAAGAAAATCCTAAAGATGATTTACCAGTCGAACATCCGGTTAAAGAAGAGAAAGCTCAAGAAATCATCGAAACAAAGGATCAGACCGAAGAGGTCACTCAGAAAGAAGACGATTTAGAAGAAGACATTTCATCGGATCCGTCTTACAAAGATCCTTCCTATAAAGATCGGTCTCCTGTACCCGGTCGACCTCCTGGGAGAGGCAAAGGATTGATCAATGGTGACTTTGAAGATGGTCGCGATCGATTTGCCGACGGTTGGAGCCCTGGGGGACCCCAACCGCCTCGTCGAAGCGATCAAGAGGCCCATTCCGGAAAGCACAGCATTCACGTTAAGCTTCTAAATGAAGGACCTCAGCATCAAGAAGGCTTGCTCAAGCAAATGACTTTTGATTCGGTGGTTCCCGGAAAAACTTATTCTTTCTCATTCTGGGCGAAGCAAGTGGATCACGGAGTGAGTTACGTACAGGAGTACGAAGTAAAATGGATTGATGTTCGAGATCAAGCTCTCGCTGGAGGCACGGGTTTAACCGGTTACAAAGGGGGCGAAGGTAAATGGGCTGAAATCAAAGTGCCAGAAATTGTCGCACCTCCCAATGCAAACGGTTTTGAAATCACCTTCCGTTGTGTGACGGGAGCCGTCGACAAAGGATCAGGGGAAGTCTATATCGACAATGTCTCCATCAGCGAAGTCAAAAAAGACTGAGTTTTACTACAAAGATGATTCAAAGCTTTAAAAATGGGGCTCAAAGAGTAGCCCTTCTATTTATATGGATTTTTCTCGTTGCCTCTTCAGTGATCATCGCTGAAGAGACTCGTTCAGATAAGCCCAATGTCATAGTCATTATCACCGATGATCAAGGATGGGCTGATATCGGGTACAACAATCCTAATGTTTATACTCCCAACTTAGATCGATTAGCAGCGACTGGGATTACATTTAAAAAACACTACGTTATGCCTCAGTGTACTCCCACGCGGGTGGCGGTGATGACGGGGAGATACCCAGGCCGGTTTGGAGGCGCCGCACTGCAAGCCAGTAATGCTCCCGCTTTTCCTAAAGGGACTCCCACTTTAGCGGGTATGTTTCAAGAGAAAGGTTACGAAACTTTTCTTTGTGGAAAATGGCATTTAGGTTCTTCCGTCGAGCATGGGCCTAACCATTTCGGATTTGATGAAAGCTACGGATCTCTCGCCGGTGCGGTGGGCATGTACAACCATCAGTATCGAAAAGGGAAGTTCGGGGAAACTTGGCACCGGAATCACAAGCTGATTAAAGATCATGAGAATGGAGTTCACGCCACGGATCTTGTTTCTCAAGAAGCGGTCAAGTTCATCAAAAAAGAACGATCCAAACCTTTCTTTTTATATCTCGCGTTTCATGCGGTCCACACTCCCTTAGATGAACGCGGCCCGTTTATCGATCAACCCACTCAGTTAGATCCGAAGAATCCCAAACGTTGGCTGAATGAAGATAAAATCAAATGGTTCAACGATCCAGATGGGAAAATTCAAAAAGAAAAAGATCCAGAGAAGCGATTGCTTTTGGCGGCAGCTTATCATTTAGATCATGCGGTGGGAGAAGTGGTTGAGGCTCTCGATGAAAGCGATCAACGTAAGGACACTCTCATTCTTTTTTCATCAGATAATGGTCCTCAAGGCAGTTGGCCCGGGAATGCTTATCCCGATGATCTTCGTCTGACTGATTTCAATCAACCGCTCCCCATGCGAGGCAAGAAGCTCGATGTCTGGGAAGGCGGAATTCACGTTCCGGGCTTCGCTAACTGGCTTGGGAAGATTCCCGCGAAATCGGTGGAAGATCCGGTTCATATCATCGATTGGTATCCCACTTTGGCCAAGATGATCAACTATGAGTCGAAAGAGAAAATCGATTGGGACGGACAAGATATTTCAATCCTGTTTTTCACGGATCAATCCTTAGCTGAGAGAGATCTCTATTGGACCTGGAGCAGTCGCACCAACCGTTGGGCTCTTCGTCGAGGAGATTGGAAGATCGTTAAATACGGGGTGGGAGAACCTCAGAGTGAAAAAGCGTGGAAGCTTTTCAATTTAAAAGAAGATCCGAAAGAAAAAACAGATTTAGCGGCTAAGCATCCCAAGAAAGTAAAAGAGCTCCATCAGCGATTTTTGATTCAAAGAAGTAAGGATCGAAAACCGAAGTCAGCTCCTAAGAAACGATCGTAATTCCAATTTAGTAACTTTAATCCCCTGAGTGTCATGATATCCATCCAGAATTCTTCCCTTAGAATTGCTCTGATTTATGTTTGTTTCATTTTCAGCTTAGCATCCCGGACCAGTGCGGATGTTCGACTGCCGAATGTCTTGTCGAGCGACATGGTACTTCAAAGAAATCTCCCCGTCCCCGTTTGGGGGTGGGCTGATCCTGGGGAAAATGTATCGGTTACATTCTGGAGTCAAAAGAAAGAAACTACAACTGACTCTAAAGGGAATTGGATGGTTACTCTCGATCCAATTTCAGCTAGTTCAAAGCCGACAAATTTGACGATCCAGGGAAAGAACAAAGTCACTCTCACAAATATCTTAGTGGGGGAAGTTTGGATCTGCTCTGGTCAGTCCAATATGGAGTGGCGCCTCACCCAGATCATGAATTCAAAACAAGAGATTGAATCGGCAAACTTTCCTAAGATTCGACTCTTCAATGTGCCTGGGCACACGGTGAGTCCCGTTCCCAAAAGAGAAGGAAAAGGGAAATGGGAAGTTTGCACTCCTAAGTCGGTCGCCGGATTTAGTGCGGTAGGATTCTTCTTTGGAAGGAGGTTATACCAGGAACTCAATATGCCCATCGGATTGATCGGTTCCAACTGGGGAGGAACACGCATCGAACCCTGGACGACGCTCAAGGGTTTTGAATCAGTCCCCGAATTAGCTCGATACGTGGAACAAGTGAAAGCTTACACCCCGAAGACTCGAGTGAATGGAGGGGATCCTTCTGCCATTTACAATTCGATGGTGCATCATCTCACACCCTTCGCGATGCGTGGGGCTATTTGGTATCAAGGAGAATCGAATGGCAACGAGGGAGTCACCTATCTTCAAAAGAAGAAGGCTTTAGTCAGCGGATGGCGCCAATCGTTTCAAAATCCCGATCTTGCTTTTTACTGGGTTCAACTCGCAAACTTTAGGGGGGAAAATCCTAATCCCATGGGCGGTGATGGTTGGGCTAAGTTGCGCGAAGCCCAAACCCAAGCCTTATCGATTCCGGGTACGGGAATGGCAGTGATTACCGATATTGGCGATGCTCGTGACATCCACCCTAGAAATAAACAAGACGTGGGCTGGAGACTCGCGCAGTGGGCACTTCACCAAACGTATAAGAAAAAAGAACTCGTTCCCTCAGGGCCTCTTTACAAAAGTCACAAAGTTGAGGGCGATAAGATTCGCATTCATTTTAAGTATGCGGGAAGCGGCTTGATGGTGGGGAAAAAAGAAGGACTTGAGCCCACTCAGGAAGTCGAAGATGGAGTGCTTCAACATTTTGCGATTGCCGACCAAGCTATGAAATGGCACTGGGCCGAAGCCAGAATTGATGGGAATACCGTCGTTGTTTCTTCCCCCAAGGTGAAGAATCCTAAAGACGTTCGCTATGCTTTCAGTATGAATCCCGCCAAAGCCAATCTCTACAATCGAGAAGGTCTGCCGGCTGGAGCCTTTAGAACGGATAACTGGCGAGGACCGAGTGAAGATTTAAAGTGGATCCCGTTCAAGGGAGAACGTCCCGCCAAATCCACGCCCGGAGCTAACTCTGAAATTAACTTTACAAATAAACGCGACCATAACGTTAAGATCTATTGGATTTCTTACGGAGGGCCTCTCAAGTTCTACCGCGAACTCAAGCCCGGTGAATCCCACCAACAAAATACTTTTTCAAAAGCCTATTGGTTGATTACAGATCAAAACGAGAAGCCTTTGGGGTACTTTAAAACGACAAATAAAATTGGGATTGCAGTGATTCCTAAAGATGGCTAGGTCTTTAGGCTTGTAACTGTTGAAAAATCAGGCCCTCACTAAAGAGCTTCTTAAACTCGTTTCAATAATCTCCTTTTACCATCACAACTTTTGTATTCGCCATCAAATCGTGAATACAGCGCCTTTCTTCCCCGAAGATAAAGCAGGCGTTAACTAAACCCATCAAAGTTCCAATGAACGGAATATAGTAAACGACTCCCAGGATCAAATACCGAAAAACAAACAGTTTCCCAAAAGGAAGGATCTTATTATCTGAATACGAGACAATTTGGATTCGAAGGAGCATTTTTCCAATCGTCTGCCCACGAGTGAGAAGAGGATAGCCGTGAATAAGAAGAAACAATCCAAAACCAAATACCAGCGAGGTGAGTTGCTCCGCTAGATCAAAGGCAAAAGGATCTGACGACGCAAGCTCGATTAGCCCTAAGGGAAAAATGACCATGAAAAAGGCTATAACTTGAATGACGGTGTCGATCACCGCTCCCCAAAATCTAAGCCAGCGACTCGCTAGAGGCTGCCCATCTTCAGGATCTGATTCATAAAAATCATCGAGTTCGGCTTCCGGTGCTTGATATGGATTATCATTGCTCATTGCTCTACCCCAGAGAAAGTAAGTTGATTCCAAAGTTTTATTGTGATTCGGAGGAGAAACACAATGATTGGGTCATGATGGATGCCTTCATCAATCCGCTTAATGTAAGGCCATTTTAAGTAACTATTTTTTATCTTATTTGAGCGAACTCAAAAACGTCAATAGATTCCTGATATCCTCATCGCTAAACCGACTCAAAAGCTCTTTCGGCATCAGAGAAGTGTCTTCAGTTCGAATAGCTAGGACTTTACTTCGAGGGAGCCGAGTCACATTATTTTCAAGGTCAGTGATCGAAACAAAGTCTTCCGAGTTTTCAGTGATGAACCCTTGAAGGCTTTGCCCCTCCGAAGTCACTAACACACTGGCTTTGAAGCGTTCGACGACTTGTTTCGAAGGGTAGACGATGGCATCGGCAAGTTCCTGACGTTTGAGTCTCAGCATGACGCCATTGAGAGCGGGGCCAAAGATCGTGGTTTTCTTTTCTTTGATCCCACCATGGCAAGCGTAACAACCCGCTTTGAGGTAAGCCGCACGACCCTTAGCCACGTTTCCTTTATAATCTTTTAGATTCAGGATGTACTTGTGGATTTCTGCATCGCTACGTTTGGGATTTTGCGAGGCTTTTGCCACAAACGGCTCTTTGTACTTCGTTAAGTACCACTTGTGCCATTTTTCTTGAACCACCAGCTCGGGATTTTCGGATTGAGCCTTTAAGAAAGGCTGAAAGACGTTTATCACGTTTTCGGTAGGGCCGCTTACATCTCTTGAAAGTTGCCACTTTCCCTTTGATGTGCCTGTATTCATCCAGTTTGGCGCTGGTTTTCGGGAGAATTTCCAGCTGGTGTCTGAAACGATGGAGCCTGTTTTTCCATCCTCCGTTTGCCAGTTAATAATCGCCATTAAGCCCGCGGGACCGCCTTGATTGATACCATGAATTCCTAAGAGATTCATTCCTTTAAGTAGTCTTTGATTGAGATTGATCCGCTTGGGCTGAGTCCAATCTTTGCTTTCGGATATCGCTTTCCCATTCAGGTAGGCAGTGTACTCGTTATCACAAGTGATGATGAGTTCGGCTTTCTTTACGGTGTTGGGAACATCAAATTCTTTTAAGAACCAGGCTTGGTCCCCTTCCTGCTGTCGATCTGAGGACCAGATGACGCGAGGATTAGAGGAGCTGTTGAGGGAAGTTCCACTCAAGACGCCTAAGGTTTGATCGATGAGGGGAATGAGCTTGGGATGGGCGACCATCAGGTCGAGCAATCGAAAATAGACGGCTTGTTGCCCCTTAAGATCAGCTGATTGTAGAGAGTTAACCTGTCGATAGGACTCGAGTTTCTCACCTGTCAACAGTAGACCTTCGGTGACGGCTTGGAGTACTTCCAAGTCATCCTGAACTTCAAGAATCGCTGAGAGAAAGACATGGCCGGCTTCAGGCGGTGCCCCCATTTCAGCCAAAGCCAGAAGCAGAGCTTTTTTTAACTTCGGATGATCTGCTTTTTGATATTCTTCAAGAGCGAAGGAACTTGAAATTTGCGTTTGAATTCTGCTGATCAATCCCAACAAATTGATTTTATTGTCTATAGATGAACTCTTGTGATACTTCTCAATCAAGATGCGATCCATACTTGGAATATCACCCACATTAGAAAAAACAATCTTGGCGAGCGTGCTTCCCGGGGGAAGTTGGTCGAGGTGCTGGGCTAATGCTCCACTGTGAATCTGGCCCAGTTTATTGAGAACCGTATTCCAAAACTGAGGGAATTGAAGTCCCTTCCCGGCGTACTCCGTAAACCACCCCGATTGAGTGCCGATGAGCCATTCACTGAGTTTCCTCTCCATCTTTAAATCTCGATTGAGTGGATTCGGCGGTAGGTTCGATAAAGCTGAGGCGAAGTGAAATTGAGTGACGTAGTCTTTTTCTTTGACTAATGCTTTAACTAATTGGGGGAAGGCAGAGGTCACTTTGAACTCTCCAATCAGTCGAGCTTGTTCCCATTGGATATTTTTATTCTTGTGGGGGAAGTGAACGGCGATCCAAGCCTGAATGATTTTAAAGAGTTCCCGATCCGATTCGAGATCACCACGGTATAAACTGAGTATTCGTAGAAGGTTTAAATGATCTTGATCACTGAGAGATTTCTGACCGAGGATCCATTTGACAGTACTGATGGAGAACTCTTCAGGCGGTCTCTCTTTTCGAATATGCCCGGCTAATAAGACACGCATGAAAGACTGTGGATCGTTCAATCGAGAATTTTCTTTTACGACCTCTTCGATGGGTTGATGGGCTAAGGCGATCGTCGCGGCGTGTCGAACGTGAAGAGTCTTGTGCTTTAGGAGGTCTAAAAGATGCGGGATTGAGTCTTTACTTGGATTTCGCATCAATCCTTCCAATGCCCGTTTCTTAACAAAAGCAGAAGGATCATTGAGTAACTTAACGAGAATTGAACTCACTTCAGGTTGCTTTTTAATGCCGAGTAACCAAGCTCCTTGACCTCTGATTTCAGGCGATGAATCTTTGAGAAGTTCTTTAATGAAACTGATTTTAAGAGTCGCAAATTGTGGTGCTAATAAACGGATGGCTCGTAGTTTCATTCGAATGGATTGATTACTGGTGGCCACGCCCATCAATTTTTCAGTAGCGGTCGAACCCAAGCGTTGAAGACATTTTTCTTCGCGGATTCGACTCCATTCAGAAGCCGGTTGAGGGAGTGTCAATAACTCAGCGAGTACTTCAGTAGTGTCTCGGGATCTCAGAGTCGGAAGTTTAGGCACGATCGGGGGGATAGAAGGGGATTTTGACGGGTCGTAAAAGATTCTCCAAATCCCTTGGTTGTGATCGGTGATGAAGATGCTCCCATCAGGAGCGACATCGACATCCACCAAGGCAAAGTTGATCGAGTTTCCCTGATGATCTTTCGCACCCGGTTTAGCTTTAGCGAATTCTTCAAATCCCGTTGACCAGGTGGCCCCATCTCTTTTCAAATTGAACGCCACTAACCTTCCAGAAGTGGCGTAGCGACCGGAGGTCGCTGATTTCCAGCGGTAGTCACAAACGATGAAGGCATTTCGATACTTTTGGGGAAAGCTGTGATGCTCATAGAAGATTCCCCAGTTGGGGGAGCCACGACCAACATCGTAGATTCCCGGTATCGTATCGATGTAGTAGGGTGGGTAAGCTCCCACTCCTTGCCAGCCTAAGTCAGCTCCCGTTGCCCAGTGGTTCAAACGAACGGGGCGATAAAAGGGGACGTCGACATGAAATTCCATGTCACTGTCGAAGCTGAAGAACTCACCCAAGTAGTTCATACCTAAGCTGGGAGGGTTTCTTCCTCCACTGCCGATACACTCCCATTGTTCGCCAGTAGGATCAAATCGAAAGACGGAAGCATTGCGTTCTTCTTGATTAGGAGAACTCTTCTCTGTGATGTGTCTACGACCTCCGACGCCTCCACCATCCCCCGAAACTAAATAGATGTAACCATCTAATCCTCTGAGGATCGTATGGGCGGCGTGATCGCCTCCGGTATTGAATTTCTCACCGAGTCTTCGAACAAATTTTAGGGGCTCATCGCCGCTGGCCCCTTTAAAAAGTTGCACACCATCCCCAGCGACGACGTAGAGATAGTCACCATAAACTAAAAGTCCTTGCGGACCCCGACCGGAGGTGGGGCGCCCGGAGGCGATGGTTTGATGTTTGTCGTAAACGCCATCTCCGTCGGTGTCCGTTAAGCGTCGAACAGCATTGCCATCTCCGACGAGAAGTCGATTTTTACCATCGAAGGTTAAATCGTAAGACCCTCCGGTGAGATCACGGTTGGCGGCTTTATAAATGTGGAAGCCCTCAGGTAGAACGAATTGGTCGTCTAAGAGCTTGGGCTGGGCTGATAAACTGTTGAAGCTTAAGAGCAGCATTAAGGCTATAAGGAGTGTTTTATAGTTCATCGTTTTCAGGATAGTAGGCACACGCCGTGTGCCGTCTTTTGATTATCTTTTAATTAAATTTCAGATAGACCCAAACAAAGAAAAAGCTGAAATTGGAAGTGAAGAGGTTTAACAATTTCAAATTATCGTAAGAACCGTCCCAGCTCACGGGGTGAGCCGACTACTTCGAGGGACTTAGCTCTTGAATGGCTTCCTGGATCGTGGTGCGCACATCCTCGTTCTTTTCCTGAGCTAAGATCGCCGCGAATTCTGGAACCAAACTAGAATCACCTCTTTCCGCTAAACCACGGATAGCGTGATTTCGGAGGTGATGGGAATTGGAATACTGAGCCACATCTAAGGCGACTTTTTTACCTGCTTCGGTATGGATCGATCTCGATTCTAATAATCCTTCTAGTACGGCGTGCCGATGGCCGCCGTAGGATTCATTGTTGAGATACTGGTTGATTTGTTGCATGCCCTGGTCACCTCGCCCACTCAACAGGCGAGAGTACTGCCAAAGCTCTCGATCTTCTTGAGTTTGGGTTAAGCCTTGTGCGAGCTGATTGATCGGAGCGGGTTGAGAGGTCTCTTCTAAGGCTTTCAGCAATGCGATTCTCGCCTGTTGATTTTCAGTGTTTTGAAGCAAGTTATTGAGGTAGTCAGGGTCGTGATCGCTTCCCCGTCTCAAGGCTTCACTTAATTGCTCTTGGACTTGATGATCATTGGAATTGTTGATGAGTTCAATATAGCGATCGACTCCCAAATCGATTTCTGAATGAGATAGAGTTTCAGCGATGGCTCGTTGTAAGGTTCGATTGGATCCTTCATTGAGTTCTTTGATAAGAGTATCAATCTGATCTGAAGTTCCGTGTTGAAGAAGGCTTCTCGTCAAAGGTTCGTACTGTTCCGGATCCGTTGTGTTTTTAAGCAATTCCATGACTTCCGGGATGACTTCTGATCCTTGGAATTCTGATAAGGCGTGCGCTAATGCGCGTTGATCTAAACCCACATCAGGATTACTGGCAGATTCCATCAAAAGGTCTAAGGCCTCGCGCCCTCCTCGATGAGCAATCGCCTCAGCTAGGGCTGCCTGAGCTTGTCGATCCCCTTTAGTTTCCAACAATGCTTTTTCGAAAAAGCTTAAGGGTGCGGATTGAGCAGCATCTCCTAATGCTCGAGCCAATTCACGTTTTGAAAACCCCTGGGGGGGAGATTGAATCAGGTCTAATAACATTTGGTGATCACCACTTCGTGCCGCCATTCGACCCGCAGCGTGTAGAAGACTTCTTTTTTCTCTTTGAGAAATATTTGTATCGATCAAGTCTAATAATTTTGAGGCATCACCGGTACCTCCCAGTTCCCCTAAAGCATCGTAGACAGATTCAGTTCGTACCTCTGGCTTTTGGTTCATCAAATTCAGGAGTTTAGAAAAGCCATCTTTTCCTTGAATCCGCCCGTAGATATGAGCGGCAGTACGAGAGAGTTCTCGACCAGGAGAACTCACCAAGAAATCTTCTAAGAGAGGCGTGACCTGGGGGACTTGATCCGGCTTTAAAGCATTGAAGGAGTGAAGAAATTCTCGCCGAATTTCCAGTGGCATATCTTCATCTAAAACGATCTTCAAAACTTCTTTGGCCCCCTTAGCTCCAGCAGCTCTCATAAAGGCGTGAGCAACTTCGTGAGTGTAGCGAGGGTCACCTTCTCGAAGTAGCTTCGCCCAATCGGCAATTTCCTCTTCACTCATAGAGCCGGGAGATTTCCTCCAAAGGTAACCTAAGCTTTCTTGAATCCCATGACGGTCACCCGCTGCGATCTTTTCTTTGATCTCATCGATGACTTCTTTCGAGGAGCGTTTGTCTTCGTCATCGGGTTTTGGTCCATCGTGATCTCGATCCTCTTGACGATTGGATCGATCCCCTCGTTCGGAGTTCCTAGCTGTTGACCCTAAGCGACGCGCTGAAGATAAATTCAAACCGGGGTCGTTTTCGTTAGATTCAGAAGAGGAGCCTGCGTTGATCCCGGCTGAATTTAAATCCGTTGTCTGTCGCCCAAGAAAGAATCCGGCTCCGAAAAGCAGTGCTCCAAAGAGACTCATGATCATGGCGATAGTGATTGGGCGCATGGGGGAGTCCCCGGGTTGAGAGTTAGTCTTGTAGAGGTTAAATGAGACGAAAAATGCTGTATCGATTTTTAAAATTAGAGTGATCAGGTGAAACTACAAGTCAATTAAATATAAAGCTTTATCAGATTCTAAGGCAAGTGTGAAGTTCCAAATCTTTCTTCTGGTTATGGATCTCTACTCGTTCCCTTCTGGGGATACCATTTTTCTTTAATGAGGAACTCTATTTTGAGTAAGATGTCCCCAAAGGTTGGCATCCTTCCATCAATCTAATTTTCGATCATCAAACAGGAATAAGAATCTCATGCTAAGAGTCATTCACTCTCTCGGTTGGGGTCTGGGCGCATTTATTCTGTTTTTGTTGTCAGGTCTTCAGGGATCGCTTTGTGCTGAAGAATTTCAAGTGGATATTAACGGCGGGGGAGATTTCACTTCGATCCAAGAAGCTCTCGATGCTTCAAGCGATGGGGACAAAATTATCGTTTGGCCGGGAACTTACACGGGGCGAATCGTCTTTCTCGGAAGAGATGTCGTCTTAGAATCTCGCGATGGGCCCGAAGATACCATCCTGGATGGAGATGGGGATGAACTGATGGATGTGGGGCCCGGGGGAGCGGTGCTCGGTTTTACGCTTACCAATGCTTTCGATACTTTTGGTGCGGCCATGTCGGTCTTTGGTCAAGGAACATTGATCGAAGGGAATATTTTCGATAGTAATATTCAATCGGGTGGTGGCTTTGGCGCTGCCATCGGTTGCAATGGGGCCTCTCCTCGAATTTCTAAAAACATCTTCAGAGGTAACGCTTGTGATACTCAACATCTTTCGGGAGTGGTTTCACTCGTCAATAATTCGTCTGCAGTCATCGATAACAAAATTTTTGAAGACAATGAGTGTCGCGCGGTCAATGCAACCATGCCGGCGAACACCTTTCCAGTCATTATCAATAATACGATCGTTAGAAATCGTGTTGGAGTAAAAGTCAGTCGACAAGTTTCTGCGGAAACTCAAATCTATCGTAACAATATAATCGTCAGTAATGGGATCGGTTTGGAAGTTGAATTCGGAGATGACACGTTTAACCCGATTTGGGAAAACAACCTCCTCTTTGATAATGAAATCAACTATGACAATCTCGACGACCAGACTGGAATGAATGGGAACTTGATGGCGGATCCTCTCTTTGTGAGTGCGGAGAGTTCAGATTATCAACTTTTGCCGGAATCCCCAGCTATCGATGCGGGTACGGCTGAGGGGGCTCCTGCAGATGACATCGATGGGATGCCTCGACCCATAGATGGAAATATAGATGGAGAAGCCCAGGTCGATATTGGAGCTTATGAGGCGCCTTTACCCTTACCGATATTTCGACGTGGAGATTGCAGTGAAGATGGTGTCGTCGATATTTCGGATGCCATGTTCACCGTCGAGTATTTGTTTTTCGGAGTTGGGGATGTTCAATGTGAAGATGCTTGTGACGCCAACGATGATCAAGAGATCGATATTTCGGATGCAATCTTCAGTATGCGAGTAACCTTCTTAGAATTAGGGGCCTTACCCGATCCGGGAGCGTTCGATTGTGGAATCGATACGACGGATGATCATTTGGAGTGTGAGACGTCGGGGTCTTGTGAGTAAGACCATTAAAGTCCTCTGAGAAAATCAGCTTCTTTTGAGATGAGTTGACTTTTACTGAAGAGTTCGTCTGTAGTAGAAGTGATATTGGACACTTTGTCTGCCATTAGATGTAATTCTTCAAATAACTCATGGAAGGCATCTTGGGATTCTTTGCTGGCAGAGAAACCCGTTTCGGCGTTCTGGCAACCCGTGTTGATCAATGCTTCATTCGTTCTAATTCCTTCGGTGAATGTGTTTGAAGCTTCTTGAATTTCGGTAGTGAATTTTTTTGTTTGATTAGCTAATTCTTTGACTTCATGAGCCACAATCGCAAATCCCTTTCCGTGTTCACCAGCTCGAGCTGCTTCAATGGTCGCGTTTAAAGCTAATAGATTTGTTTTATCAGCAAGCTCATTGATGTTGTTTGTTATTTCTTTAATCTTGCCCGTCGATTGAGATAAATTTTGGAATGAAACTGAAGACTGGTTTGTAATTTCGGATAGATTTTTTATTTGAGCTAATGAATTTTCCATATTGGATTCCCCTTCACCAGCAGCTTCCTTTAACTGAGAAATTTGAGTATTTAACTCTTTAGATTGAGTGTGAATGATTTGGATTACATCTGTTAATTCTAAGGAGTTTTTGGAAACTTTATGCAGGCTCTGCTCTCTCTTTGCTTGTTGTTTTAATAGTACTTCGGTCTCTAAATTCTCTTGAATGAGAGATTGATTTTCCGCCTGTTGTTTTGCGATTTTAGTCATTTCTTTCAAGGAATGTGATATTCCTAAAATTAAAAATGTGTCTTGAAAGACAACATGCAAGGCATGTTCGATAACTCGATAGGGAGAAGAGGCTTCTACACCGTAGACTGAAATAGGGAACCAAATTCCACGAACAAAGTGATCAACACTCGTAACCAGTGTTGCTGTAATCAGGACTTTCCAATCTCGATAAAAACTTAGGACAGCTAAGACTCCAAATAGATGAAAATGAGATTCAATTCTTCCACCTGTGATATGGATAAAGATCCCCGCCATAACCATGACAGAAATGGCTACAACGTGCTTTGTGATTGGCTCCAGGGGCTTTTTCCATAGTAAAAACAAGGGAAGGGCGCTCGTGATTGTTCCTAAAACGATGGCAAGCCAAATATGAATATGAATCGAGCTTTCAGCACCCTTCCAGGTCTTAGGGGTGATAATAATTGCAAAGGTGATCACCGCTATCCATTGAAAGAGAATGAGGTAACTAAAAAGCTTGCTCGTACGTAATGTGCTGGATTTTTTTGATTCTTCTAAAAAATCAACGTAACTCTTCATATCTTGTCTCTTATTTAATAGAACACCCAAAAACTAAGCCTTCAACTTGAGTTTGGGTTTCATTCCTAAGTGCATCGAGTGCCGCTCGACTAAAAGAATTTGTACCCTCGTGCCCACGCGACGGGGTGAGGCCACCCGAATATTTTAATCTTCCTGAGTTGGAATAGATTAGGGTGTGGCCTGAAGTTCTGATACCAAGGAGTTCTAACAAGTCCCCACCTTCGTCGATGATGTTTTGAACTTTTAAACGTTGAGCCATCCTCGAAAGGTTACCTTGTACCCAAAGATCTTCTTCATTCTTTGGCTTAAAAAAAATGAACACACAAGATTTTGGGTCATGATTAGATTGAGTCAGAAGTTTTTCTAACTGACGTATACTCGACAATGAACAAGGGCATTTAGGATGGAGACCCATGATGAGCAGGTTTTTATTTTTTCCTATTTTGCTCTTCAATGGATCCGGTAGATGGAGTGGGGGGGAATCCACTATCCCAGCAGTTGTTTCATAGCTTGCAATGAAATAAGTCGAAATTCCGATCACCAGCAACCAAGCCGTAATTAATCCTTTTAATGGCTTATCTATCATTTCTCTTGGTTCTATACGGAATTTGAAGGAGTGCCCTGATGAAAAATAACTGCTGAATGAGTGGATTTCCATTCAAGACTCCGATCTCATCCATAACCCGCTCACTTAGAGATTTTCGACAGTTTGGGAGATGTTAAAGAATTGAATTTTTATATCGGAACTTATTAAGTCGAAAAATGGAATTCGATACTAAGTATCTCTCACCTATGTACAAAAAATTCGTTTATTAAGAAGTCTTTATTCTGGTTTTGGTAGTGGATATTTCTACTTTTAAGATAAAGAAGGATCTCCTTAATAGTCGTTTTCAGTGGCTTATTTAATCGGTAGTTGATGGCCTTGAGGCCCGATTTTTTCGGCGAGTCGGAGTTGACCATTGGCGTTAAGTTTGTAAATTTCGGATAGAATTCCATCTTTAAAGATTTCTTTCCGAACGACTTTTCCCTCAGGTGTTCTCCACTCTAAGCTTTTTATTAATCCGTGGTCGTAAAAATAGAACTGGCTGGGTTTTTGGTCAAGGTTACCGGCCACTTTAAGGCTAATAAGATTTCCATTCTCTAACTTAGCCCATGCATCTGCAGTACCATCGTAGTTGAGGTCGGTTTTTGTGTTAGATACGAATCCCATTTTATAATCGGACCACTCATCAATTTTTCCATCAAAGTTATTATCCTTGGAGTGACTTAGATATGTGCCATCCCCACTGTAAGTAGCAAATAAATCATCTTGACCGTCAGAATTAAGATCAAAGGAAGTCTGATAGATATCATCTGAATATAAAGCACGCGAAACCGGATCCATAAATCCATAGACCGTCAAGAAATAACCTAATACTATTCCGACTCCAACCAAGAAGCAGTAAAACAAAAAAGTTAAAAAGCATCCTTTTCGTATAACGGGTTCGAGTTCCTGTTCCTTTGAAGCGGTGATCTCTTCAACGGGTTCGTGGTCTTGGGGGAGATCGTCATCATCGGGATTCTCAATAAACGGCTGCACATTCTCTAGAACACTTTGGGCGTGCTCTAACTGCTCTTCGGCAACGTAGAGTTTGATCCCATTCAAGAGCTGAAAGCTGGGGAATGCGCTCGAGGAGAAATTCTCATCGATTTGACTGAAGATGCCCTCTCCTTTTAACACCGCTTGAACAGAGATCGCTTCTTCGCGGGAAGAAAAGGTGTCGAGGAGGACGAGTTTGGGTTCATTCATATTAATTCTAAAAACTAAAGATTTATTCTAGAGGTAGCTGATGACCCTTGAAATTTATCTTTTCTGAGAGTCTTAATTGCCCATTGGTATCGAGTTTGTAAACCTCAGCCAGAACTCCTTTTGAGTATATTTCTCTCCTTACGATCTTGTCTTCTGGTGTTCTCCATTCGACTTTTTGAAGGATATAATTTTGGTAGAATGAAAAACATTCGGGTGTTCCATCTTCATCATGATCATAGATAGTCGATACTAAGTTTCCATGTTTATATGTCGACAAGGTGTTCGCTACTCCATTGAAATCGGTGTCGAGCTTTAAATTGGAAATGAGATCATCTTCATAATCTACCCATTCGTCCATTTTGCCATCAAAGTTGTTGTCTCGGGTCGATTCAATGAGATTACCAAAGGGGTCGTTATAAAAAATCTCGTCAACTTTACCGTCTGAATTTCTGTCATATTTATCTGAGAATTTATCTTTATTATAAAAACCCAATGCCAAACCATAGGTGAGCATCCATCCAAGAAAAAAACCAAATCCGATAAGCCCTAATGCGGCAATACATCCCGATGAGGAACCTTTGGGTTTGGGGCCATTTTCAGAGGTAGAAGTGAAATCTTCTGAAGGTTCGAAATCTTCGGGCGCACCCTCTTCGGAGTAATTGATTTCTTCAAAGTTCTCGGTAATGGGCTGCATGTTTTCTAATACGCTTGCGGCTTTCTCTAATTTATCTTCATGCACATAGAGTTTGACTCCATTCAAGACTTGAAGATTGGGGAAGGCATTAGAAGTAAAATTCTCATCGATTTGAGAAAAGATGCCTTCTTCTTTTAAGGCGGCCAGAGCGGAGATAGCTTCTTCCCGGGAAGCGAAAGTGTCAAGGAGGACGAGTTTGGATTCGTTCATGTCACTACTACAATTTTGGATTTCAATCTAAGGGTAACTGCAGGCCCTTAAAACTTAGCTTTTCAAAAAGCCTCAATTGACCGTTAACGTCGAGTTTGTAGATTTCAGTGAGAACTCCGTGTTGAACGAGTTCTCTACGAACAACTTTTCCACCTTGGGTTTTCCATTCCAGTTTTTGAAGAATTCCGTGTTCGAAAAATTCAACTTTTTCGAAATTCCCATCACCATCCAAGTCATAGAATAAATTCTCCAAATTCCCAAATTTGAATGCTCCTCTCGAGTCCACTTTCCCATCGAAGTTTGAATCAAACTTCCATTGGGTGGGAAGTCCATTTTCAAATTCCCACCAGGAATCATTCTCCCCATCAAAGTTGTTATCACTTGTCAGCTTAATGAAATCTCCAAAGCGATTATAAGAATGGAACTCATCCTCCCTCCCGTCTTTGTTTCTGTCGAATCGAGCATTTTCATATTCTACTTCGTTGAGACTCATGGCCACCCCGAGAGAAAATAGGATTCCGAATCCGAATCCAACTCCCATGAGGGCTATGTAACCAAAGCAACCAGATAGACAACCCTTGGACTGTGATTGTATATCTTTATCTTCATCACCAGCAGTTGTTTCTTCTACAGATTCGGATTCTTTAGGTAAATCGCCTTCGTAGAGATCGGAGTTATTAAGATTCTCGATAATTGGTTGCATGCTTTTTAATACGCTTACGGCTTGCTCCAATTTATCTTCATGAACATAGAGTTTGACTCCATTCAAGACTTGGAGATTCGGAAAGGCGCTTGAAGTAAAATTCTCATCAATTTGTGAAAAAATACCTTCTTCTTTTAAAGCGGCTAGAGCGGAGACAGCTTCTTCCCGGGATGTGAAGGTTTCAAGGAGGACGAGTTTGGGGGCGTTCATTGGAATTGATTTAAATTGGAGATTTAAAAAACAGACGATTAAGCAATGATTCTACTCTACTAAGATCTTCATCCCAATAGATCTATCCAGAGGATAAACCCTTTCTTCAGGGAGCTGCCGTTTCGCATTTTTTTCGTTACCCGATTTCAGAAACGAATGAATTTTGGAAACTTTAGGTGAGAGATCTTCAATTTTTACGATCCAATCTGAAACATACTCTTCGATCAAATGACGACTGATGCCCACTTGAATACTGTAGTAGTTAAGCCTGTTTCCTCGGAGGGATCGCTCCGGATCCCACTGAACGTGTACTAATGCGTTATCGAATTCTTTTTTCCAGGATGGAGGATCTGAATAGACCTTGGGTTCAGGGTGAGTAAGAACTCCTTTGGAGAGTGCGGTGTCCCAGGCTGTTCTTTTGATATGGATGGCTAAAGTTTTTTCCTGTCCCGGTTTTTTTCCCCAGTTACTTCGGTGCATCAACCAAAGGAAGGATGGTTTGATCCATGTCATCCGATGGAATGAAAAGGGAGAAACGAATTTTTGCTCGCGAACTGCCGGCTCCGCAATCTGTTTGGAGTAGGCTTGGTAGACGATGAGGGTTTCCTTGTTGAAGGAGGCCCGGATCTCGTACTCTTTTGTCATATGAATTAATATTTAACTATTTCTTTTCAATTCTATAAAGATGCTTTGCCGTTCTTACAAACAGAGTCTTCCCAATAACTGCTGGACTCGCACGCAGCTCTTCGTCGCCCAACGAGTTCGTCGCTAAGATTTTGAATTTTCGGGAAGGTTCGAGCACGGTGCATAAACTCGATTCGTTGAAAAAGTAAATTCGATTGTCATTGTAGATGGGTGAAGCGGAGTAATCTCCCTTCAATCGTTTTTTCCAAACGATGGCACCCGTTTTGGCTTCGATACAGGTCGCGATTCCATCGTTGTTGACAGTGAAGAGAAGATCATTGATAAGGACCGGGCCGGATCGAGCGGGCATTCCTTTTTTGACTTTCCACACGATGTGGCTGTCGGTCACATCGCCAGATCCTTCAGGATTGATCGCCCAAAGTTCAGGGAAGTCATAATCCATGATGACATAGATCAAGCCGTGTCCGTAGATCGGTCTAGGAGCCATCGACCAGCCACGATGGCGTACCTTCCACAGTTCCTTTCCGTCTTGGGGAACGTAAGAAATGATCGCTTGAGCTCCGGGACTGACAATTTGTTTTCCGTCTTTCCCGCGGGGAATGAGCGTGGGCATGCAATAGGCTTTGCGTTGATTGACAGGGACTTTTTTAAAGTCGACGGATCGATCGGATTTCCAAGCGCGTTTCCCGTTTTCTTTGTTGAGAGCGATGACGTACTGCACGTCCCGAGCGTCGACATTCATGATCAAATGGTCACCGACCAGAAACGGAGAACTGCCCGGCCCGGCATTGGTTTCGTGGTCGCATTTGAGATCTCGGCGGCTCCAGAGGATATCTCCTGATTTCGTATCGATGCACGCCGTTCCGTAGGTTCCGTAGTGAACGTAAACTCTTCCCTCCTCAACGACCGGAGTGGGGGAAGCATAAGAATTGATCGAAGCAATCTTTTGGGGTTTCTTGACATCGAAGATGGGTAAATCATGAATGATCTTTCCCGTCTTTTTGTTGATGCAAACGGCAAAGAGTTTTTTTCCATCTTTGTGGGCGGTCGTGACCCAAATTTGATCTTTCCAAATGACGGGTGAAGACCAGCCTCGATGGTGAATGGTAGCCTTCCAAGTAACGTTTTCCTTTTCAGACCACTTAAGGGGGAGATCTGAAGATTTGGCGTAGCCGTTTTGCTCGGGGCCACGGATTTGAGGCCAGTGAGTGTCGGTTTTTTTCTTCGATGAATTCGGTTTTCTCAAAGCATGGGTGATCATGAAGTCGGTTAGTTTTTGCGATTCAAACCAACCTTCCCACATATTGTGTCCCTGGCCCTTAACGACTTCAATTTCAACTGGGCCTCCCAGCGCTTTGTAGCGATCAGCAACCATCTGAGAATTTGTTTCAAGGGGAACGACTCGATCGGAATCACCATGAATGTGGCGAATGGGGACTTTAGTTTTGGCTAAGGGGGCTAGGCGATTTACAGGATTGTGTTCCTTGAGTTTTTCTTTGAGCTCTTGTTCGGTCATTCCGTAAGCGCCGCAGGCTCTTTTGAGGCCTGGATAACTCAGCAAATTACAGACGGGATAAATTCCAGCGATTCCGCCGACGGAGTTGGGATGTTCCACTGCCCAGTTGTAAAGCATCAAACCTCCTCGGCTTCGAGCGAGTAAGACTGGTTTTTTACTGTAGCCCCGTTTCTCCGTTAGCTCTTTATAAAACTCTTGATAAAGTTGGCGACCTTTCGGGCTGCCGTAAGATTCTCCAACATCGATGCCGGCAATCGTGATTCCCTTTTTATGTAATCTTTGAATCATCCAACGCTCAGCTTTACCGGGAAGCCCTCGCCCTAGAGTGGGGGCGTACCAAACCCAGGGATTGGGCTTGGGGACATCGATACCAACAGGTGGGGGAATGACAAAGGCATTGCATCCACTGAAGGAGAAGTCTTCTCTCTGGCCGGTGATGATATCTTTTTTACGTTCGGTAGCGAAGAGGAGTGAGCTAGAGAAGAGAGATAGAGCTAAGAGGATGAATTTGAATTTAATAGTCATTATTTTAGGGTAGTAGGCACACGCTGGGTGCCATTTATAATTGGCATTTTTGTGTTCATTCGAAAATAAACCATCATTGATGGTCGTGATCTATAGTTTACCCGATTCGTATAAAAATAATTTGGTTTAATTCAAATTCAGGATTGGGGTAATTAGTAAATTTATAAAATGTATCATTATCGAAAACTGCGCGCGCTGCATTTATCCCACCGAAGGATTTTAAATTCAGGATCAGCACCTTTCCAGCGCTGACCGACCATCTTGGAGGGCAGAGAGCTTCCACGCTTGGGCCTAATTCTTTCGTGAAAGCCTAACTTGAGACGTTTGATGTCTTTCCAGCTGGAAAAAACTTCGCCTTCCAAGTTTTTAAGATCTTCAGGCTTTAAGTTGAAAGACTGCCATTTTTGACCTCCTTCGAGTTCTAAAATTTTATAGTTGTCATCGATGACTAAAACGAGGGAGTTGGGTTTTTCACTACGGGCTTCCAAGATGAGTTGAGCTCCTTCAGGAGCTTTGTAAGTATCATCGTAAATTTTATGGGTGGATCGCGGCCATTCATGCCCACGATAAGTAAACCATTCTTTATCCCAATCCCCTTTAAAGTCTTCGATCACTAATGATGGTTTTAGCGTGGCTTGAACTCCTTTAGTCTTTAAATCTTCAGGAGTGACGACATGAAGAATAGAGGAGACGTTGAAATTATTAGCTGTATAGACTCCGTAGTAATAACCGGCTCCCGTTACGGGCTCATCTAGATCGTAAAGAACATTGGCGTAAGCCATGAGGGGTTGGTCGACGGTACTTAGGGGAATGGAGCTTGACCAACGATTATTATCTTGTCGGGTTGAAGCATGATGCCAAAATCGGTGAACGGTGTTCTGGAAATCGAAGCGTGTCTCTTTAATTTTTCCCTGTTGGGAATAGAAGACATCCACCCCTAATATTTTCTTAGATGGATCCGGTTCGATGTAAAGAGTGGGTACTCCATCTTTTTGAATCAAAGAGAGGGAGGTTTTAGGGGTCGCCGGAAACGTAAATGTTCCCTTTAAATAATGATCAAACCAAAGTTGAGTGGCGACTTCAAACTGGGCAAGGTCTTGATGGTTCGAGTGAGGGGAAGCGGTGATGCGCCAATCTTTTGACTGGATCTCGTTTAAGGCTCTCGGGATATCTGTGATTCTTCCGTGAAAATCATTCGCAGGACTGAGGAAGATGATAGGGCAAGATATTTTCTTGAGGTAAGCGGCATCTCCAAGAGCGGGATCAAAGAGGGGATGTTGATTGCCGCGATCGCTGATTCCGCCACACGAGGGGGCTGCGACCTTCACCCGAGAGTCGATTGAAGTCAGAACCGTGAGCTTTCCTCCCATCGAATGACCGTAGACTCCTAAACGATTCTTATCCACTTCGGGCTGTTGTTCAAGGAAAGTTAAGGCTCTCCGAGCGGCTAGCGCGCATAAGAACCAACCATTGTTTCGGGGAGAATCAATTTTGTCGAGAGTGAGATCTTGGGGAACAACGCTGACGAATACATTGTGCTTACTTTTTCCAGGAGCATGATAGGCATCCACGGCTCCCCAGTCGGTGGTGACTCGATAAGCTGGATCATCCTTTTTATCGTCCCAGTAGAGTTGAACTTCTTTAGAGCCCACATTGTAGTAGGGAGTACTGATTCTTCCCGCCCAGGCTAAGGAGATGGTGGCGTAGCCGCGTTTGGCATTCGTTAAGACAGCGTTGGTATGTGCAGATTGTCCCCCTCCGTGAATTTGCACTAAGCCCGGTAAGTTCTTCTTTCCTTTAGGGAAGCCGTAGATCGCAGCTAGTTTGGCTTTTTTACCTTTGAAGATACCTACCCGGTAGCGAAGCACCCTATAGACCACTCCATCCCCTTCCCATTCTTTTAGGATTTCTGTTTCAAGAGGTTCGGCTTGAGGGTTGAAAGAAGCCCAGAGTTCCTTGAGGGTTTGGGGGGCCTTGCCATCTAAGAGTGGGGGGAGGGTTTCAGCGTTAGTGATGGACGTAAAAGTCAGTAGAATAAGTAAGAGGATGAGTATCATTCCAAAGCAACCTTGATCGAATTTGAGCTTTCTCCAATTGTGTCGTGTTCGCCAAGTGGGATCTTCGTTGATGAATGCTAAGAAAGTTTGACGCACTTCTTCTTTATTGAACTCTCCATTGGCTCGAAAGATTTGGTCGTTTTCGTTGTATTCTATGACGTAATCTTCATCGTCAATTTCTCCCGCAGCTTGAATGAAGAAACCATCTGAGCGGTCCAAAATAATATATTCTCCACGGGCCCAATCATCATCAAATGCGTGATTGACATCATTTTCTGTGGCATCTTTTGCAGAATAAGATTGAGCGCATTCTAAAGAATAAGTGTAATTTTTTTTCATCATAGTAGTCGGGTCACCCCGTGAGCCGGGTTGGGTATTACATTAAATTTGGAATTTGAGTTTAACGCAATTCAGACGCATTACTTTTAATACTCTTTCTCGCCTCAAGCGACCCAGGGCGTTGCCCTGGGCTATAAAGTTGCGGGCTTTCAGCCCTTGGATTGCTCGAAGTCGAAAGCTGAATTGTGATTCATGTTCATTGTGAAAATTGGAGTTTTTTCGCTTCGACGGCACACAGCGTGTGCCTACTACCTTAGTTAACTAACCCGAAGTGCTAGCGAGGGGTGGATTATAAAAGCAAAACTAAACGGTTATTTACGCTCTCATTGAAGGTGAAATTATTTCGCTTCAACGGCACACGGCGTGTGCCTACTACCTTAGTTAACTAGCCCGAAGCGCTAGCGAGGGGTGGATTGCAGAAGCAAAACTAAACGGTTATTTACGTTCTCATTGAAGGTGACATTATTTCGCTTCGACGGCACACGGTGTGGGCAACTACCTTTGAATCCATACGGGAACGGTGAAGGCGCCGTTTTTTGCGATATCCCAAACTTCAATTCTAACCCAATGGCGTCCCCTTAAATCGATCGATTTTTGAATCTTACGGGACTGAAATTCTTGGGTATCGTTTAAATCTATTCTTTGGCGATAGACTTTTTTCCCGTCTCCAGAAACGATTTCCATAAAGGCCAAGGGATAAGTCCATTCGAGATCTGTATCCAATAAGATGTGACGTAGATCGATGGAAGGAAGGGTTTCCCCACTTTCCTTTCCACTGAAACTACACTGAGGGATCAGAATTTCTCCCGTCGTTACAAAGAAGCTCCCATTTCGCAGCGCGTCGAGAACGGGCTGCCAACCATCTTGGTATTTCGGTAGTTTATCGAGTTTGATGTAATTGACATTCATCGTTCCGAAGAGTTCATAGCCCTTGAAGATCTTGAAGATATCCACTTCGCCAACTATGTACTTCTTCTGACCCCAGTTGGCCATGTCATCTTGAAGATCTAAAACTCGCCAGCCCAATGTCTCACGAGAATAGTCGGCGGGCATCGCCTTCCAAGCGGCCCCTAAGAAAATGTCGTTTTTATAAAAATCGGTCTCTTTGTAGCGATCCGGGTAGCCGAAGGATGATTTGAGTCTCGGGTGAGCCGTCCAAAGTAAGCCCTTTTCTTTCTCAAAGAGTTTAATGATATCTTCAGAACTTCCTACACTATAGACTTTACCAATGCCTTCGATTTCTTGTTCGAAGGGCTGCCCCTCCTTTCGATTGAGCACCCAGTTGATGGGTTTCGGAAAGAAGCTGATCCAGTGACCCCCTAAATGAACATTCGGCTCTTCTCCGGGGAGTAACAAAAACTTGTCGGTCGACAAACGTTCGCATTCATCGTGCATGACCTTCAGTTCTGCCAGCCGTTCTTTCGTTTTCAATCGGGGAGTTTTCCCCACGTGAAATTCAGCCAAGTGAACGATGTCGATTCCCATTTCTTTAAACACATCGACAAATTCAGGTTTTACTAGCTTCGAGGGAATTCTTTGAGTCTTCTCCTCCTTCTGCTTCTTGATGTAGTCGAGAGAGTGCTCCACGTGATAGTGGCTGGTAAATGTTTTGTATCCCGGTAAGGCTTTAAAGCTATCATCTCGAGTGTACTTTTTAACTCTATTGATATTATCTAACCCGGACTGTTTTGAAATATGAATCAGAGTCCCAAGCTTCTGAACGGTTTTAGGTGGCGCATTCACCCAGGGAACGTAGCGTTTATCTCCCTGGGGAGGCTGGCGCGTTCCGATGCAAAATCCCTTGATCTTTTCCTGATAACCGGTTCCAAACCAGTTGTAGTTAAAGTTATCCGCAAAATCTAAGGGATAGAGGTATTGATGGGGGAAGGGGGAGAGAGTGATAGAGCCTTCATTTGATCCGAGACTTACAGAACGGAAACGAGTAGCTAAGGGTTTAGCTTTTGCGGTTTCGTTGATCGTCAAGGATTGAGCTGCTCCCAAGGGATCGATCCAATGGAGCGTATTATTTTTAGGACTCACCTTTTCTAATGCGACATCGTAAAGGAAAGCCGTCTTAGGTCTTTCGGTAGAGACCTGAGCTTCCATGTGAATGAAGGCGCTGCCGTGATAGAAGTGAAAGTTCAAACTGCCCTCAAAGTTTTTCGACTTCAGGGAATCGACTTTAATTTTAGCTCGATTCTTAGAAGTACTAACTTTGATCTTTGACGGTTCTAGGATTGCTAATTCATTTGTAAAGGGTCGTCGGTTGACGCGGTCGAAGAAGATGGTCCACCCTCGTTTGTCTAGGGTGCGATCGCCGATCCAGAAGAGGTAGTGGGGCAATAGATTATTGATAACTGTTTTCTTGTCGATCCCAATGCTCTCTATGAGTGGCATTGATTCTGTCTCTTTCCCTTTCTGATCCAACTGAAATACTGCAAAAAACTGATGGGGGTTCGACTTCCAGCTGAAGTGAAGTTTATTATCTTTTAACTCCGCACCAAATTCATGCTCTGGGTTGAAGCCTTTGAGATCGATCTCTAAGCTGATTACCGTTGGCGTGAATGAAATTACGAATAGAATTGCAATCGATTTTCTTCTCATGGGGAAATGACAATGTTGATAGGTTAAAGATAATGCGGGATTTGTACTCGCCGTAGTCACCACTCTACTTATTGTAATTTAAGAATAAGTCTTTTGGTTATTGGATTGTAATAAATTATTTGGTGTCAGTAACTGAAGGGTTTTCGATTGACCCATTACTTCGAGTTTGAGAGAATTTTCTTTTTCTATGAGGTCCCTTTCTGTTGGTTTTATGTCCTTTGGAGTTGAGTTAATGGGTGCTTTTTCTACTTGTAAATCAGTTGGCTTTGCTTTGATTTTATTCCTGATGAATCAAGGTGAACTTTTTAGTGAAACCAAATTTGTAGGAACCCAAATTAAAACTCAAGTAACGCAGTGGGCCTTTGATTCAAGTACAGGTCGAATATTTGCAACGCATCACTATGAACAAAAGATCGTCGAATATGATTCCATTACTGGAAAAGAAATCAGAACGTTTAAATCAGAAGGGAAGCCCCGACTTCTACACATTAAAGACCACTATTTAATCGCTTATGTCGATACCAAAGGGTACCTGGAAGTCTATGATTTAAAAAAGAATCAACTTTGGAAAATACTTAAAATAAAATCATTTTATCCCTCAACATTTTTTAACTCTCCGGCCTTACCTGGTCGAGTCTTCGTGACGACCACGAAGGGGATCACTCAAATCGATATCGAAAAAGGGTCTGTGAGTTTACTGAAATCTCTTAATTCATCGGGATCTGATTTGTCGAGCAGAAAGAATATCCTCTTTTCGGCTGATGGCGACTGGATTCTTGCCGACTCTGGAACAAGCTATTCTTCCCCAGTTTATCTCTATCGATTTGATCCTGCTCGTCTTGAGGTTTCCCAGGTTAGAAATGTAAGGATGCCTTCGGGTCGGAATGTCGCAGGGCCAGCCAATCGTTATTGGGGTTTAGGGGGTAAGTTATTTTCACTCGAACTCGAAAATGGAGAAAAGAGTGTCGTTAAGGAATTTAAGGGAGACCTTTTAAAGATTCATCCTAAATACGATTGGGTCGCTTCCATTCGAGTTGAGAATGGTGAGAATACGATCTTTTTTGAACGATTGAGCTCGAAGAAGTTATTGAAGGAACTCAAATTGCCGGAAATACCTTCAGAGAAGATCAGGAGGACGAGTAGCTACACCAAGTCGAAATCAATATTTGATATTGATCTCACTAAAAATAGGTTGATTTATCTGGATAAGCAGAACTTTTATAGCTTTGATTTGGAATCGTTGGAGCTTCCAAAAAATCCGTCCTTACTGATTCAAGGGATAAAAAAGCAAATCTTGTCAATAGGAGAGGAGATAGAGGTTCCAATTAAAATCAATGGTGGCGTGAAGGCCGAGCTTAAATTAATAAGTCCTGTGGATGCCGGAATTAAGCTTTCAAATCAAAAGTTGGTGTGGCGACCCGGCCAGCAAAATATTGGTGAAAACGTCATTCGTCTTTCCGCGACGAATGGACAGATTGAAGATACAATCGAATTTAAAATTCATGTTAAATCTAAGACCATAGATTTAACCTTCTATCCCAATACTATTATTTCAAGCCCAGATAATAAATTTGCACTCATCGTTGACCGTACATTTCAAACGACGGTCAGAAGAAGTAGTTCTGTCATGAAAGCCAAGCCTCGACTTTCATTGGTTGATCTTGAGAAGACAAAAGTTATTCACAGTCTCGATATAGACCGAGAGATACTTGCTGCTCATATCGATGATAAATATGTGTATTATTCCCCGGATCCGGGAAATCAAGTTTATCGGGTGAATCGAAAAGATTTTAAAGATCGCAAGCGCTGTTTTCTAAGCCATAAAATTTATAATATTAAACCGCATCCTGACGGTAAGATCCTTATTCATCATAGAGGTGGTACTTTTATATACGATTCTGAAACTCTTAATCAAATTAAGAAACCGGTAAAAGATCCAAGTTCATATTCCACGGTTCAAAGATATTATGATGGTGAGCGATCCAAGTTTGGATTCACGGAGCTCGATGGAAATAAGTATTACTTAGATTCCAAGGTTATCGATAGTCGTACGGGGAAAGTGCTTTGTTTACTTGGGAAGCCGGCTAATGTCCTCAACTTATCACTCACTGGGTACTACCCGATTAAGACGCAGAGTAGCCCTCCTATTCTTTGGGGGCGAAAACATTCAACGATGGGGCTGATGGATAAGCGGGGGACTACGCTTGCTAACTGGAAATCTGAAACCGCAGTAATATTAAGAGATTATCCCTGTGTTGCCACGGTTGAGTTGATCAAAGGTAATAGAGCTTCAAGAGAATGGACACTGAGAGTTCACTTAAGGGATTTGTTGGAAGGGCGTATATTTAAATCTTACACATTATTTTCAGCTCCAATTCAGCCCCAAAAGAATCGTACCACCAATGATTCTGTCGGTATTTCTGAAGTTGGAGATAAGCTCTTAGTGAGCTTCCAAAAGAAATTGTATTACATTCAATTGAATCCAGAGAGTTTTAAAAAATTACCCAAGCCCCCTCAATTTGAGTACTCGATGAATCCTTTATCGACAGGAGTAGATAAGCCCATAACAGTGGAATTAAGGGCTCGAGGAGGGATCGGTGAATTAAAGTACAAACTTCTTCACAAAGTACCGGGTTACGAATTCGACGAGAGTAATGGCAAATTGAAGATTGATGTCCCCAAGCTCTGGAATTCATACAAAGAACGCCTCCTTGCAGAGTATAAGAAATATGAACGCACCGATGAATCTATTCAGGGTTCTTTACGATCGTACAAGTCCATTCTACAGAAAAGTAAAGAAGCGTTTAAGTACTACACTGGCGAGGAACTTAAGCCGGGGACGGGAGTCATGTATCTCCCAGTAGCCATGGCTGCTATCGACTCTGAGGGCAGCCGTGATGAACTTTATACTAGTCTGTTTGTCAAAGTGCCGAAGCCAGATCTCGATGAGGTCTACGAAGAACTTTCAAGTGCTCTACAACCCAAAGATAAAAAGCCAATTCAAGCTCAGGAAATAAACCTCAGCAAAAAAATAGAAGCTTTGGAATCTCGAATTCAAAAGCTCGAACTGATCATCGATTCCCTGATTAAAAAGCTAAATGAGAAAGATAAATCCTCTGAGTTTTAACCTTTATTTATTCTTTAATGTCGTGAAGCCAGTAATCCGCGCTGAATCTTATAAATGGAGCACCGGTTGTTCAAATGGAACTTGTTTATGATGTTGATGCAAGCCATTTCAGACCTTTAATCAAGCGTTTCGGCAAATTAAAGATTTTAAAGAGCTATAAGCTGGCTCTATTCGTTTACGCTCGCGGCCGAGCAGGGATCCTCAAATGTTATTTGTTGGTGATCCAATCCTGGCCTTTGGGCTTCTACAGCGCTTAATTCTTAATATTTTAAAAAAACTTCTAACAAAAGATACTCCACAAGCGTCAGCTAGGTGGGCATGGGGATCCCTGGAATGTCAGTAATAATTCTATTATTCAGTTTGTTTGGAGTTCGTTATGAGAATCGATCGAGCTTTCTCACCTCATTCAATCCGGTCTTTTTGTCGGGTACTGTTTATTTGCCACTTTGTGTTATTCGTCAGTTCTTCTGGTGTCCTCTCAGCTGAACAATCCGACAAAGTCAAAGAACTTATCGAACAATTCTCCAAGGGTTTTTCTGAGAAACAGAAAGCCATGAAAGAACTGGCGGCAATGGGAGAAGAAGTTGTACCCGCGTTGGTTCAGTTGATCGATGACAAAAGCCCTCGGATGGGCGAAGCCATTCAAACTTTAGGCAAAATGGGAGGTCAAGCCCGTAAAGCCTTACCTCAGATTAAAAAACTCATCACCGGAAAAGTAAAAGCTCCCGAAGGTTGGACTTGGAACACTTCGCCTCAGCTTTTAACTTTGAGCCAAGTTAAAAATATGGGTTGGGCTGAAAAAGAACTCGTCCCTTTAGTTTTTAAAATTGCCGACAATAAAAAGATGAGTTTAGACGCCCGATCCCGAGCCACCATGGCTTTAGGAGGATTGGGTCAAAGCGGTTTGAAAAAAGTAAAATTATTGAGTCGATCTCCCAATGATGAAATCCGTATGAAAGCGCATTACACGCTCGGGGATAAAGCGAAACAAGGGCGACGAGCTTATTTCGCTGAACTCTTAGAGGCTGAACCCTGTGACCCGAATGCGGATGATTATCTGACTTACACCAAGAGGATTGTCAATTCTGGAAAACTCAATCCCTTGGTGGAAAGAACTAAAGTCGCGATCCGTGATTGTATCGAGAGAAAGCCGGATCCCGATTTAGTGATGGCCCTAGCGAATATCATCAAAGATCAATTATCGGGGACGGCGCTCATGTGGGCTTCACCCAGTGATTCCAGTCGCAGTCGATGGAATCGGGAGAGTCCCAAAGAGAGCTTTCACACTCTGCTCGAAGTTCTTGAGAAGGGCTATAAGATCACGAAGAAAAATCCCTCTCTTAAAAACAAATTTGGCTTTGCCATCGCTCGTGCCCATCTGCTCATGGGGAATTGGAAGGCCATGAACAAGCAGTTAGTTAAAATGGGACAAAAGCCCATCCCTAAGTCTCACCAGAAATTGATGACCGCTCCTCCTCACAATTGGGAGAATGGCTTGGCAAAAGAATGGAAGCAAGCCTCGAAGGAGATGACCAGTGGGACTTCAAAGTTTGTTTTAACCATCGAAAAAGATGGTCAAGGACTTCAAGGCGCCCATGTTTTACTGAAGCCCATTAAAGAGAAAAGTAATGTCTTTCGCTCTGGCATCGATGCCGACACCCTTTTTCTCGCGACGATGCCCTTGGGTTGGATGGGAGGATTCGGGTATCGAGGAGGAGATATCCAAAAAACGAGATATGCGGTGACCGATGGTTCCGGGCGAGTCCATATTACTCGGCTTCCTAAAGGCCCGTTGAAACTGGAGGTCATGATTCCTACTGGAAACTTTAAAGAAGAAGGAAGTGCATGGGAACTCTGGATGGAAGTGGAGCCCGGGGAATATAAACTCGCTTCACAGGAACCCCGGCCGAATTCTCAACGGCCGAACGACGCTCTTTCCAAGGTAGAGCTTGAAGAAGGAGAGACCACTCACTATCCCCGTCTGGTCGTTCGACCTAAGAGTGCTTTGAACATTCATGATTTTGCCAGCATTCCAGCCAAAGGATTTGAACTTCGGTGGAATCCACCCGCAGGCAAGGTGAATCAAGTTAAATATAAAGTCGAGTTAGCCCTTTCGGCTCCCCAGCAACACCCTTCTTGGAAACCTCAACTTCCGAGCCTAAGAAAAGTCACTAAAACATTAAGTGAAACTCGTTTGAAATTAGATTCCAAAGGCATAGAAGACATCCCCTTAGTTCCCGGGAATTTTTATTGGGTTCGGGTTACTGCGGTTGATTCCAACGAACAAGTTGTCTTTCGGTCAGAAATGACCCGTTTTTGGATTCCTTGGGAGCATCGAAAATGTAGTTCTCCCTTGAATGATTCTGGTGCATACGGTGGTTCACCCGTTTTTCATGGAGCGTGGTGGCGTCGTGGTCACACTTCTTCCGACGGAACAAAGACGGATTATCGCGGTATGATCAAGGCCTTCTTAAAGGATAAACCCGATGCGTTCGAACGGGAATACACGGAGATGGGGGAATACTGGTTAGATTGGCGCGATGGGAAAAAAGAAAAAGCGCTTAAGGGTCTTAAAAAGTTTATTCAGAAGCTCCCCGATGGAAATGTGGCTAAAATGACGGCGCAAACTCTGATTAAGGGTTTGGAAGATGGCGGCAACTGCCCGAAACGCCTCAATTTTTCAGGGGGATAAATACTTTTCTAAGTTAGCCCTTGATAGATAGCCTGGGTTAAAGTTTCTTGACGGTATGGAAAACGATCCGAGTTCTGAATACGACAACGTAAAAAAACACCCAAAACGAAAAGTCAAGCGCTGGGCTTGGTTTCTCATTCTAGGTTTCATTGTGGGTCTTTGTGTCTGTTCCTGGATCTATCGTCACTCCATTCAAGCTTGGATGGATTTTCAGCAAAGATTTGAATCTTTAGGAACGAATGACCAAGGACTGACCGAGTACCGCCATATCGAATCAGGCATCATCATGGTCTTTCTGCCCGGAGGCACTTTTACGATTGGTAGCCCCAGTGAGGAGACCCATTCGTGGGATATCGAACGCCCGCAAAAAGAAATCTATCTCTCTGCCTTTTTAATTTCTAAATATGAAATCAGCCAAGCCCAATGGGAAGAACTCATGGGGGAGAGCCCTTCCTCCTTCGGGGAAGGGAGGGTCGATTTACCGGTAGAGACGATCTCCTGGCACGATTGCCAATCCTTTTGCGAAAAGTTCAATTTAAAAATTCCTACTGAAGCTCAGTGGGAATACGCCTGCCGCGGGGGATCCACTCAGCCCTTTTCATTCGGGAAATCTATCCACTCTGATCAAGTGAACTTTAATGGAGAGAAACCGTATTTAAGTTCATCTGAAAGTTCGTTTAGGGGCGAAACCCTCCCGGTGAACTCTCTTAAGCCCAATGCGTTCGGCCTCTTTCACATGCACGGCAATGTTCGTGAGTGGTGTCGGGATATTTATGATGAAGAATTTTATAAACGATTTGATACCGGGAAGAATGATCCCTTCTCCAACATCGGAAGTGGGCACCGGGTGATTCGAGGAGGGGGTTGGTTCGATCAGGCAAAGAATTGCCGAAGTGCAACACGCAATTGGCATGAGCCGAGTCATCGCGCCCGAAATTTAGGGTTTCGGCCGGTGTGGGAGTTTAAGAAGTTTTATTGAATAGATATTTTATTAACCCGAAGGGCTAGTGGCAGGCTCTACCTTCGAGCCGTGCGAAGCTAAGCCGTAATTCTGATTCATAAGGACTTAAATTAAGATTTTGCTGAGTCATGGAGAGAACACCCCTCGCTAATGCTTCGGGCTAGTTAAGAAGCAAAACTAAAGAAATAGAAAATTCATTCCTAATTAAAGTAAATGAACTTCACTGGCGTATCGCTTGAGGAAACTCCGGCGAGTCGGTGGTTCCTCAACTGATACACTTGAATAGTTAATTTGTTTAGAATGCCGTTAAATTTTTAGATTTCTTTAGTTTCCAATTAATAATACTGTCTAAAAATTAAAGATAATTTTTCATTCATGTTCTTTCATTTAGAGTTTCCCTCTAAAATCCAAGCCAAATTAAATCGCGCCATCCAATCCTTATTGGATACCAAATAGATCATTCCTTCTGACGGAGTCCCTTTCCTACCTGCAGCTAACCAAGTGTAATTCCCGGGTCCTTTTTTAACGATGCGTCGATGGGGCCAGCTCTTACCTTGATCGAAACTGACTCTCACGGTGATGTCGTCCCGTTTGTCTTTTCTTCCGGGTGAGCTGAAAATCAAAATGTCTTTATCGTCCTGGCGAAGCCGAACGAGAGCTCCCTTGCAGCCGTATTCATCGGGAGGACCATCAAAAAGCTCATCGTCTTCGTGGCCGTCCTTCCAACTTTCGCCACCATCAAAACTTCGACCGATGATTTTGTTTCCGCGTCGACTGTGAGTTCTAGCATTGTAATAAATGCTTCCATCTTTAAGTTCGATCAATGAAGGTTCTGAGGTACCTAAGATGGGGAAGGGCGCACTGTGATTCCACGTTTTTCCTCCATCGTCGCTGTAGAGTGCGGAGCCATAACGTTGAGCGAAAAACTTTCTTCCTTGACCTTTGTTGAGATAAGTACGAGAACCGTCTTTATGAACCGGTCCCACAAAAACCTGAGCGGGCATGAGGAGACGTCCTCTTTTCTTCCCGTATTTGAGCGTGACCCCGGGATCGGTACAATAGGTCGTGGCCAACCATCCGTTTTTATCGGGTTTGATCGTGATGGATTCTTGTTTCCAAGTTTTTCCGTGGTCTTGACTGCGATAGAGAATCGGGGCGGGTTTCAACCCGGCGCCAAAGGTTAAGATGTTTCCATTCGTTTCATCGATCGTGACGTTGGCGAGTTCCGTCCAACCCACATGATCTCCCTTGTATCGTCCGTCATCCGACATATCGGCATCGATTTTGAATCTTTTACCCACCTCATAAAAGGCACTGAATTTTTTACCACCATCCGTGCTTCTTTGAACTTCGATCCTTTTTTTCTCTCGGTTCTCTCTAAAGAGTAAAACAGACCCATCCTGAGCAACGGCGAGGTGAGCCATAACTGGGATCTCAACCTCTCGAATTTCATGGAAGGGTTTTGAATTCGATTCAAACGGTTGGCTCGCCAATAAACTGAAAGTTGAGAAGAGGGTGAGGAATCCGGCTACGATAAAAATAGAATTTAGATTCATAATTATGATGTGTTCATCTGATGATTTTTAGGCTTATTCTTATGCAGGCAATTGAAATTTGCTTTAAGCCCTTGAGCCAAACTTGATTTATCCTACTCGATTGAGAAGAATTATAAGAATAGCAAAACTAGATTCTTCTCTTTATCTTTTGGAACACAAATGAACAAGATTTCACTCTTTCTTTTTCTGAGTCTCATTTTTCCAACTCAAGACTCTTTCGCTCAGTATAAAGATTGGAAGTATTCTGGATTCTTTTCTCTTTTAACAACTCCTGAGGGAGCCAACCTTCCGGCGGGAATTAAGCTCAATAACTTCCCTCTATTAATTCGCCTCTACGGAGATGGGTTTGATTTTTCTCAGGCGGGGAAGAAGGGGGAAGACTTGAGGTTTAAAGATGAATTAGAGCGACCTCTTGCATTTAAAATCGAAGAGTGGGATCCAGGGAATAGACAAGCTACGATTTGGGTTCAGATTCCGGTGATCGAAGGGGCGAGCCGCCAAAAAATTAAAATGTATTGGGGAAACCCGAAGACACTCGATCTCAATGAACTCCGATCGGTTTTTGATTCGAACAACCACTACCTCAGCGTCTGGCATTTAGGCGAACAAATTCGAGATGAAGTGGGAACTTTGAAATCAAAAGACCATGGAACGAAGATCATTCCGGGAATCATCGGTAAAGCGCGCCACTTCCCCGGTGGGAAAGGCGTTTATTGTGGAGATAAAATCCAATCGTATCCCAGTGGTAAAGAAAGTACACACACTACGCAAGCCTGGATTCGCCCAGAGAATTCGAGAGGAAGGATCATCAGTTGGGGAACAGAAGAAGCCCAAGGTAAGGTTCAAATGTGGTACACGAGTCCTCCTGGGATTCGTATGGATTGCTATTTTTCAGATGCTGATGTGAGAGGATTTTATCCCGATAAGACATCGGATTGGGTTCATGTCGTTCATACCTACAACCAAGGAAAATCTCTTCTATATATCGATGGCCAACTCGTAGGGCGAGGTAATCCCAGAGCGACTCGTCTGAATGTAAAGAAGCCCGCTCGATTGTGGTTGGGTGGCTGGTATAACAACTATGATTATATCGGGGGGATCGATGAGGTTCGAGTTTCGAGCGTAGCCCGGTCTCCCCATTGGGTTCGTTTAGAATACGAAAACCAAAAACCCCTTCAAACCCTTGTCGGGCCTCTCATTCAGGAAGGTCATGAGCTTTCTGTAGATCCCAAGCATTTAAGTTTGAGAGAGGGAGAGAAAGCAGCTTTTCAACTGAAAGCGGGTGGAGCTGAAAAGATTTTCTGGGTTTTAAATCGAGGCCAAAAAGAAACCATCGTTTCAGTCGATCGGTTTAACTACACTTTTGACGCCGGTCGTATTCGGAAGGATGAGAAGGCTTCATTAGAGATTCGAGCCATCTACCCTGATGAGATCAAAACTCTTCGAGTACCAATTCGAATCAAAGAACATGTTCCTGAGCCAGAAATTAAACTGAGTTCTCCTAAATTCTGGGATGGCCGAAAAACCATCGAATTGAAAGCTGAAGTCAGCAATTTAAAAACTCTTGAAGAATCTGGAGTTCAAAGAATTTCCTATAAATGGGAAATCGAGGGTCTGGCTACGATCCATAAGGTGGATACCGGAACACTTATCTTATCTCGATCTCAAAATAGCGGAGAACTTAAAGTCAAATTAAAGTCATCAAATGGAGGTCCAGAAGTTTCTAACGAGGTTTCGATAGAGGTCAAGGAACCTCGGTCAGATCCCTGGATGCAACGTCAGCCTTCTCTCGATGAAAAGCCCTTAGAAAAGCAATTCTATGCTCGGGGCGAAGATAATCAGGGGACGCTTTACTACAACGGCAAATTCGAAGGAGAAGCTGATTCGGTTTTCCTTAAAGTTTTCAAGGATAAGAAGCAAGTTCAAAGACTCGAGCAAAAATTGGGGCGAGATCAAAGATACGCCTTTACCGTTAAACTCGAATCGGGATTGTTTAAGTATCACGTTGAGTTCGGTTCTGTATTCAAGGGTGAAGAAACCCTTGTGAGTTCTGTCGGTGATTTGATGTGTGGGGATGCTTTTATCATAGAAGGGCAATCGAATGCCCTCGCTACCGATACTCGGGAAAAATCACCTCCAGTGACTCACCCTTGGATTCGAAGTTGGGGAACCCCAAAACGATCTAATCTCAAAGAAAATTTATGGTGCCATCCGGTGTGGAAAGCCCGTCACGGTGAAAAAGCAGAGTTGGGATGGTGGGGCATGGAACTCGCCAAGAATTTGGTTGAGAGACACCGAGTTCCTATTTGTATCATCAACGGAGCTCGAGGGGGAACCCGTATCGATCAACACCAACGTGATGAAAAGAATCCCACCAATTTAGATACCATTTATGGTCGTTTACTCTGGCGAGTTCGTCAAGCCAAGCTCACTCACGGGATCAAAGCCATCCTTTGGCATCAAGGCGAAAACGATCAAGGCGCCGCCGGTCCCGATGGAGGATACGGTTGGGAAACTTATCAAAAATATTTCGTCCAAATGGCGTCAGCTTGGAAAAGAGATTTTCCAAATGTTAAAAAATATTACGTCTTCCAAATATGGCCAAACGCCTGCAGCATGGGAAATGGCAATGGCGATATGCTGCGTGAAGTTCAACGCACTCTACCGCGCCTTTTTTCAAATATGGAAATCATGTCGACTTTAGGTATCACTCCTCCTGGAGGATGCCACTTTCCGTTAAAAGGATGGGCTAAAATTGCCACCCGAATACAACCCATCATCGACCGTGATTTTTACCAAAAACATGCCGTTGAAAAGCTGACGCCTCCGAATGTGATTCAGGCTGGATTTTTAGATTCTCAGAAAACTGAAATAAAAATTCGATTTGATCAGGTGGTGAAATGGAAGGACGGATTAGAGCGTCATTTTTATATCGACGACGAAAACAATAACATAGTCAGAGGGGAAGCTCTCAATAATGAAGTCACTCTTTATTTGTCCCAATCCAGCAATGCAGAAAAATTAACCTACCTAAAAGAAAAGTTTTGGAATTATAAGCTTCTTTTAAGGGGCGAGAATGGGATCGCAGCCTTGAGTTTTTGTAACATTCCCCTCTATGATTATAGTAACTGAGGTGCTTACTTTATTAATGGGGCGGTTTCACTAAGAGAACAAAGGCTGGAAGGTCGATCGAGATGGATCATAAAGAATCCCCTATATATTCCCTTCTCTTTGGGACTCTAAGGCTGAGAGCTGTTCTTGGAGTGTGGATTCTTGCTTTCTCATTCTCAGTTTCAGTACATTCCCAAGATTTCGAATCCAAAGTGGCTCCGTTGTTGGTTAAGCGCTGTGTTGAATGCCATCAAGGAAAAGATCCCTCGGGTGGATTGTCTTTAGTGGATCAAGAAGGATTATGGGCTGGGGGAAAGTCTGGAAAGGTCATCAACAAAAATGATCTCGTCAAAAGTTATCTCCTGGAGCGTATCGAAACTGGGGAGATGCCTCCTAAAAAGCAGGGCCAGTCTCAAAAACTTCCTCAAAAAGAAATCGAACTTATTAAAGAATGGATCTCTCAAGGAGCTCCTTTTCCAAAGGATCGAACTCTAGATTACTTCGAAAGAACAAACGAGCTTCGTGCGGGAAGAGATTGGTGGTCCCTACAAACTCTCTCTAAGCCCAAAATTCCGAAGGTCGAAAAAGGGACTCAACCGAGCCATCCCATCGATGCCTTTATTCGTTCGAAGTTAGATAAGGAAGGTTACGAGCCCGCACCCAAGGCGGATCGTCGAACCCTAATCCGGCGGGTTTACTACGATTTAATCGGTTTGCCTCCTAGTGAGAAAGAAATCCTTGCGTTCGAACAGAACCGTAATCCACGCGCATGGGAAAACGTTATCGATTTCCTCCTTGCCAAGCCCCAATACGGCGAGCGTTGGGCCAGGTATTGGCTCGACCTGGCTCGTTATGCGGATACGAGCGGATACGAAAGAGATCAAGAAAAACCCTTCGCCTGGAAGTATCGCGATTGGGTCGTGAGGGCTTTCAATCAAGATATGCCCTACGAACGCTTCATCCTCGAGCAACTAGCTGGGGATGAAATTCCTAACCGAACTCAAGACTCCGTCACGGCGACGGGATTCTTAAGGCTCGGTACGTGGAATGATGAGCCCAACGATCTTCGTGATTATCAATACGAGAGATTGGAAGACCTCGTGCACACGACCTCCACTGCGTTTATCGGTTTAACCGTTAAGTGCGCTCGTTGTCATTCGCATAAATTCGATGCGATTACCCAGGAGGATTATTACCGTATGGGATCAGCCTTTTGGACTGGGCCGGTCTCTTCGGGCGGGAATTTAGGAGGACCTACCGCGGATCAATTGGGATTCAAGGATGTCTTAGGCTGGACGGATGTGAGATCGATTTCAACCCCTCTTCATATTCTTAAAGATGGGGAAAGGCATAAGCCTTTAAACAAAGTCGTTCCAGCATCTCTTTCTTCAATCCCAACCTTAGAACGAAAATTTGATCCCCCTCCTAAAGGGGCAAAAACTTCTCAACGACGCCTTCAATTAGCCCAGTGGATTTCGGATTCCAAAAATCCTTTAACTTGGCGAGTTATCGTCAATAGGGTCTGGCAGCATCATTTCGGGAAGGCCATCGTGCGTACCCCAAATAATTTTGGTTTCCTCGCGGATCCACCGACTCATCCCCAACTCTTAGATTGGTTGGCGAGTGAGTTCAGGAATAGCGGGGGGCGCCTGAAGGCTCTTCATAAACTCATTTTAACTTCAGAGACTTGGCAACAGTCTTCACTTCATCCTCAAGCCCAACGAATCGAACTGAAAGATTCTTCCAACCGACTCTGGTGGAGAGCCGAGCGTCGCCGTCTCGATGCTGAAGCTTTAAGAGATTCGCTCCTTCTGTCGAGCCAAGAATTAGATCTCAAAATGGGTGGGCCCAGTTTTAAGCCCACAATCAGCAAGGAGGCTCTCGAAGGCTTGTCCCGTAAGTCTTCCGCGTGGAACGCTTCCAAGCCTGAAGATCAAAAGCGCCGAAGTTTGTATATCTTTTTGAAGCGTGGTTTGCTTCCACCGATGCTCACAGCTTTCGATCTTTCTGATCCCACCCTCTCTTGTGGAGAACGGGATGTCACCACCGTGCCTACCCAAGCCTTGGCATTGTTAAATAATCAATTTGTTCACGTACGCAGTCAGAGTTTAGCTCAGTTGATTGAAGCAAAGAAATTAACACCTGAAGATCAAATTCGGTCCGTTTGGTCGAATGTATTGAAAAGGCAGCCCTCACAGGAAGAAATCGAATTAGCGCGCAATCACATAAATGTTCAGCTGAAGACCTTTTCAGATTTTCAGGAATGGAAAAAGAGTGAAAGTCAGAAGCCTGATGCCACCGTCGACCCGAAATCTCTTACGTTTCATTTTCGAGCTGACCGAGCCATTCTCAATGATAAGAAATCAAAGCGAGTAAAATCTCTTCCCGATTTATCCGGTCACTCTCACCGATCCCATCAGAGTATAGCTGCTCGTCAACCTCTCCTTAAAAAAGATGGTTTTGGAGGGCAAGCCACTTTGATGTTTGATGGGAAAGATGATTTTTTAAAGATCGATGGCCAGTTATTAGACCGACAAGAATGCACCATCCTGACGGTGGTGAACGATGATCAAGGGCGGGGGCACCGTGAGATCCTTTCCAACTGGAACGGTAAGGCGGGGAACTCGGGGACTTCATTGTTCTTAGGATTAACGAATGAAAGCACCGTTCGTTGGAGTGATCACTACTCCGATGCGGGACAGATATCTAATCGATCCCAGCCTTTTATTCTCACTTCAGTGAACGGAGGGGGAAAAGCCGCAGTCTACCAAAACTCCTCCGTTTTGATGAGTGGAGCCATGTTGTCCCAGCGCCGATTAGATACCGATTGGGTCATCGGAACTCAAGGAAATATTGACGGCGAGTATTGGAAGGGCGGGATCGCAGAGATTCGAGTTTACAACCGCGCTTTAACTGATGCGGAACGCTCATTTGTGGAGGCCGAACTCGCAGAGCGATATAAAATCTCATTAACTCCGTTAAAGAAACAAAAGAAACTTTCACCTGAGACTTTAGCATTAGCTTCTCTTTGTCATGTCCTCATGAATTCCAATGAATTTATCTATATCGATTGAGATATCGAAATGAATAAAAAAAGATCTCATTCAGCCTATTTTCCCTGCGGTCAATCTCGTCGAGAGTTTGTCTGGCAGATGGGAAGTGGTTTCGCGGGTTTAGCTCTCACAGACCTTTTAACTCAAGATAATTTTTTCAATCAGCTCGCCCATGCGGAAACGAAGAAGGAAACCAATAGTTCATTTAATCCCTTAGCCCCTAAACCCCCTCAAGTTAAGCCTCGGGCCAAAGCCTGCATCTTTTTGATGATGAACGGGGCTCCTTCACAGGTGGATACTTTCGATTACAAGCCTATTCTCAAGAAGTATGCTGGGAAGAGTTTGCCGAAGGATAAGAAGTACATCAATTCCGGTGGAAGAAGAGTAGGGTACCTTACTCCTGAATGGAGGAAGTTTAAACGTGGAGGGAAAAGCGGGTTGCTGGTTTCAGATTATTTTCCCCATGTTCGTCAGCATGCCGACAAATTGTGTGTTCTCAATTCTTGTCATACCGACAGTCATGCACACGGATCTGCTTTGGTGGCGATGAATACGGGTAAGACCTTCATCGGAAGACCTTCGTTGGGAAGTTGGGCGGTCTACGGTTTGGGCAATGAAAATGATAGCCTACCGGGGTACGTAGTGATTCTCGACAAACGCGGGGGGCCGATCAGTGGGCAACCGAATTGGGCGAGTGGCTTTATGCCAGCGACTTATTCGGGAACCTTGTTTCGGCCGGTGGGTGATCCTATTTTAGACTTGAAGGGTCCTCAGCACCTTTCCCGGCAGGCTCAACGGAGTCAGTTAGATCTTCTGGCTCAACTCAATCAAAAGCACCTCGATCAACGACCAGGTGCCCATCAATTAGCCGCTCGGATTAAGAGTTACGAGTTAGCTTACCGGATGCAGGCAGCGACCCCTGAAGCTGTCGACTTAAGTCAAGAATCTGAGCATACTCTTGAAATGTATGGCATCGGTAAAAAACCGACGGATGAGTACGGACGTAATTGTTTAATTGCTCGACGATTAGTGGAACGAGGAGTTCGTTTCATTCAACTCTATTCGGGTGGAGGTCACTTAGAAGAAACTTGGGATGCTCATGCAGGGATTGAATCGAACCACGGGCAACACGCCCCTGAAGTCGATCAACCTATCGCCGCTCTTCTTACCGACCTACAACAACGTGGAATGCTAGACGACACTCTCATCGTTTGGGGGGGGGAATTCGGGCGCATGCCTTTCAGCGAAGGTAAGAACGCACCCGGTAGAAATCACAATCCTTACGGCTTCAGTATGTGGCTCGCCGGTGGTGGAGTTCAGGGAGGCATCAATTACGGAAAAACCGATGAACTCGGTTTTGAAGCCGTCGAAAATAAAATTCATCTCCATGACCTCCACGCCACCATCCTCCACATCATGGGCCTCGATCACGAAAGGCTCACCTACTTCCATCAGGGTCGAGATGAAAGCTTGACGGATGTGGGAGGACGAGTGATCAAAGATATCTTGGCTTGAGTCTTGCCGTCAAATGCAGGCGAGATGTTGGAAGCAAAGACGCCAAGGACATGAAATATAATCATTCCAAGCGCGAAGCGTAAGCGAGTGTTGGGTTTGATTTAAAGTTGTTTAAAACTACTGGTCTGCGACCGCCAAGGGCTGAAAGCCCGCAAGTTCATAGCCCAGGGCAGAGCGAAGCGTCGCCCTGGGTCAATGGATAAAATAATTTGAGCCCTGTAAGGGCGGGAATAAAACCCAGCCAGCTATAATCGGTTTAAATCAGTCTAACCCTAATTTAGCGTTTATAGTCTGAGCTGCGCCTTAAGTTAAAGGGCATTGAAGGTTGGTTGAACATCCGACCCTCGTTAACACTTCGGGCTTGAAATAATGCCATTCTAAGCGCGAAGCGTAAGCGAGCGTTGGGTTTGATTTAAAGTTTTTAATAACGGCTGGTCTGCGCCCGCCAAGGGCTGAAAGCCCGCAATACCATAGCCCAGGGCAGAGCGAAGCGTCGCCCTGGGTCAATGAATAAAATAAATCGAGCCCTGTAAGGGCGGCACTAATTCTTTACTCAAAGTTTGTCGCTTGAACTGTTTTTAGTTAAGATTTAATGGGCAAGAATTACTTTAGGTATATAGATCATGAATCACTTCATTGTCCTTTTTCTCTTCCTACTACCTTCCTGGATTTTCTTCTGCTTCCTTCTCGTTATAAAATTTTTAGAAAAACGAAATCAAACGGTTGCCATTTACTCGAATCTTATAATTACTATCGCCATTTCATTGATTGTCGTCGGGTTTAATTTATATTTTGAAAATTATTTTGGAGCAGTCTTTTTTTTGATTTTAAGTATCGGCATCAATTATCTGATTTATAACAAGATAAAAAGTAGCCCAGATCGAATAGATAAAAGTACTTCAAAATAATTTAATCTTCATCTTCCCCATAATCTACAATCCAACAGTGAAAAGCCCTGATGGCAGAGACCGCATGTCTTCCCCAGTGGTATTCATGTTGGCTTTTTAAATCAAATAATGCATTGGTCGTATAACCTGCTCGATGTTCCATTAAAGCTTCCTTCGTGTCTCTATAAATATCAGCGATGTCATCACAAAGATCATACCTCACGCATTCAGTATCTTCTTTATTGTGAGGATCAAAGGTGTCGTAATAATACTGAAAGGGGAGGGATTCACATCTCTTATAAACAGCATTCCAAGATTCATCTGTACATTCGAATTCAGGAGAATCGGTGGTATCGCCGTCAGGGTAATCTAATTGACAGGCTTCAATCTGAAGTTTAAGAAGAATTAGGAGAAGTGCTTTGAGTTCTGAATGGGTTTCTTGGTTCGGATTTTCACACCAATCGATGAATTCTTGGATGATTTTAAATATTGATTGTTCAGACTGCATATTTAAATGAGAAGGTCAAAATTTAGAACCCAGCACATAGGAAAGTTTACCTTGAGGGTTCGTTTTTAATTTCACGACTACATCTTCCGAATTCCACTGGTCAAATGTTTCCTCGTCTGAAAACTCCCCTGATTGTAGAAAGATTGTTTTTACTCCTCCCTCTGTTTTTAGGGTGTAGCATTTTCCTGAATCGAGATCGAGTAAGAGTGAAGTCGTTTTTTCATCTTTTTCGTGTTCGACGATTTTTACTGATAGTTCAATGCTTTCACTCGTTAGGTTGTAAAATTCAATTTGGGTTGGGTCGAAGGCCCACAAAATCCATGGTGTTAGATTTAACACGATCAATCCGGCCCAGATGAGAAAGAACAATTTAACGTATTTTTTAATTTGAGGAGTCAATTGAGGGGTCATTAAATTAAATCACCATAAAAATATAAGTTCAGCCCCGATTCAAATCACTTTCAATACTTTACTCATTTTTCTACAATACAAGGTTCTTACATTAGTACGCTGCTCATGGTTTTGATGCTTCAATCCTAAGAAGAGAAACATTCAATACCAAAAACAATTCCAATGTTTTCAGGGCTTTCCTTTTCAAGCGCGAAGCGTTAGCGAGTGCCTGGATTGATTTTAAATCATTGAGATCAGCCGAAACGGAATGAATCCGAGAACTTTGTTAACCCTACGCCTGAAGTATATTGACGTTTCTGGATCGGTGCACTACCTATCCCTCGCTGACGCTTCGGGCTTGAAATGATCGTTATGCAAATTAAAACTTTCGCTGCCTTTATCGTCTTGGCTCTCTCTATTCCGGCATTCTCTCAAGAGTTCGATGGCAACGGTTGCCGAGTGCTCAGTAAACTTCCCGCTCCTGGAGTCCATCCCCGCGTGTTCTTCACGGCCGATGAGTATCCACTGATTCGTGAACGATTGAATGCACCCCATTTTAAAAAAATCTTCGGTCGTCTCCACGAACAGATTATTCGTGGGGTGCGCAGTCGATGGGAGGAGTTTTCAAAAATTGAATCTGATAAATTTACCGACGCCCAGATTCTTAAGTATTTCAAAAATGATGAGGGTCGAAACATTCAATGGGGAGTCACCAGCTTATTGGCTATTCTCAACGAGGATGTTGAACTCAGAGACTACATGATACGTCTGGTAGTCAACCATGGAAAACTCTTACTGTTTACGAAGGAAAGGTATCAGAGAGGGGAGTTTAAAGGCTCTCATGGAAAAGCGCTCAAGAACAATTTAAAGATCTGGAGCGGGAACCATTTCGATGTGGGAGTGAGTTGGACCATTGGGGCTGCTGGTTATGCTTTATCTTTCGATGTTCTTCACCCCTTCATGACTGAAGACCAAAGGGCAGTGGTAACTCGAGCGATTGGCGTAGCCACCAAAGGTCGAAAGAGCTACGGAAATGGAATGGACCGCGGATTCGCCAGCAGTAATCATTATGGCTACCATGGAGATTTGGTTGCTCTTCTTTCAGTGATTGAAGACACTCCTCATTTTGACCAAAAAACCTGGGATGGCATGACCACGGTCTTAAAGGATTACTGGGAGGTTGGGTTTACTGCGCTTGGAGCTTGCCGTGAGGATGGTTACGGAGCCAATTTAGGTTTGCGGGCCGGGAGCCGTGGTTTATTGGCTCTGGCACGGAGAGGGTACAACATCTTTAATACTGAAAAGTACCGAAACTTCCTTAAGTACATAACCATGGAATACGATCCATTTCCCGATGGGCATCTCAATGGGGGAGCTTCGGGAGGACCTTATCCAGAACTCTATCCTACGAGTACGATTATCGCGCAGTACATGTATCCAAAAAGCAGTATTGCGCAATTCAATTACCGCCATTTATTAGGAGCTGAATACCATCGTCGAGTTCGTTGGCAGGGTTGGCTCGATTTCACTCTTTACGGTACGGATTGGGAAGGGCCGGAATCTTATCAGGAGATGGTGGAAGCCTGTGAGCTTCCTCTCGAAATTTTCTATCCCGTCAGAGGGAAGATCGTCGCTCGAAGTGATTGGAGCGATGAAGCGTTGTACGTCACTCTCGATGCTCGTCCCGATGCGCATCTCATCGGTCATGATAAAGTGGATCGAGGAAATTTTTCGATGTCCGCTTTAGGAAGAATCTGGGCCTTCAGTGGTGATTTTCATGCTTGGAATTTAAGTCGAGAAAACTCCTTGGTTCACATCGATGGAAAAGCGCAACCTTGGAAGGCTCCTAGTGTTCGATTTCTATGGCATTCGATCGATAAGAAACTCGTTGGGGGAGGTGTGGATCTTAAATATGCTTACGATTGGGAATGGTCTCCGCCGTGGCCGAAGTGGGGCAAAAAATTCAAAGCTCCCTGGGAGCCCGAGAGGAATGGTCCTCTCGATTTAGGCTGGCCGAAGAAACTCGCCCATCCGGATGTCTGTCCTTCGTCAATTCATGGAAGTGAGACCGGTTACAACGGTAGGAACAATTTACACCGAAGGCCCTACAATCCCGTTCAAAAGGCGTTCCGTTCTCTTTATATGATTCGGGGTGAGCAACCCTACGTTTTAATTTTAGATGATATTCGAAAAGATGATGGGAAGCATCTTTATGAGTGGGTGATGCAAGTCCCGATGGATTTAAAGTTAGATTCCCATGCGGGCGGTCAAGTGATACTAAAAGAGGAATCAGGTGACCGTAGACTACTAATTCAATTTTTAAATAACCCAAGGGTCAGGGTCAAAATAGAATCTTACGAAGCCCACAAACACAATAAGACGGGAAAGGTCACGATGGGGAAGCGTTTGGTTGCAGCAGTCAACTCCGTTGAACCTGAGTTTAGGGTGATGCTTCTTCCAATGAAGAAGGGGCAGGAAGTTCCCCGAGCTTCGTTAAGTTCGAATGGCGATCAACTTGAGGTGCGCTTTAAAGAACGAGTGGATCAATTGAAGTTAATCAAGTCGGCGACTAGTGCAACTAAAGTTGTCGTCCCGCTCCGCGGGGCGGCTTCTGACTAATGTACATAATATTTGGATCAGAAGCTGCCTTCAACGGGTGACTCGTTTACTACTTTTATCATTCAATTGTTTGGATGTCGTTTCTTCTGATGGCTGCACTGCGGAGCAGGGTTATTGATTTTTTTATAGACGGCAGACGGCGTCTGCCTACTACCATCTCCACTTCTCTGAAAAGAATCCTGCAGCTTCGACTCGTTGAGACATCGTGGCTGTCTTAGGATGTTTCAACTTGAGGATGGCCCAGTCGGGTAAGAGGGGGATGTGACGAGAATTGCTCTTGTGGGTGTTCTCCTGGAAGGTGTAACCTGAATTTAGAACAACATAGCGTTCTGGATTTAAGGGATTGGGGTAGATTAAAACGGGGATGTTTGCCTTTGCAGAATAAGTTTTTCCGTTCGCATGAATCTTTTCCTTGTCCCATTGAATGGGCAGGTCGCTTAAAACTTTTTGGATAACGCTATTGCTCGAAGGATCGCCCCAAAGGATCAGATGACTGTTCTCAATATCGGAGGCCTTTAGATCTTTATCTAATACGACTCGTGCATCACCCCGAAAGAATTGTCGCCAGAGTTTAATGGCTTGATTCTGTTCTTTCTTTACCCAAGACCCAACCTCAGCGTTGAGCGGTGCTCCGGATCCCTTGACGATAATGAATCGATCCATGAAGACATCATCGATAGGACCCTGAAGGCCGTGTTTTTTTCTCAATCCTGAATTGGAATATTCCTTTACTCCTCGCCACTGATCGGATTTCTTTTCAAAACTTACCTTGACCTCTGTTTCTTTTGTAATGATTTCTGGAGTCAGTGGAACTTTCATTCCATCGATAGAAAGAGTAGGAACCCTGTCGAAAGGAATCCTTTTCTTGGGGTATTGAATTGAGAATCGATCGACGTTTGAGGTTTTAATCTCTAATTGGTGGTCCTTTCTTTGAGCTTCAATTCTCGCCCGAGACCAATGCTCTTCCAAGCCATCCACTTCGATCCATTTCATTCGATTGTAACGAAGGGTGAATGTCGTAAATCGAAGTTGATCCGGTACGGGATCTCTTCGTTTGAGAGCAAATTGATCGATGAGCTTATCAATTTCTATTTTTGTTTCTGGGTGAAATTTGTGCCCCGTTTTAGGGCCGATCAAATGGGTGAGATTTAAGCCTTCTTTTTTCATCGCTTCAGCCATGATTTGAGCGGCTTGAATCTGTTTATCGATTTCACCACTGTACGCCACCGTTGGGAGATTAAAGAGATTGGCGGCGTAATCCGTCGCATCGTAGAGATGCCATAGCTTTTGCTCGATCGCTGTGGGGGGAACTTTATCTTTAAAGATGTTTTGGTAATGAGCGGTTTCGGCAAATCCGGCACCGGGCTGGGCTGCTGCGAATAGACCGGCATGGTGAGTGGCAAAATGCCAGGTCGCGCCACCACCCATTGAGAAACCACGAATTAAAATACGATTTTCATTAATCGCATAGAAGGTTTTGAGGTGCTCGAGGGCTTCGAAAAGATCTACCTCTCCGGCGAATTTATTGGCATTACAAAATCGGCCGTAAGGATGCAGGACGATTGTATCTTTGGGGGTGAATTGCCCTGGCTTTTTCAAACGATCTGAAATGAAACGAAGCTCAGTTAAGGTGTTTCCTCTACCGTGAAGCCAAAAATCGAGTCTCCATTCTCTTGACGAGATCATCGACCAAGAATCTGGAATGACTAAACCGTAAGGCTGTACAGAATCATCGATTCTAGATCGATAACCCCGCACGATTAAGCCGTTCTTGTAAGCCCACGGCATTTTTCCCTGTTTTAAATACTTCGCCCGTTCTAAGCCGGTGGCTAACAATTCTTTGGCTTCCAGGAATTCGCGCTTCTTAAAGAACTCATCGTGTCTTAAGGCCCAATCGACTGCTTTGTGGAAAATTTCGACATCAGGAAGAATCCTTTTGATGAAAGATCCATATTTTTCTTGTTGTCTGAGGGAAAGAATCTCTTGGGTTAATTGCTTGAGTCCGCTTTCAAGTTCTTTTCGTTCTGCTTCAGGTACAGGAATGCCCGGTGGAGGGAGGCGGCGTTTTTCTTGAGCGGGTAGTGAAACTGTGAGGATAAAGAGGAGTAGGAATGCGAAGGGGCGAACAGTCGTCGGCTCAGCCTCTGAGCCGGTTGTTAGGAGTAAGGTAGATTTGCAGAGAGAAAACATCATATTCAAAGAGGGATGGTTAAGTTTTTAATTTATTAAGACACAAACAAAATCCAGCTCCGCATCACAGGGTGAACCGACTACCATTAAATCCTACTTATGCCAAGCAGCGCCACAACTAAAACATTGTTGTGCTTGGGAGGTTCTCAATTGATCGCCGCATTCAGGGCAAGGTGAGGGGATGCGGTTTTTATTTACATATTTATTTCTTTTAGGTTTAGGTGAGTTGACTTCAAAATAGGACTCAATAGCCATTAAGGCAACTATAGTCACGATTAGGATAATAAAAATGGTGGTCTTATTCTGAAGTTGTTTTATCTTTTCGTATTCTTTTAAATAGATATATAACGCAATTAATAAAAATAGAAGGCCATTGATCATTCCAACGAGATCTCTTCCGTACTTTGAAAGGAAGGATTGAGCTTCGTCCTCTTTCTTAAATATGGCTTTAATAACTATATTTTTTGTTCTGAAAAAGATGCATAAGGATCCAAAAAACGTCAGGAATCCAATTATAAAAAGACTGAATGAAGTCATGGTTGTTTAGCCTTCCCCATTCATTGCCCTACCACCCCGGTTTCCCATTCTCCTCAATCGATTTCAATAGCTTCTGAATTTCTTCACTTGTCTTGCGCCGTTTGGGTCTCTTGTACTCTGAGGGCAATTCTCTAATAAATAAGGGCATATTCGATTTTTTAGGTTCAGTCGATGAGTAGTCGCCGTGTTGCCCAATAAAAAATTTTAGAACTTTCAACTTAATCTTCCAAAGAAAGATCAAAGGGTGGTGGGCTTGATTTTCAATCTTCTGCTCAAGCTGATCGATTCTTCTAGAGGTAAATATAGAAGGATTGGCTAACATTCTTCTTCATCGGATTCATTTAGAAGGTACTGAAAAAACATCGGGGTAAAAAGTAGGGCAAAAGAAAAAATGCTCCAAGACATGCTTTGCCCGGGGTCGTTACTTTTAATTACTGAATCTAAGTTAAAAAGTAAGACGGCAAAAAAGAGGCAAAATGCTCCACTTACCATACCCAGTAAATTTTTTCGTTGTTTGGAATAATAGACAGACTTGGAAGAAGTTTTTAAGCGGAGGCTGGAGATGATGAAATAGGTTAATAAGGTGACTCCGATGATGGCAGATCCTATCGAGAGGATTTGAAGTAGAGTTTCCATACTTTAGCTCCTAATAATGCCCTTGTTAATATTCTCAGTAATACTCCCAGTAATACTCCCAGGAAAAGGCTTAAGTCTGATTGATCTTAATCTAAATCTTAACGCATTTTAGTTGAGAACTAAATCTTTAAAAAGCGGCGTTGATCTTTCAACGAAGCCCTCATTTTCCCGAGATACAAAGGTTGCAGCCCATCCCTTTTCAGTAGCAAGTTGATATCCTTCATCAGGCCCAAGAACCATCAACGCTGTTGCTAAGCCATCGGCGATGAGAGCACTTTCATGAACTACACTCACAGAGGAGATCGTGTGAGTGACTGGCTTTCCAGTGCGGGGATCGAGGATATGGGAATAAACTACATTCTCACGTCCTGGTTTGGGGAAGTAGTTTCGATAATCACCCGAGGTTGCAACCGAAAGATTATGAAGCTCAATGATCTTTCTCACTTGATTTACTTGATCACGAATCGGTTCTTCTAATCCGACTCTCCAGGGTTGTTCTTCGGAATTCAATCCTCTCGTTTTGATTTCACCACCGAATTCGAGGTACCAAGAACTCAAATTCTGCTTCTTAAGAAGTTCGCCTATACGGTCGAGAGCGTACCCTTTCCCGATCGAAGAAAGATCGATTTGAATTCCGTTGTCTGTTTTTGAGAGTGTCTTTTTCCTATTAGAGGAACGGCTGAGATTGATTTTTTCATGCCCAACGTTTTTGATCGCAGCTTGAATGCTCTCCTTCGTTGGAACATTTTTATGGCGACCCTCGGGGCCAAATCCCCAGACCTTAATCAAGGGGAAGAGCGTGATATCTAGGGCGCCCTTTGTTTCTGAATTTAATCGATTGGCTGCTTCTAAAAGGTTTGCTAAATGAGGACCCAGTTCGACAACCGTCGATTGGGGAGCACGATTAAATTGAGAAAGAGTAGAATCCTCCCGCCAATGGGAGGCTTCAGCTTCAATTTCTTCGATGAGGGTTATGATTTCGTTAGATAATTTTTCTTTCTCGTCAGAATTGAAATCTTGATTTATTACTACCCTCCAAGTCGTTCCCATCGCTTCACCCTGAAACTCCGACCGAGATTTCTCGTCGAGAACGTAAACCACCCAAAACATAAAGAGCAAAAAGAAGAGCCCGGAATAGCTGTAGGTTTCTTTTGACTTGGAAGAGGCATTCATCGGAATACTAAAATTTAAATAAAATAAAGTGTGACGGCGAGAAGGACAAAAATGAGAGCCACCCAATCTTTCTTCGTCCAAGACCCACTTCGGGAATCTAATTTAACGAAGTTCAAGAGCAGTCCGGTGGGACATCCGTATCGACAATAAGCCATGGGTATAAAAAGTGAAGCGATTAACCCGGATACCCCGATGGTGATGGCTGCAGGACCTGCAATTTTAAAGAGCCAAGCGTCGAAGCCTTCGATGTCGACTAAGCTTAAAGGGACGAGCCCCATGGCAATCGAGAGGGTGAGAAAGAGTAGGAGTGGGGGGAGAGTTTTTAGTGAACGATTCCAACGAGGGCTCAATTTAATTCGCCATTTTTGAGGAATACGTTTCATCAAGAGTTGTTGAGCTGCGCCGTGAGGACACAGATGACTGCAATAGATATTCTTCCTAAAGGTAATAGGCAGGAGGAAAGCAGCGAATGAAAGGAGGACAAATCCGGGAGCCGTCTTCCACGGAAATCCACTCTGAGTCCAGCCGACAACCGAGGCTTGTGATACCAGGTAACCTACCGTTAAGCCCAAGTAGGCGATAAGTAATATTTGAAGGATGAGTCGGTAAACTCGGTGAGTTCGAAGCCGAGTGAGGCTAACGATTAAAGCATAAATTATGACACCTAGAGTTCCGTATTCATGAATGGATATCGATCTCTTACGAGCCTTCGTTCTTTGTAACTCATCTTGAAAACCTTTGCCCGTTTTTATAAGTCCTTCGGCAACCGCCATGCTGGTCATCGTCGCTCCTGAGACTCCTTCAATCTCGGATTCAGCTAAATTGAATTGTGCCAATTCCGAAAGGCTTAGCTGCTTGAAACTCTCTTTAAAATGTTGATCGTCTTTTACGTATCCCACATAGGGTTCATTGTCGTAGCTTTTACGAAGCGTCATGCCGATGATTCGTTCGGCTGGATTGAATCCGATGAGGGTTTCCGTGGGGCCCTGGTAACCGATCGTTGAATCCGTATAAGGGGAGCTCCTTAAGATGGAGCCGAGAGGAGCGCCAGATGCATCGAAGGCTTGGTATTTTGAAGGAATTTTAGAATCTTGTAGCAGGCTTTGCGCCTCAGGAAAGAGTTTCTTGGCATCTTCAATTGAGATCTCTTCGGGGAACTTGAGTGAAGTTCGTTCACCTCCCAACCGGTGGATAATGGACTCGATAATGGCGTGGCTGGTTAAGGTGGCTCCCGAGACGCCATCGATTTCCTGTTGAGCAACCTCGCTTGGAGAAACTCCGTTTAGGGAATTGAAAAAGAACTCATCTTCGAGAACGGCATCCACGTGATCTCGTGTATCCCGACTGGAAAGGATTTTGAATCCGAGAATCTTTCCTTTTTCCCCATCGAGAGCGATTAAAACATCACTTGGGCCCGAAAAGCCGATGATGTGATCGCTTTGAGGAGACGTTTTCAGAACTTCTCCTAAGATATTCTGATGGGCATCGAAAACTTTTAAGCTGCCTTGGGCAGGGCTGAGTTGATCCGCATTCGGGAAAAATGAGCGAACGTCTTCAATCGAGATTTGTGAGATCGAAGAAGTACCCTTCTCAAGTAGCGTCCTTCCATGTTTGAAGTGAATCAATAGAATCACCACGACAAAGATCGACACTCGAATGAGATGAAAGGTCTGTTCTTTTCTCTTAGACTTGAGAGTCGGAGACGAGGTCATTTGATAGGAATGACTTGGATCGCATCGGCGTGAACGATTCCTTTAGCATCTTTGGTACCGATTTCTACGTACAGTTGCTTATCCTTAGAAAATTCGTAACGACCTAAGGGAAAGAATCCATTTTTAAGGGTTGGAGCTTTCTTCTGGTTGACGGTCGTGCTTGCAAAGATCTTTCCATGGTGAATGATGACGGGAGCTTGACTCGCACGATTTTCGTGGGCTTGGTAGGCGATACGCACTTCATAAATGCCGTCTTTAGGAACTTTGAAATTAAAGCGAACGCTTCCTTCTCCACTGGAATAGAGGTAATTCCAACCTACATAACCTTTGAGGCCCGTTCCCTTGGTCCATTTACCCGTCTTTTTGGCTTGGTGGTCATCGATGATGATGCCTTTTAATTTAGCTGGGTTTAATCCGGTCATGGGTCCGTGAGAGCCTGCAAGTTCGAGCGCATCTTTGGGAATAACGATTTTGGAGTTCACCGTTTCTCGATAGGCTTTCCCCGGAAGCTCCAGGAGTTTTTTGAGGTCGGGCAAGAAACTTTGGTAAACGTCACGGGGTAAACAATTTTTCTGAATACAAATACTGGCAGCCCGACCGACGACTTCTCCCATCATCCCACAGGTTTTCATGACTCGAGTAGTCCCGAGAGCTTCGTGGGTCACACTGATGTTTCGACCCGCCATGAAGAGGTTTTCAACGTTACGTGAATAGAAACAACGATAGGGGACGGGATAGCCATAGGCACGATCGATCCTTCGGTCGTGAACGGCGATGGCGATGAACGGATTGTCTGGGTATTTTTTAGCGTATTGCTTTTTAGGGTAATGGAGATCGATCGACCAAGTACTGGGTACACAGCCATCGGGGAATTCTCTTTTGGTGACGACATCGTTTTGTTCAAGGACGACATCGCCCATCAAACGGCGGGATTCGCGGGGGCCACCGATGTAAGCGATCCATGTGAGGTAAGCCGTTTTATGTTGATCTTTACCATCACGATTTTTCATCGCGTTGAAGGCACCGAAGACGGCTCTTAGATTCCAATCGCGAATATATTCAGCTTCTTTTATCGGGTGCTTATCGTAACCACTTTCCCAAAACCATTGACCGTGATGCGCACGGGGGTAGGGGAAATCTTTCATGTTAAGATCTAAAGCCCAGGGGGTTTCAGGAAAGGATCGGGCTTCTTTCGCTTCGGCCCAAGCCCACATATTGCTCATTCCCATTCGCCCTTTCGGAGTCATATCCCAATCCGCACCGGCGAGATAACCGATAGTTCCATGACCCGTACAATCAGCAAAGAGCTTCCCTGAAAAACGAGAGACTTCACTCGTTTTGGTATTGAAAGCGTGCACGGCTTGAATGCGACGAGTTTTTTCTTTATCCGTGTCGTCAGCTTCAACCTTAAAAGCGTGATGGTTAAGGAAGAGGTCGATATTCTTTTCGGCTCGAACAATTTTTTCTTTTAATGCATCCCCAAACTCTTCGTAGGTTCCGGGAGACTTCTTAGCTTTATCGGCAAACTCTTCGATGATTTCACCGATACGAGGGAATTTACCCCGGCGAATTAAACCCATAGCCCAGACCCGAACTTCACTGGATCCATTGCCACCCAATACGGGTCGATTTTGGATGAGAGCGACTTTGCAGCCCATGCGAGCAGCGCTAAGGGCCGTTCCCATGCCAGCGTATCCTCCACCGATGACGACGATATCGTAGTTGGCTCGTTCGGTGGGCTTTTCGGAGAGACCTAAGTTCTTACGTCTCCAATGGGGAAGGATGGCCGAGTCTTCGGGTGGTGTCTCATTCTCAGTGGTTAAGAAGATGGCATCGCAACGACCGTTAAAGCCGGTGAGATCTTTGAGTGTCAGCTGAACCTTTTTATTGTTCAACTGCACTGTACCCCCATCGTGCCAATGCCAATGGGCTCCCTTCGTGCCAAATGTTTCTGTCAAGGGCTTCCCATCGAAGAGCAATTGAAATTTACCGGGTTGACCAGGAGCTTTCCAATGCGCCACCCAATCTTTGGTTCGAACGAACACGCGGTAGGTACCCGTTTTAGGAAGTTCAATTGTTGTCGTGGCATCCTTTACGGGTTGACCCAGTCCATGAGCTAATAGGTACGGTGAGCCCATCGTATCAATGAACTGAGTGTCGAGCTTCCAGCCACCCGTTTGATCGAAGCTTTCGGCCTCGATGAGGAGAGATTCGGCTTTTAGCTGAGTTTCGAGACTGGTGAGGAGCAGGAGGGTCAGAAGAGTGGGTAGAATTGATTTTAAAAAGGAGCTCATCGCGAAATCTATTTTGGTTAAGAGTTTGAAGGGTTTTAGTTGAACTCTGGACTCTGATTCAAGATGTGGGGTGAATTCAGAGGGAATCTAAACATTTTATCGGTTTCTGTCATATTTTGGATACTAATCTCACGGGGTTGTGAAGATTTTGGTATAAGTTTTACTCATTCATTTCATAGGAGTCTATAAGGCTGGTTACAGGGCTAGGATACTAACAATCGGTTCCGGAGGCAGGCATGGATCCCCAAGAAAAATTAGAAGAATATGTAGCTCAGCGCATCATCGGGGATGCTCGACTCGATTACATATTTTCGATCTTGTCCTTTTTTGGTGGGGCCCTATTAGTTCTTCTTACCTACTACATCGCTATTGTCTTAATTTGGCTGTTAGGATTCTTATTCAGTTCAACATTATTAGAAGGGGTAACCCTTCGTGCGATCGCCGGGGCCTTTGTGGCTCTGGTGTTTTTTGAAAGCTGGAGGACCTCTAGGAAACTCTTTGAAGAATTTGAGTTTGAGGATGATGAACGGGGACGAGCGCTGAGTGAAGCCTTATTTTCATTAGGCTTTGGGCCCGGCATGGGAACGGTTCCGATTTCAGCGACTACCGCTAAAAATTCAGTTAAAGCCTTTGCGGATTTCTTTTACAGTGGCCCGCGTCTTTTAAGGAATTCATTTAAATTATTGAAGCGGGCGAGGGAGCGCTCTAGTGTGGATAGTATCGGTTGCGCCAATATTCTCAAGATCTTATTGGAATCACCCGTGGGCGTTGAAATCGATGAAATCACGGAATCTATTTTCGAAGATGATCTTGCTCCTTTGATTCACCAATTGAGTTGGCTGGGGGGAGTGCTCTTCATTCGGGGTAATCCGCCAAAACTTTCATTAGCGGATGATTTGAGGGAGAAGTTGAATGAGGTTTGTTTTGGTGGATACTGAATCAACTATTCATTGAATTAATCCGGCTCCCCGTATTCACTAAATTGAGCGAATTAGCCTACAGCTGAGAAGATCTCTCCGTGTATTCCATCGCTTTCACTTACAACATCTACCCCTCCGGTTTACGGTAAATCTCCCAATACTTTTTACTTCCCTCTTTTCTCGGTACATCATTGAGTTGCCCATGCTTGAGGGGATCCGATCCATCTAAAGAAAAACATTGGATGTTCAGTCGTTCTCGTACGTCTCTCTCCATGAAGTGGAGCTGGGGTAATGCATTCGAGACGTTTTGCCATTTTCCCAGGGTGTAATCCATTTTGGATTTTGGCTCCGTTAAGAATTTATCGATCCATTCAAGTAGACTTCCTCGAGGCATTACACCCAAGGCATAAGGAATAGTCCATTCATTCACCTCTGCCGAAGGATGGAGAGTTTCGCAATAAAATTGAGTTGTTGGGTTCGAGACCAAATAGGGAATGGCTAAGTCTGAAAAATCCTTTAAAGTGCAAGCAGCGCCGATGTAGGACACTTCAGAAAAATACATATCTGAATTTCGACGAAGCAGTTCATTAGCAACGATCGTTCCCATGCTGTGAGCAACGATCTTGACCTTAACTACTGACTTAAACCGCTTCGTTGAATAATTCTTAGGATTTAATCTGACGGGGATCTCAGGGGCGTTTGTTAAGTCTGAACTATCTAATAAATTGCTAAGCAATTGAATGTCTTTTGTCAGTTCTTGATATCTTTCTTTATCCTGGCGGATATTGGGATCTAAAGACTGTCTGGAGTTTTGAAGTGTCCTTAATTGAGTGATGATGTCGATGTCTCGGTTTCTTCCTTCATCATCCCATTCTTCCCTCTTATCGTTGGGGACTTCTACGTTTTTAAGATCTTGTTCTATGGTTCTAAGCTCTCTCATCAGTTCGCTTAGAATGCCCGTTTCTTTGAAATAAGTAGCTTTGATATCTTCATCCGTTTGAAACAAAACTTGGGCTCGGCGAAGCATATTATTATACGCACCGGGTCCGGCCGTTTCTAGGATTGGGATGGATACAAAGAGGGTGGGGGCCGTTAGGGCCCTGTACATTTTTGTGAGAATGGACGTGTGAGTCTTATTTTCATAAAGATCAGGGTCTGGATTGAGGTCTTGAATATGTCCCCAACCAGCGATACGTTTTTGATCGTTTTTTTGAGACTCTTCGGAGAAAGAAGGGATAAAAGGTGATTCGGTAAATTCTTTAAATAGGGTGATGGGAGTTTTCGCAATTCCTCTTCCTATGTCGGCAACTACGATAAAGGGGAGGGTGAGGAGTGCGTAAAAAGAATTACTCACTCCTCCACGAACCTCTAAATAATGGGCCCAGATTGAAGATCTAATTCCGGTGTTCCAGTTAATAAATACGGGGTAGAAATTTTCCTGATTTTTTTTATCTTTCCCGTATACATTGAAAACATTTTTGGATCCCTTGATGGCTGAATCGAGATTGACGAGCCCTCCATGAAGAAACAAGGTTATTGTCGGTTGACGGTTTTTCTCAAAGACATGTGATCTGAATCCCTTCACCACCATTTCAATCTGATCTTGTTCGGGGGATTCATTTTCACTTTCATCTAGATAAACCGGTTGTTTTCCATTTTCATCGATACAGATGATGTGATTTTTTAGGTGATTGGGAATGACTACTTTTGTGGTGCACCCGAAATGTAGAACAGAGATCCAGATGAGGAAGAAGGGTGTAATAGTTTTCATGTTGAGCAGAAAAATCGAGACAAAATAAAGAAGTAACAAGAGAACGAAAATGAAAAGTCATATTATATAAACAATTTAATTTAACGCAATTCCTTCGGCCAAATTCGGGTATTCAAACTTAACTCCTCGTTGACAGTATTAGGATAGGGAGCCAGTGCTAATTTTGTTGCAGAGTAATGGAATCGCGGAGAGTGAAATCAACTGAGAAGATGAATGCTACCCATCAATTTCTTCCCATTCTTCGTCCTGCTCTTCTTCCCACTCTGAAGGGGCGGTGCGCAAATCTTGAAATAATAGGTAGCTGACGGGAATGGACACCGCGAGAGATCCAAAACATTTGATTACATTTTTCCAATAAGTTGAATTCGCATATTCTTCTAATCCCGGAACAGGATCCAAATTTTCGTTCCTAATAAATGAAAAAATTCCATTTAATAAGATAAAACACCAACAGATTAAACTCAATTTATAGCCCCAACGTTGTCCCCGGTAGAGCAAAATCCCACCAATTAAACCCGGGAGTCCGCGAAGAAAAACGGCCGTGATAAAATAAATAGTCATCCAGAGCGGAAACTCTCTAGGCAAAAGAATTAATAGACCGGCAAGGAAACCAGGCAGGCTGCACAAGATCGTCCATATTCCAAGAAATTTTCTTTCAGGCATCAGCAATTCTTATTATCAGGGATAATTTATAACATTCAGTTAATGAAGTAAACTGGGGGCAGCGTGAAACAGAATTGCACTATAATAATGTGATTGATTTTATTGGCAAAGGATAAATGTATGCCTATTTTTTCGTCCAAATACGAGTATTTAAATCTAACTCATCAATTACTGATAGTATGGCAAGGAATAAAGATTCTATCCTCCTCAGCTCATCCAAGCTCATCTTGGATGACCAAAAATGGGGTTCGAATAAATTTCCACTCATCGAAATAGCAACATAGACGCGACTATCTAAAAACGAAAGCCGTATATCACTTCGGAACCTTCGCTTTAAATCGAGGATGCTCTCCATCATCACCGGAGTGAGGACGTATCGCGCTTCAATTTGATTTTTTGAATAAACGACGAATTTATCTTCGAATTCGGGGTCTTCGAGCTTCACTAAATTTCCATGGCCACTGAACACCGAACCAAAGGATTGGAGTTTTTCTCCTAACCAAGATCCGAATAAGGATTCCGCTCGATCGGGAAGGACGAAGGTTTCACTTTTGAGATGCTTTTTAAAGTCGGCGCTAAAAAAGACCCCTTTAAAAATCGTATGCCAATGGGTTTTCCGATTTCCTTTACTATCGGTTGAGGTGGTTTTGTATTCGGTGTGGAGCTCAGAGAATTCAAAGTCGGTTTTACCCACCTCTCCTCTGACGTAATCATCGCCATTCCAACGATCAACCCCTTTTAAAAACAATTGACTGTTGTGATAAGTGGAATCAGAAATCCTTCGACTGGGATGATAAGTGACCCCCGGGAGAGCTAATTCAAAGATCTCTTTAACGATGTGATGTTTGAAGAGAGAGCGGTATTTCTTATTTGCTGAGTGACTCAGGAAAAAGAAGACTATGGCGGTTAGGCCTCCGATGACTCCAATCACTATGAATAAACCTTCAGGAGCAGTAGCGTTCACTAAGATGAAGATCAGAAGAGCCGAGAGAGCGATGACTCCGAAGGCCAAAAGCACCCACTTCACGGCTTGAGCTCGGTGGATATCGATCTCTTGAAGTCGATCCTTGAGCTCCGTGTGAAAAAGATTTTCTAACGATTCCTGCGATTGTCTTCTCGATCCGCTAGTTGATTTTTTAGCGGAAGACTTCGATCTTTTTAAATAACGATCTCTCTTGCTCATGAGTTAAACATGCCATCAACGTCGGGAGATTTACGTTCGGCTTCTTCTACTTGGAAGTATTCTTTACGAGTGTAACCCAACATAGAAGCTACGATGCTTGAAGGAATCATTTCGATGGCATTATTGAAGGCATTGACCGTCGCGTTGAAGGTTCGGCGAGAGGCTGAAAGTTGGGCTTCCACTTCATTCAAAGATCGTTGAAGTTGAAGAACGTTTTCACTGGCTTTGAGTTCAGGGTAATCTTCGACTTGAACCATGATTCCAGAAAGTTTCTCGGTGATTTGGTCCTCCAATCGGATGCGTTCGCCCGAACCGGGAGGGGCTTGCATCGCTTGAGCCCGGAGACCGGTTAAGTTTTCTAAGGTCTCCTTTTCGTGTTTCATATAAGCCTTGACCGATGAGACCAGATTGGGAATTAGGTCGTGACGTTTTTTGAGTTGAACATCGATCCCCGAAAAGGCGTTTTCAACCGCATTTTTCTTACCGACGAGGCCGTTATAAATGACGATAAAAATGAGAAGAAGGAAGACTCCGACTCCAATCAGGATGATGGTGAGTGGATCCATATTTAATCCCTTTTATATCCTTTGTGATGAGTGATGCTACGTTAACGAAATTTATCGAAAACGAGCATAAAGGTAGAATGGACTTCTAGGTTACTTTCTACCTATATTTTATGTTTATAGAATACCAAACAACATTAAATAGGATGTCGTGTGATTTTTACAAAATTTTAGTGTTTTAAGTGGTTTTTAACCTGAGGACAGAAGATGGGATTCAATTTATTTTCCGTTTTCTTTGCGAATAGCAGCTACAAAATCTAAATATTTTAGTCTGAGTTGACAGGAGGTACAGTATTTATCTTGGCCTATGGAAAGTGGGACTACTTTAAATGTGTGCTTCATATATTCGTAGCCGATTTTTTTTGATCTATGGAAACCGTAGAACTCGGGATCATGAGATCCAAAATCAACTTGGCAAAAATCACAAAGAACCAGTTTGTAGTTAGGGAAGATTTCTAATTCAGCATAGGTATGTTGTCCTTCATGAAAATGATTAAGTTCTTCTGGATATCCACCGCAATACATACAGGGGGCAACCTCCCGGAGTTCGAGTTCCTCAGAGCATAATGGGCATTGAGATTTTGGTTTCATGTGTGGGATTCCTCAGTTAAGTTATCAGGATATTTTAAGGAATGATTCTTTTAAACCACAATCACCCAATCTCTGGCGAGATTGGCTACGGGGGATTGATGATGAAAGTCAGTATTAGATTATTTATCGTATCGGTATTAGCTTTAATTTCTGGCTGCGGAGAAATTGAAGTTCAAAAGATACCCAATCAAGAATCTGCTGTTGATAAAAAAGCTGATCAGGTAACAAAAGATATTCTGAATAAAATCAAGAATCTCGCAAATGATTATGTTTCACTTTCAAAGATTCAGGAGACAAAAATTGTTCGCAAGGAAAATGAAAATAATACACAAATTGAATGGAATTTTGAGTACTCCATCGGAGAAATCCCACCCATAAAAACGGGGCCAAAGTTAAAGAAGGGGGAGTGCTACATTTTCTTTCAAATCATCACTTATGATCCTGATGACGAAGAGAGTAAAGAGTTTTTAAATGAGTTGAGCGCAAAGGCCTGGAGTACGCATCAAACTGAGGATGGGCGTTCTTATGCGATTTGGTATATTGTGACGGCCGAGGATAGCGCGGTGGGTAAAGAACTCGAAAAGACCGTGACTGGGGTTATTTCAAATGAAATAAAAAAGCTTCATTCAGAGTTGAAGCAGTAAGCTCTTCTATTTCAAGCGCGAAGCGTCAGCGAGTGATTCTTTTTGACTTTAAAAGGATAACTATCAATGCGGGGCCATAAAGACGTTGGCATTTGATCGCATTGCGTCAAAGGCATAATTGCATTTAATGATTGATGATAACCTGACCCTCGCTCACGCTTCGGGCTTGAAATGGAGATGTTACTCTTTTAATTTCACTTTCAACGCCCAGCCGCCGCCGAGACCTCCACCGGCGATGACCAAATGTTTATCTTTCGTGAACGAGCCGGATAGATGGCGGACTTCATCCGCATAACCAGCGCTTCCCGCATACTTGATAGTTTTCCCTGTTAGTTTGTAGACTCCAATACGGTAGGGTGTCGGTAAAGCCGTTTCAAAGTCGACAGCGGCTACGATCAGGTAAACATCTCCGGAATCAGACTCGACGAAGGCAATTTCGGCTAACTTCACAAAACCAAACTTGAAATGAATGGGTTTTGATAGCTCGATTCCGGCGGATCCTTTTGAAATATATAAGCTCGCTAAATCGATGGTTTCTTCGCCGATGGTTGCATCTCCACTGGGGCGCTGGGAAACCACGAAGGCTTCACCTTTTTGAGAGACGTGGAAATTATATAAATAAGAACTTTCGAATAAAGCCCTCACTTTTGGCATACAGGGAGTGGGATCTGAAGCCTTGGGTTTTACCCACATCAAATCCGTTTTTTGATCTGTGAGTAAAATGGGATTTTGTTTGGGTTCGAGTTTAGCAACGCTTCTGGCGATTCCCCCAAAACGTTGCTTTGAAATATGGGAGATCGGAGAGAGCTTCACCGAGGAAAGCCCCTTGCTGGAAAGAGAGGCGGTTAAGATCGCATCTTTTTTGTCGATCGATTCACCGATTGCGACCAAGTTCAATTTTCCATCTTTGTCAGTGACAATTTGGGGAAGGCGGTAAAGGGTATTCACTTTTGCCGCTTTATTTATTGAACTCCATTTCTTGATTGATTTCCCGCGACTTGAAAATACACCGTGAAGGGCGTGGTTAGGTTTTTGGGCTAACCAACCCAAATAGTTCGCCACGATGTGAATGTAGCCCTTAGAGTCGATGGCAGCAGTGATTTTTTGAGGAGCGAGACCCTGCTCTATTGTTTTAGAGGGACGTTTGATTTTAATCGGCTTGAGGAGGCCATTGCTACCATATTTAATTAGAGCAAAATCTTCTATGCGATTGACGACGACGATGGCATCCCCAGTTTTAGATTTACACACTTCTAAACCGTTGAGACTACTTTTTATGGCATTTTCTAAATCTGCTGGCCAGATGGCATCCTTTTTAGCTGAACTTTTATAGGGTTGTACTGAAAGTTTCTTTTTTGCTCGGGTATGAAGGGATTCAATTTCTTCCTTCTTTAACGCCCGGTTATAGATGATGACTTCATCGATATCCCCATGGTAGCCTCGTTTTTCATCGTAGTTCCCTCGACCGATGGTGAGAATGTAAGGTGAAGGTTGAATACCTCCACCTGAGTCTTCTGAGCTGACCTGTTCACCATTAAGCCAAAGAGTGACTGTATTCTCATCGGCTGTTCCTACGAGGTGAACCCATTTCCTCAGAGGTACCTCCGCTCCTTTGGCACTTTTCCAACCCTGGTTCCCGATGGAAAATTCAGCTTGACCATCGCTGTTGACTCTTAAAGAGTATCCTCTTGTTTTTCCATCAGCCCAGTCTTCTTGGGAAACAATGTAGTTGGACTCGCCAAGCTCTTTGATATTTACCCATGCTGAAACAGATACGGATTTAGATTTACGTAAGGCCGAAGGATAACCAACTAAGACGATGGATTTATCATTGTCGAATCGCAGGGCTTCACCGACGATCCCTTTACATTCTTTAGCGTGAGCAATGGGTACGTAAATTCTACGGGCACCGTTACCCAAAGAGAGAGTGAGTGATTTCTTTTTCGCGATTTTACTTTTATCAAAACTCAATTGAATAGAAGGACCCAAGGGGAGTTTTTGGGATTGGGAGTAAATTTGAGGAGTAGCAGCGAGGAGGATGGTTAAAAAAAGAGCTGTAAGCGTAAAGGGAAGATTCATGGTTTTCCTGAGTGGATGTAATGAAAGGGTATTTATTTGGTTAAAAATAGACAGGTTTTAATGACCTGACCTAAATCAGAATACTTTAAGAAGGATTGGAGTTAAAGAGTTGAACCTGGTTATTGTCGAGATATCAGAGTTACAATTCGATAACTATAATTTATTCAAATCGCTGGTGGTGTTACCTCAAAAGACTAATTGCTTTCAAGTCTCATCTTCCTAAGTTTCATATCTATAGTCACGGTATAGTTTCCGAGAAGGTCGTAGCCAAAGATCAAATCAAATATTTGGTTAAGCTCTTTTTTGCTGGGTGGCATGGTGGTTACAGGCCATTCTTTGATGACTTGATTCGAAATCTTTAAATTCTTCAACCGGTACTCTTTTGGATTAAAGGTGTGGATTATATTATCAATTCCTTGAGGTGGTTTGTAATCTGGAAGATGGTAATTAGCCCATTGGGAGGTCACCAACGAACCTTTGTAATTTCCTGTGTCAAAGACGATTCTCAAGGGGAAGTGGCTGGAAGGGGTCGTCCCTTGGGTTAATGGTATTGAATAAAAAGGCCAAATATTAATATCCCAAAAATGCCTCGTATTATTTTTAAACTTTGTTTTATCACCGGCTCTTGTAAGTAGGACGAATTTTTTTGAATAGTTTATAGAGACCTGAACATGATGCATTAAATCCAATCCAATGATGCCGTCAATATTCAACGCGCCGAGTGATGTTGCATCGCCGATCTTAATGGGGATGTTTTTTATCGAACTTTTTCCTAATTTTAATTCTTTGACAAAGCCGGTCTTTGCCAAATATTGCCAGTAGCCTATTATACCTTTTGAATGAAATTGAGGGCCAATAGAGAGGTCAGCCTGTTGAGCCGTTTTGGTCGTGAGAAGGCTCATTGCGGCTCCAGAATCGATAAGAAAACGGTTGAAATTTTTATCGTTTAATTTGAGAGAAATAAAATGGGGGAAGCCTAAAAGATCTTCTTTGAGTTCGATTTTTTCAGGAGTTTTTAAATTGGAGAGAATAAATGTACTTTCGGATTTTAGTTGCTCTCTCCAAAAGTTTAAAATTTTTAAAATAGAGTAATGTTTGGGAAAGTTTGACAGTATTGAATCTAATTGTTTAGAGGATAAGTTTTTTCCTTGGCGATTTCTGCAGCTGATCCAAAAAAAGACAAGAGTTGAAAGTTCTCGTTCACTTATTGAGACTCCTTGTTCCAGCATTCGAGATAGTGATTTCAGTAGAAGGCTCTCAGCTTCAGTTAATTTTCCCGTTGCTAAGAGAGCGTTCAATTGATTCAACAAAATCGGAATAGAATTTAAATGAGAATTAAGATACTCGGTAGATTGCTCGATATAGGTTCTTAATTGACCCGATTGAAATAGCCAATGCAGGTAAGCGCTTGCAAGTTCTTTATTCTTGGGGTAAAGAGTCTTTGCTTTTATATAAGTTGCATGGGCTTCTTTTAGGTACTTCAGTTTTTTTTGTATATTAGCTATTTCAAGGAATAACCTTGGCCCGTTATTAGTTAAACGAAGTTGCATGAGGTAAAAGAGAGAGTCTTTTAATGCTGCTTCATCCGGAGGCATAGCTTTGGAAGCTAATTTTACTTGAGCTGAATAATGATTATTATTTCGTAGGTATTGAATTGAAATCTCATCCCCAGGAGTGAATTCTTTTAACTGTGTAGTTAGAGTTTTAAAACTATCTACTACCTTCTGATTGACGCTAACGATAAAGTCTCCTGGCATGAGTCCCGCATTTTTTGCCGGGGAATCAGGGGATACAGAGAATATCAACGCTCCTTTTTCTTTGAACGCGAGTTCTTCAGATAATTTGGGTCTTAGCCCCATAATGCCCAAGTAACATTTTTTTGAATCAGCTAATGTTTTTTCTGAGTCAACTGCTTCGGTTAGCTCATAATTCTTATTTGTAGGTTGAGTCGGTTTTGAGGAAGGGAGTCTTTCTAGATTACTTGCATTTATTGATTTCTTCGATTTTGAGGGTTGAGGTTCACAGCCGGTAAAAAGTAGCGTGAATATTAAAAGTAGAATTTCTACGGTATAAAAAGATTTCATTTGCCTGTTAACTGCTTATAAAAAGCCTCGACCAACTTCAATGTCTTCGGCGTTCCGTATTGAATTCGAATTCTTCCCGCCTGAGATTCCTTCATTATATAAATGAAGCGAACCAAACCACCTTTGAGCTCTTTATTGAGAGCGGCATCTTTTCCTACATAATCTTTAATCTCTTGGAGCTTGGTTTTAACTTCTTCTTCTGTTCGCTCTTTACGGTTCATGTAGCGAATAGCGGATTGCAGGGTGAAATCGGTGGGAGCAATCCCGGGGAGTGGTTTTCGTTGAGTGGATCCTTGTCGGGGTTGAGGTGCCGTTCTATCTGAGCCGGTTCGTCCTGACCTTCCATTACGAGTGAAGGATCTTAACTTTTCTCCAATGGTGATTTGAGACACCAGGTACTTCTCGACGGCCGACCTTGATAAGGGAGCCGGATGTAACTTTCCTTGAGCCCAATCGCCGTAGGTTGAGAACCGAAAAGGGCTTTTCGGATTGTCGGAATTTCCAAAGGGTAAAATCGTCAAAGCTTGATCAGGATCGTGAAGGGGAACGTACTGGGTGTACGATTGGTGCTTTTGAGAAATGACGGTGGATCCATCCGTTGTTCCCAATAATGGAAGTTTTACTTTTTGATCTTCATCGAGAGCGGGAAAGCCGTCTAAACTTTCCATATAACCGAGGACTTGCTGAGTTTGAATCTTTTTCGCTTTTGAATTCCATGTTTTGGGATCGGGTCCATATTTACCTTGGCAGGTGTTCCAGGCTTGGGTGAGGACCATGTTCACAAATTCTCGTTCTTCAGCGTTGACCTTGGTCTTTGGATTCATGGCATCTCGTTGACTGACGGTTTTAGCAAAACGAGCCAGGCCGGATACTCCGCCGCCATAACGAGAGACGATCTTAAAATTGTTTCCTCTGAATATGGCACGCATTTCGTTGACGAGTTCCGTTCCGGGGATCGACAAGGTGCTTTGAGCTCCCTCTTGGTACCAAGATTGGAGATGGTTCAAAGCGCGTTGCGCTTCTCCGAAAAGACTTTTAGGTTCCGATTTGAGAATTTTGAATCCTAATCGCACCACTTCGCGTTTCCAAACGTTCACGGAATCGTAGTGGATCGACAACACATCTTCAGGTTTGAACTGCTTATTGTTTTTAAGGTGTTCCAGGATGCGTTCTTTGATCCTCAATCCCCGATCGGTATCTCCAGAACTTCCTGTCATATTACCGAAAGGGACTTTGTAGAAAGATTGGATTGTTCGGTGATTGGCAGTAACCAGATAGCCTCTTTTTGGATCGAGGGTGTGGGGGAGATATTGGTAAGGAATCATACCTCGCCACATGCCATCTAAAGTACGGCCATCTTGAGCGTGTTGGCCGTTGCCTTGGGTCAACATCGAGCGAACAGGAAGAGCCCCTAACGACCAATAACCAATCTTTCCTTTGGAATCGCCGAAGACACAATTAGCTGTGGGAAAACGCCACTTAGGTAAGGCTTTGGCGAATTCCTCGCTCGACCGGGCGCGCATCATGGCGATAGCACCCTGAATCGTTTCAGTTTTTGATTCACAGATGGGGACTCTTCTCAGAGCAAATTCTAAGTTTCGTTGGTTGCGTCGAACATATTTGGAGACAACAGGACCGAAAGCCGTTTCACGGACCTTCAAGTGAACAGGGTCTTGATCTTTAACCTGTATGACTTCGCGATAGACCTCCATATCAATCCATTCACCATCCACTTGATATTGATTGGGATGGTCCAAAGAATCGGTCGCTAATAGGAAGATGTCGGCTTGATCAGCTCCCAATGCCGTTAAGCCCCATGCGACATGAGTGTTGAAGCCGATGAGGATGATCGGGCTGCCTGAAACTCCAATTCCTCGGGCGTTAAAAGTTTTTCCTTTGGCGTGAAACTCGTAGAGCATGTTGGGATTCCAAACCGGAGTTTGGGGATCGCTGACCAAGACAGCACTTCCCGTCGTGGTTTTATTTCCTCCTACAACCCAAGCGTGACTAAACTTGGGATCCGGGCTGTCGGGATTTTTCTTTGCTCCTTTTTCGGGAGAAGCCAATCCCATTTTTTTTACCCAAGCGTCAACCTTTTTGATCCAATCTTCGCTGACATCTTCTCGCTGAACGACTGCGGCATCGTCATCGACTTGAACCTTGGGCATGAATCTTCCTCCTCGGGGTGGGGGCATCGATAAACCCGGGAAGTCATTGAGTCCATCTTTGGCGAAAAATTTCGCAAAGTGCCACCAAGAGAGGAGGCAATCTGCAGGAGTCCAGGGATCACGTTTTAATCCTGTCTTTTCAAATAAATAATGCTCATGTGCCTCATTCTCTTTGAAGTAATCGTTCACTCCTTGTGAATATGCTTTAAGAAGTTGAATCGATTCTGCATCCAAGTTCTTCGCTGTCTCCTGAGCAGCGCGATGAAAACCAATCGTTCGCATTAAGCGGTCGTGGTCGAGGGTGGTTCGAATATTTCCGCGAGCGTTCTTCTTCTCCATCTCACCCAAAAATTCACTCGTTCGCCCCTGGATGATGCGAAGGAAGTAATACATTTGGAAACCGCGATCTTCTGCAGCCGCATAACCTAATCCGTAGAAGGCGCCTTCGTCGGTATCCGCATAAATATGAGGGATCCCCCAGCTGTCTCGGAGGAGGTCGACTTTACCGTAAGGGGTTTCAGCTGAACTTATCGAGTTGAAAGTTCCCGATACGATCAGGCTGAAAAGAAGAGATGGAAGAATCATTCGCGACATGGATTGAACACCCTTGAATGAATGGAGTTGTTGAATCAGTTGAGGAACTAATTATGTTATCGCAAAAAGGAAGCAAAGGAACGGATTAGTTGAGGAGGAGATGGCTTTCTTTTAGGTTTGAGTATTAATTTTGCAGGCCTTGAATGATCATTAGAGTCGAAATGGATCCAATGCCAAATAAGATTATAAATCCGATCACAGTCCCAAGGTTAAGCAGTATTCCCTTTAAGCCTCGGCTCCATATAAGATAGAGGGGGAACATCACCGGCCAACCAAAAAAGACAAAGGCTAAAAATACTCGTAGAACTTGTTTTTTTAGAATTGCGGCGTCAATTTTACAGAGCAATGAAAAAGCAATTGAGAACGCTAAGGAAATAAAGAGATCGAATGTCTGTTGGTCTTGCCAAATGGTTGTACGAACACCGAGCAATATCGTCAAGCAGGCGATGATGACGATGAGGGTGATTCTGAATCGATTCTTATTCAAATGAGAGCTACCCCTGTATATTATTTTTTAAATGTAAGTTAATATGATTTTAGATTCTTACGTTGTTTACAACCGAATTCTAATTCACTTTTATTTTTTTAGTTGCGGGTGTCCATGAATTTATTGAGCTACTTTTCAATTCTTCTCTTCGGCGGTATTTTACTTCCGGGGTGTATCATCCTTCCTCTACCTCACACCAGAGACTACAACATCGACGTGAAGGGAAGAGTCTTTTCGGCTGTCGATGATTCACCTGTTATCAATGCTTTACTGCTCGACATTGAATATGAAGATCAAACAGTAGCTACAAATTCTGAAGGGCGATTCGAAATGCCCAGTGCTTCTGTTTTCCATTGGGGATATCAAGGTGGGGTCATCTCGCATTCTATTTGGCCGCACGTGAGATGTATCCGAGCTCGGTACAGGTTCTTGAAAATCTCGGCTGAGGGTTTTAAATCCAAGGTTATTCTGGTGTCTACAGAGGAAAGTTACGTTAGAGATGAGTGGAAGTACAACGTAGAACTACGGAATCAAGCGGATGAGGCATTTCTGTACTCGACTCACGCTAACCTCGATATTCGCCTTCAACCTCAAGAAGATTGAGATCGAAGAATTTTAACCACGGAGTTGTTCTGGAGCCTGAGGTCTCCTGGCTGAACTGACACTCGTATCAGATGCCTTTGGTATATAATTTGAAGATGAAATCATTCTTAAAAAAATCGCTAATTCTATCTTTCTGCTTTTTAAGTTCACTAGAACTTTTAACCGCAGAAAATTCGCAACCTAACATTCTCTTCATCTCCGTCGATGACCTCAACGATTGGATCGGAGTCCTCAATGGACATCCCCAAGCAAAAACTCCCAACATCGATAAGTTAGCTCGAAGCGGAGTGTTGTTTACCAACGCTCACTGCCCGGCGTCTGCTTGCAATCCGTCTCGAGGCGCGATTATGTCGGGGATTTCTCCTCATGTTTCAGGGCTCTACGATAATCGTCAAAAGATGAGGGAGCTGATGCCGAAAGAGGAATTGATCCCCAAATACTTTTCGAAACATGGCTATTGGTCGGCGGGTTCGGGCAAGCTGCTTCATTATTTTATCGATGCTCCATCTTGGGATGAGTATTACCCCGCCAAGGAAACCGAAGATCCCTTTCCGCGTACCTTTTACCCTAAGAAGAGGCCGGTGAATCTTCCAGTTGGTGGACCTTGGCAATACGTTGAAACCGATTGGGCGGCCTTAGATGTTTCTAATAAAGAATTTGGGGGGGACTACTTGGTTTCTGAGTGGATTTCGAAGCAGCTTCGAAAGAAGCAGGATAAGCCCTTCTTTTTAGCTTGCGGGATCTATCGCCCTCACGAACCCTGGTTCGTTCCTAAGAAGTACTTTGAGCCTTTTCCGCTGGAAGGTATTCAGTTACCTCCGGGATATAAAAAGGATGACTTAGCTGACCTTCCACCTGCGGGGAAGCGAAGGGGGCCCAATCGATACTTTCCCCATATTCAAAAACATGGGCAATGGAAACAAGGCATTCAGGGGTATCTCGCTTCCATATATTTTGCCGATGCGATGATCGGTCGAGTCTTAAAAGCCTTAGAGGAAGGACCCCACAAAGACAATACGATCGTCGTCCTTTGGAGTGATCACGGTTGGCATCTAGGAGAGAAAGAACATTGGCAGAAATTTACCGCCTGGCGGGTTTGTACGAGAGTACCGTTGATCATTCGAGTACCGAAAGGCGTACCGGGCTTGCCAGAAGGAACGGGGAAAAATTTACGGTGTGATGCTCCAGTGGACTTGTTGAGTCTTTATCCCACTTTGACTCAGCTTGCCGGCTTACCTCCAAAGGAATATAACGATGGACCTAGTTTATTACCGTTGTTAAAAAATCCTAAAAGTGAGTGGAACCATGTCGCCATCACTTATTTAGGACGCCCTGGTAATTTTGGATTAAGTGAGAAGCGTTGGCGATATATCCAATACGACAATGGCGATAGAGAGCTTTACGATATTCAAAATGATCCCTATGAGTGGATCAATCTTGCAGAAAAACCTGAACATTTACAATTGATAGAACGGTTAAGGTCACGGGCACCCAAAAAATTCGCTAAGTATAAACAGGCGAGCGTCGCTTCACTTCCAAAGCTCAAATGGCATCCCGTTAGTGGAAAAGGTAAAGCCCCCGCTTCCAAGCCCGATGGGAATAGCTTTAACGTCATCTTCAGTAACCGGAGTAAAGATCCGGTGAAAGTATTTTGGATGAGCCGAAAGGGAGTACCGAAGCCTTACGGTACTCTTCAAGCCGGTTGGCGAAAGCCCTATCGCACTCGACCCGGGGCCGTATGGTTGATGGCCACCGAAGATGACAAGGCTCTCGGTTATTTCGTAATCGGGGATCGACCAGCACATGGGATGGTAGTAGGTACAAAGTAGTCCACATGCAGATGGTAGTAGGCACACGCTGTGTGCCGTAGTGGTAGGCTCGCTCCGCGAGCCGTACGAAGCGCGAAAGCTCAGCTCATGCAATTATCCTAAATAAGGAGAATGTTTAGCTCGCGAGTAAAACTCTCTCTTCAATTAAATAGCGCCTTTTAAACTTAATGCTCCACGGCTCGCGGAGCGAGCCTGCTACTAAGAGCCGTACGAAGCGGAGAGGCTCAATTTGTGTAATTAACTTTAAAAATAAGAAAATTTAACTCGCGAGTAATACTCTCTTAAATTAAATATTAGCTTTTGAATTAAGAGAACTACTACTCTCGGTGAGAGCCAACTCATCTACACGCTTAAATCCATTAAGCAGTTTAAGCATTTCGAATAAGAGAATAAGAACGGCACACAGCGTGTGCCTACTACCATCAAATGAAACTCAATCCCCATCTCTGCTTCAACGGTCAGTGTAAAGAAGCCTTTGAACTCTACCATGAACTCTTCGGTGGTCAGTTGAAATCGATGCTCACCTACGGAAAGTCACCGATGGCGGACCAGGTGTCTGAAGAGTTTCACGATCGAATTCTTCATGCAACTTTAGAGCTCGATGATTTTGAAGTGCTGGGAGCCGATGTGAAGCCCGAAGATTACAAACCGCCACAGGGTTTCTTTATCGCGATTTCAATTGAAGATGCCACCCAAGGTGAAAAAATCTTTTCGTCATTGAGTGATGGGGGGCAAGTTCTGCTCCCCTTTCAAAAGACCTTTTGGTCTCCGGGATTCGGAGTCTGTGTCGATCGATTTAGAATCCCCTGGGAAATCAATTCTTCAACTTGATTCGATGAGCTCCATTCCTGATATTTATTAACATTTACGTCGATCTGATAGTTGTTTGAAGAACGGGTGAAGCGGTAAAATTGACGAATTGTTTCTGCTGGTTGCCAAAGTCCATTTCCTCTTATATTCTCATCGTTTTTTCATCGATTCATGGTTCTGCGTCTCTTAGTGTTATTCAGTTTTATATTCCTGCTGACTCCCATGGGCGGAGCATTTGAATCGGATTCGAATTCCCAAAATTTTAAAAATCAGATTCAGCCCTTCTTTAATTCCTATTGCCTCCACTGCCACGGACCCAAAAAGAGTAAGGCTAAAATAAAGCTGCACTTACTTTCTGAATCAGATTTTTCAAAGGAGCAAAATCTAAAGACTTGGGAAAAACTATTAGAAGTTCTCAAGTCAAAAGAAATGCCTCCTGAAGATGAACGGCAGCCTCGTCAGCAAGATCGAGCAGATATTGCTCATTGGATTGAAAACGAGTTTCAATCCTCCCTGAAGGGGAATTCACAGAAACATTCCTCAGAACCTACAGTTCGACGCTTGACGAATATCGAATACGAAAACACGATTCGTGATCTCCTCGGATTTAGACTTAAGCTGATAGAAAACCTTCCTAAAGATCCCCAGAAACCCTACCGGTTTAACAACACCGCTGAGTTTATGTTGATGGGGCCGGAACAAATCGATCGATACCTTGAGAACGCTCGTCGAGCCCTCGCCAGCGCCATTGTTGATCCTGACAAACCGGAAGTGCATCGAACCCGCAGGGATTGGAAGCCTCACAATTTAGATCGAGGTCTTGGACTGGATGAAGTGGGGGTGTGGGGAAATCGTCGTCACAGTCCTCATTGGGGAATGGGGCTTAAGAGCTTTCCTAAAACGGGTGAATTCCGAATTCGAATCCAGGCCTCTGCCATCCTCCCTCCAGGAATTACTGAGCTTCCCTTGCGATTGGTGATGGGCTACAGCTTAAATATCAACAGTTCCACTCAACGCATGGAACCTGTAGGCACGGTTCAGTTAAGAAACACACTCGATCAACCTCGAGTGTATGAATTTCGAGGTCGCATCGAAAACTTCCCAGCCAAGCCCGGGAAGATCGTCAACGGAAGACGACAAGCCGATACCATGGTCGTCACACCCCAGAATCTTTACGATGATGGGACTCTGAATGATGGCCAGCGACCCCTCGAAATGCCGCGGGCCGTTATCCAGTGGATGGAGTTTGAGGCTCCTCTCGTTCAAAATTGGCCGCCTGAACATCATAAACGCATTCTCTTCGAATCTTCTCTCCGTCAAGAGAACCCAGAAGCTTACGTTCAAGAGGTCTTTAGGCGATTTATGTCGCGAGCCTATCGCCGCCCCGCAACTGAAAACGAAGTCTCAAAGTTTTTTAAAATCTATCAATTGATCTCTGAGTCAGAGCTCACCTTTGAAGAAGTGATGCGAGAGACCTTAGCGATGGTTTTAATCTCTCCTCAATTTCTTTATCACACTGTTCAGGATGAGCAAGTTTCCCCTCACTACGAGATAGCCTCCAAGCTTTCTTATTTCCTCTGGGCGAGTATGCCCGATGAAGAATTAATGAAATTGGCTGAAGAGCAAAAGCTTCTCGATAATAAAATCATCGATCAACAAGTTCGTCGATTACTCAAGGATTCACGCTCGAATTCCTTTGTTAAGATTTTTACCTCTCAGTGGCTGAGCTTAACCAAATTAAAAACCGTCCCCATTAATAAAGATCTCTTTCCCCGCTTTTTATACTACGTTCCTCGAGGTGAACGAGCCGGGACGGAGGAACCTTATCGTCCTACGATTCGGGATTACATGTTTGAGGAGACGGTGGGCTTCATTTCTGAACTCATCAGAGAAAACGAAACCGTTTCCAATCTGGTGGACTCCAATTTCGCCTATTTGAATCAGCCATTAGCGGCTCATTATGGGGTTCAAGGGATTGAAGGAAATCAATTGAGAAGAGTTCCCCTTAATCCTGAGTCTAATCTGGGTGGATTACTCACCCAAGGTTCCATTCTCATCGGAAACGGAACGGGAACAGCGCCTCATCCCATCTATCGGGCAGTTTGGTTGCGGGAAGCGATTTTAGGAGATGAAGTACCTCCGCCTCCTGCAGAAGTTCCCGCACTTACTGATTCTGCCGGAGAGTCTGCCGAAAAAGCGTTGACGATCAAAGATCTTTTAGCGAAACACCGTGAAGATGAAAGTTGCAACGATTGTCACGCAAGATTAGATCCATGGGGAATTCCCTTTGAACGATATAACGCCATCGGAAAATATCAACCGATGGTACCGAAAGAGGGCACCCGTGTCCGAGGCTTCGATAAGAAAACACATCAATCGTTGATCGGCTATCAGGCTTACCTCCAATCCCTCAATACGATTTCCATTCAAGCCGATGCTCGTTTACCTAACGGTCCTCGAGTGGAAGGAATGAGAGATTTAAAGAACTACCTTCTCAAGAATCGTAAAGAAGATATCGCTAAAAATGTACTCAAGCGCTTTTTGGGTTACGGCCTGGGTCGAGAGTTGACGGTTAAAGATCGATTTCAAGTTCAAACCATCTTTGAACGATCGAAAGCGGAAGATTTTAAACTTAAAGATATGATCATCGCGATCTGTCAGAGTAAAATCTTTACTGGTGTGAAGAGCAAGTAGCCTTAGGCAGAACGATACAAATTAATAATCGGATTCATGAGTATGACTCAAAAAAGTTGGAATCTCAGTCGACGTGAACTTCTTAAAGGAGGGGGAGTAGCTTTAGCTTTGCCTTTCCTCAATGCGATGAGTTGGGCTAAAGAAGTTTCTCCCGTCAAAAGACCGAAGCGGATGCTCGTCAGTTATTTTGCTTACGGTTCCTACATGCCTAACGGAGCAAATGGACTACCTCAACAAAAGAAATCTCACCACGAGTGGAGTTGGTGGCCCTGTCAGAATCCAGGCCCTCTGAAGTTCAACAAGTCTTCTGCTCCTTTCGAACCCTTCAAGAATGAAGTGACTTACCTTCAGGGTTTAGATCATGCCGGGGGATGGGCGATGGGAGGACACAGTTCAGGAGATGTCTTCGCCACGGGGGCCGATATGACCGGCTTGGAGAAGACCAACAATATCTCTATCGATCAGGTTGCTGCCAAAGTACACGGACATAAAACCCGTCACGCTTCTTTAGTCTTAGGAACAGAGGGAGGGACGGGTTCCTACGGATCTTCCAAAACTCTTTCTCACCGGGGGCCCGGTCGTCCCATTCCTTCGATGCACAAACCACAAGAAATCTTCAATCGCTTATTTAATCCCTATGCGGGTAAGAAGATTGAGGATGTGCGCCAAGGTTTGAAACGTGATGCCAGCATTTTAGATCTCTTGCTTGATCACAGTAAGAGCATGAAGAAGCGGCTCGGGCTAGAAGATAAGAAAAAGTTAGAAGAATACCTCGAATCGATTCGCTCCATCGAGCAACGTGTCGAAAGAACGAGTAAGTGGACGCACAAGCCTCTTCCTAAAATCGACACAAAGGGAATCAATCTCGAAGTGACTCACAAGGATCCAAAAGAGTACATTCGATGTATGTACGATTTGGTTTACTTGGCCTTTTTGACGGACTCCACTCGCTATGCGAGCTTGATGCTGGAGAGTGAGCAATCTTCTGACAGCGAAATGTGGAATTACGCCACCTACGTTTTAGGATACAAGGGATCCACCCACGATATCGCTCATAAACGCCCCGTCGATTTTTCCGGGCAATGGGATCGTTGGCGAGCCGAACAGCACGCTTACTTCCTTAAGAGATTGAAGGACACTCAAGAAGGCGACGGTCATCTCTTGGATCACACTCTAGTTCTATGGGGATCGGCTCACCCTCATGCCTCGCACAGCACTAAAAACTATCCTATTCAGATTGCGGGTGGAAGCCAGCTGGGTTTGAAACACGGAAAGCTACATTCCTTTGAAGGGAATAAGAAAGTACCCCTGGCAAACCTTTTTGTCTCGATGCTCAATGCGGTCGATGTTCCGGTCGAGAAGTTTGCTGATAGTACAGGATCTATGAGTGAGATTCTTTCGGGATGAGAGTTTTAGAATTTCGTTTTTCTCCACGATTGATTTTACTTTGGGCGCTCATGTTCGTTTTCATGCTGGGAAGCATTGAAAGTCTCCTCGCTCAAAAGTCTCTCCCTAAAATCTTAGTCATCGGAGATACGGTTTACACTCAACCGGCGGCTCAAGCCCAGAGTATGCTCAAAGGTAGAGTCGAAGTGGTTTGGGCTACCATACAACCTGGGGAAGTACGAAATTCTCACTATCTGCTTAAAGATTTAGACCGGCTTTTAGGTAATGAGTCGTGGGATCTCATTCACTTTAATGTGGGCTTAGGAGATCTCGTCTACCGCGTTCCGGGGATGAAATCGTTCCGGGTGATGTCGAAAGAAGCAGGCGGAGTTCGAGCTACAAGTCCCGAAGACTACGAGAAGAACTTAGTTGGGATAGTCAAGAAGCTCAAAAAGACGAAGGCAAAACTGGTTTGGGCTAGTACTACACCCATCCGTCATTCCGCCACCAAAGTTTTCCAGGTGGGTTCCGAGATCGAGTACAACAAGATCGCCGAGAAGGTCATGACTTCTCACAAGATTGCGATCAATGACATGTATTCTCATGTGAAAAACTTGATCGACATGAACCGTCCCGCAAGCCACGGAGCAGATCCGTTTCATTTTGATCGTAAGCCTCTACATCCTCCCATCGTAAAAACGATCTTGAAAGAGCTCCATCTTTTGCGACCCGTAAAGGGCCCAGTAAAAGTTTTCATTATGGTTGGGGGCTGGTCTCACATCGGAGGTGGGATTGTGGTGGGGACTGATAAGCCTAGAGCGGGGGCAAATCGAGGCACTTTAGATGACTTTGTACTCAACGAAAAAACGAAAGCTTCCTACTCTCATCTCTTAGAAAAGGATGGCTCTTGGGCAACTCGACCGGATGTTTGGATCCAATTTGATCGACGCGGTCCTAAATCGGGAGCGTTAGGAATCGGTTTCGGTGGAGACCGTAAACGGGGGATCGGAACGGAACTTGCTTTAGGCCACCAGTTAGGAAATCATTTTGAGGAGCAAGTTTTAGTTCTTAAAACCACTCTCGGTGATCCTTCGTTGAGTCAAGGTTTACAACCCCCGAGCTCAGGGACGACCGGGAAGTTTTATATTTCACTGATTAAACAAATTCGAGATTCTTTAAAGAGCCTTCAAGATAAGTTTCCCGATTACAGTGATAAGTCACAATATGAAATCTCTGGCCTCATTCTTCAGCTTGGTGAGAACGAAAAGGACGTTGAACTTTTTGAGAAAAACTTAGCCTTATTGATTCAAGACCTCCGTAAAGATTTGAAAGTACCAAAGTCACCGGTAGTTATCGTCGGTTCTGGGCGAGGGGGGTACGATGAAACGGAATTCCCTGAAATCATCAAAGCTCAGCAGAGAGTGTCTCAGCTTCCTCAATTTTCAAAGTCAGTGATCTATATAGATACTCGTAATTATTGGCCCCAAAAAGATGCACGAAACGCTTGGCGTCACTCTGAACATCGCCTATGGTACAACAATGCTGAAAGCTTTTACCGCATGGGGGAGGCGATTGGGCAAGGAATGTTAAAATATTTTAAAGAGTAATCGTTTTAAAAAGATAGGAGCAGAAGTGAGCAACCTTCCTGAAGAAACTTTAAAATCTGAGATTGAGCAATTTTTGAAAAAGCTCGTCATACCTGCCTGGATCTTTTCTATTTGTCTTAGTGCCGTCTTTATTTCCTGGATCTTTTTCAGTTGGTATCGAAACCACCTCGCGATGGAGCAGTTGGATCGGATTCAACAAATTGGAAAAGAAATAGGCGTCTTTTCTGGATCTGATAACTTTCCCTTCCCTGGAAACAAATCAAATAATTCGGGAAGAAAAGCAGAAAATGAGGGAGGGTAGTCATGGACTCTGGAAGTAATAAAGATTCAAGCCTAACTCAAGTTCTGAATCATTTTTTAGTGCCCGTTTGGTTGATCGTCATCTGTTTTGCTCTGTTCTCTTTTTACTTTATCGTGAATCAAGCCAATGGAATTAAAGCTTTAAAAATTCAGTTTCATGCTCAACATCAAAAGTTGAAAAGTAGGAATTCCAGTAGAAGGATTTCTGATTATTTATTTGAAGCTCAAAAGGCAATGTTTAAGGGATTGGATGAAAAGAAGGAGAAGACCAACAGAAACAGCAACGTCGAAATTAAAAATACATCTTCAAAAACTTATACTCTCAATGAAGAAGGTGATTATGTTCCTCAATTAGAGGATGGGGATGAGGAGAAGCCTCAACCGACAAGAATTTTCCCGGGTAGGAGGCATGGACCTCAGAATTGAATTCTAAAAACTATTAGTTTTGAAAAATAAGTATTGGTTTGGACGGATTTCAGGTGGGTAATGAGAATAGTATGACTCCGACTAAGTTTTCTCGTGTTTTTTTATTATTGCTGATCTTAGGAGGCGTCCTGTTAATTTTAGTGTTACTTAATCTATCAAATCTAAAGAGGGGGCGGTACACGGCGGAGATTGTTTTTGGAGAGTGCACGATAATGTGGGGAACTAGTTTAGCTGTTAAGCCGGGAGATAAGTTTGATAGATTGAGTTCGGAATTTTCTAGCGTTGATTTTATCCAGAGATTGAGGAAGGAAGTAAGAGACTTCACAAAATTAAATCTCAAAGAGCCTGATTTTAAAAACCTCAAAGTACAGGTGAGATTGCATTCAAATGGGGAGCTTAAAGTTAATGTTAATACCCCAGGCTATCTCGCCCTAACTACATATTATGATTGGTACTTTATTCCATCCGTGAGTAATTACGGAGAGAATGATGAAAGTGAAAAGCTCAACGATAAACTTAAAGCTGTCATTAATAGTGAAATCAAGAGGGTGATAGATTCTGTCTTATCCGAGTAATTCCCATTCTGAATTTCTAAATTAAAAATCCGCCAAATTAAAAGTTCGCTCAACGAATATAATAGAAATTAAAGTGATGGCGCAAATGATTCCTTGAATGAGGAGGTACACAAAAAATCTTTTAAAGGAATTCTTACTCAGATGGGCAGCACAAACAATCATGAGCATAGGGCTGCCCAATAAAATACTAAGAGAGAGAATGTTCATCCATTTCCCAATATCAAAGTTTATTGCTAGCAATAACAGAATAGAGTAGAGAAGAAGTAAAAACCATGCTGGGGATAATAATAGGAAAATGGTTTTTGCGTTGATCTTATATTCAGATTCGTTGATGGTTTCATTCATTCAAATTCTCTCTGTAAAGAATAAATTGAGCGATTTAGAGACCCTGTAAGAATCAGGATAGAATCATGTGAGCAATAATTCTCTTTTGGATGATTAATTTGTGCTCAGGTTTGGTGCTGGGGGAGTATTTCTTAGATCAGACACTTTTACAGATTTAATTTTGCTCCTGACTTATTATGAGATCTCAGGGGATGGGCTCTTAATTATTACTTTCCCGTATTCTTGTCGTTACGTTCACATTAAATCTGTCATCATCGATTTCTTCAAACTTAACATTAAAAGTTCCGAAATTCATACTTTCTCCAGCCCATGCTGTCCATTTTCCATTTTTATCTAAATTACCTGGTTTTCCATTTAGGCTAAATCGACTCCCTCCGTTCATTCCTGATTGACGGGTATAGATCCTGTATTTTTCTTTCCCTACTCCAGTCTCTCGCCGAATCACGCAGCACAGAGTTCGAACATCTTTTATTCCACTCTCGTAGTTCCAATAGTAACCGAGATGAAAATGGTCATTTGAATTTACTTGTACAGAATAAGTGACATTTTCTTTAGGAATCATTAGAAAATTAAGCGATTTTAAAATCTCGAGCTGACGGTCTGGATCCTCTGTTATTTTAAATCCAAATCTACCCATGACTTTTTCAATTGGCTCTCGATAGTGTTTAATTCCACATACCTGTTCTAAAAAATGAGCATTTTCCATAGATTTTAATGCAAGTTCTCGTTGATGCAGTTCTCCATGAATCCTTGCTAACTCCAATTGAGACTCAATCCTTTGAGGGCGGGCGTTCACTAATGCTTGGATATATTTATCTTTGTCATAAGAAGAAAGTAAGTTTGAGAGTGAAGATAATTCTATCGCAGAATAATTACCAGAGCTCAACTCATTGAGGATGGCGCTTCGTTCATCCTCGGAAACAGGTTGTGCTAAAGTTAGTGAATAAACATGTAACTCATCTTTAGGTGTCGATGGATCTCCATTGAAAGATAAGTTAATAAAATTGGGACCTACCTTAATTCCCTGTGCTTTAAATCTGTAAAAATTATGTCGGGATTGGAAAAGAATCTCCTGATCGTGATCGTTGAAATAGCCTAAAAGTTTCCAACCATCTTTTTCCATTTCCTTAATCATTTCCTCAAATACGACTTTACGTTCTCTTTTATCCCTGAATGTCCAAACATTATAGTTGTGATTTAAAGGGGTGCTGAAGCTCAAGCGATGAGTTATGGATGGTCTCTCTAAGATGTAGTTGGGAATTAAAGGATCTTTATGCTCAGGATAGAGAACCTCGGGTAGCGACTCCACTGTACCCCGCTCTTTTGATATTTCTTTTAAGGTGGGGGTTATCTTTTCTAAAATCAACTTTCCAATAGATTTACCCAGAAGATTTTTACGTTTTGAAATAGATTCTAATCCGATCGATACACCGAAGGTGTTTACATTTTGATCAGAATCCCAATTAGCTACAAGGTTACATTTTCCAGAGCCCTGACATCTTTCAAAATCTGAGGCGAGTACCCTAGGACTCCAAGAGGTCGTCAAAAGGAATGAGGTGTTTACAACGGAAACCAAAGGCAGTGAAAGAGAGATCAGATTGCATTCCTCAATTGCAATAACAAGTCCGGGGGCAGTTGAATGTTGGTCTAATAATTTTCCTTTAGGGTAAAAGGATATTTTTTTTATAAATTTGAACTCTTCCAATCCAATGATGATGGTTTCAGATGCTTGTTGCAACAAGGGATGGTCGGTCGACGTTAAAATGATGACCTCCGAACAATGAAGACGGGCAGGGTAATTATCAGTTTTAGTAATAACACCTTCATGAATAGAGTGATGACTGAAATCTAAACCAAAAGCATAACTTGGTAAATATCTGTCCAAGCCTCGTTCTGTTTCAAATTTGTTCTTATAATTTTTTTGGTAATGGTTGGGTAGAGAACTGTGAAGGAGTTGAGCTCCAAAACCTAAGCTTAATTCTCCTACTACCAAGATTAGAATTGTCCAAGATCTCTTTCGGTTAGATAGTTTCAATATTGAGAACTTCCAACCCAGAAGGAAGTAAATTAAGACTATGAAGGGACTGAGGGTGAGGAATCCATAGGCCCAGAGACCGCGCCCAATCCATGGTTTTCCGAAGGGGTGAAAGTTATTAACTGAAAATACGCAACGGTAAGTTAGGTAGATCCAAAAAAGAGAGAATAAGATTGGGATCCATAAATTCATGTGCGGCCACCTCTGCTATTTATTTTTAAAAATCAATGCCCACTGTTTGCCTACGGTGTGTTTAATAAATCTGTTTTTTCTGATTCGATTCTTTGTTTTAAAACCAGCGCTTCTTTATACTCCATAGTTACATTGTTCGTAAATACTTAGTAATAAAAAGCATGAAAACTCAATTCGAAATGAAGCTCAATCCGCCTGTATCATCGATTATCAAATTCTTTGCGATCCTAGGTTTCCTAGGATCTGCTTTGGGCCCTCTGGCAGCCAACTCAGTCTCAATCAAAGAACGCCCCAACGTTATCTTCATCGCCGTCGATGACATGAACGATTGGATCGGCTGCTTGGAGACGACTCCCCGAGCGATTACTCCGAATATCGATCGATTAGCTCAGCGAGGATTGAATTTTAGTAATGCGCATACAGCGGGGGTGTTCTGTGCTCCCAGTCGAGCGGCGATCTTTAGTGGACAGTTTGCTTCGACGACAGGGAGTTATCGGACAGCTACTTACTTTGTGGATCATCCCGAAATTGAATCTTTGCAAACCAGTTTCTCTTTAGGGGGATATAAAACACTTGGAGCTGGAAAACTCTTTCACCATCCTGCTGGGTGCATCGATACTCGCGGTTGGACCGAGTTCTATTTAAGAAACAAAAGCCAGCGTCAATCCGGTTGGCCGATGGATTCGTGGACGGAAGACACTCCTTTTCCTCATCCTTTTCCCAATAGTATTTACAACAAGGGGCAAGAGATCAAAGGCGGTTTGTTCTTGGAGTGGGGTGCCATTCCCAATTCTCGTGAAGAGGAGATGGCGGATACCAAGCGCGCCAACTGGGCAGTACAAAAGCTGAAAGAAAAACACGATAAGCCCTTTTTCTTAGCGGTAGGTCTCTATGCTCCTCACTTTCCCAATTACTGCCCACAAAAATACTTTGATCTTTACGATTCGGAAAAAATCCCTCTTCCCCCCTACAAAAAAGATGATCTCGAGGATTTGCCTCCCAAGATCAAGAAGATGAAGACGAACCGCTCTCGGATTCATCAGAAGTTAGAATCCTTGAACGCCGTACAGGATGCCATTCACGGTTACCTCGCGAGTATGAGTTATGCCGATGCCATGATCGGGCGAGTTCTCGATGCTTTAGAAAAGAGTCCCTACAAAGACAATACTATCGTCGTCCTATGGAGCGATCACGGTTACCATCACGGTGAAAAGGGAGATTGGGGTAAGCACACTCTTTGGGAGCGCACTTCCAATGTTCCCTTTATTTGGGCGGGTCCAGGAGTCGTTAAGGGAAAGCAAAGCGATGTCACTGTGAGTTTGATCGACATGTACCCGACTTTCGTCGATCTTTGTAAGCTGCCGAAGCCTCACCAAAAACTTGAAGGTCAATCTCTCGCAGAGACTTTATCTGATCCTGCCTCAGCGACGGATCGAAACGTTTATCTCCCTCATATGAATCCCGGGGAGTACGCCATCATCAACCGCGATTGGCGCTATATTCGTTACGGAGAGGATGGAGAAGAGCTCTACGACCTCAACAAGGATCCGAATGAATGGCACAATTTAGCATTTAAGAAAGAGCACACTGCTCTTAAGAAACGGATGCATTCCTTCGCTCCAAAGAGCTTCGCCCCTGCTGGTCAAAAATTTAACTTGCGGCGTGATCTGGTCGTCGATGGAGATACTTGGCGGTGGGAGAAGGGTAAAGGTAATTTAAAGAAGGGGGTAAAAAGACATCGCCCTTATAGCAGTCCACCAAAATCAAAAGCATCTCAATCAAGCCCATTAAAATCAAACGAGGCGAACACAGGAAAAAAATCCCGCTCTAAGGCCAAAAACATCCTCTTTATCGTTTGTGATGATTTAAACACTCATGTTTCTCCTTCGGGTTATGAGAATATTCAAACTCCAACTCTGTCGAAGTTAGCCTCAGAGTCGATCACCTTCAATCGGGCTTTTTGTCAATACCCGGTTTGTGGTCCTTCTCGAGCTTCATTTCTTTCTGGGTTGTATCCAGAATCAACAGGGGTACTGAATAATAAACTCGATATTCGTAAGGTCAGGCCCGGTACGGTGTCGATGCCAGAGTTCTTCAAGAAGAATGGATACTGGACGGGAGGAGTCGGAAAAGTGTTCCACAACTCTAAAATGGATCACGGTGAAACGGCGTGGAGTGAAGCTCACCGCTTTTTAAACGACGAACTTCCAGTGGTGAAGAAAGCTCGAGAAGAATTTGAAGCGGAACACGGTTCAATTGAAGATCGCAAAAATAGAAGGAAGTGGCGGGAACTCAAAAAGAAAGTCTCTTCTAAATTAGACAATCAAACTCCTCCGGGTTACGGAAGGAGCGGCCTCAGGGATGAACAACACAAAGATGGAAAGAACGCTCGGCAAGTTGCCAAATGGCTGAAAGAGAAATCCTACGGCGATAAACCTTTTTTTATTGCTTGCGGGATTCAAAAACCACATGTGCCCTTCTTAGCTCCCAGCAAGTACTTTGACCGTTACCCCCTCGAAAAAATCAACTATCAAGCCGATCGAGCTAACCTGTGGGACAGTTTGCCTAAATTGGCAAAGGTGAAACGATATGAGGCTTTCGGTTTTGAGTTAGGAAAAGAAAACGATGCTCTGCGTCGGGAGTACATGCAAGCTTATCACGCTTGTGTGACGTTTATCGATGCGCAAATTAAGATCGTTCTCGACGCTTTAAAAGAAAGTGGAGAATGGGAGAATACGATCATCGTCTTCACTTCAGATCACGGCTATCACCTAGGCGATCATTTTCTCTGGGGAAAAGTAACTCTCTTTGATATTGGTGCGAAGGTTCCATTCATTGTGAGAGTTCCAGGATTAACCAAGCCCGGTACTCGATCAGAAGCCATGGTGGAGTTGATCGATATTTTTCCGACATTAGCCGATTTGGTCGGACTCAAAGCTCCTCATCATCTTCAGGGTGCTTCCCTTCGACCTCTCCTCGGCCATCCTGAGCGTAAAGGAAAGAAGAAGTACGCTTATAGCGTTGTGTCGAGAGGGCAAAAGCTCGGTTACGCCTTGAGGAATCAACGCTGGCGCTACGGCAAGTGGCCGGATACTGAAGGCCATGGCGAGGAACTTTATAACCTTACCAACGACCCTCATGAAAAGAGAAACTTGGCGGGTAAGGAACATGTCCAAGAGCGATTGAAAGAGTTTCGGAAGGTGTTAGCAGATAAGCAGGAGGAGGCTCGACGGTTTAGGGTTCAGAAAGAATAGAATATTCATTCAGCTATTTAGGTAAATTTATCAGAGTTCTTGAAGGGAGATTGAATGGAAACAGCTTTCCAAATTTCACTCGAATTTCAAAATTTTACCGATTTCTATTTAAGCAAAAAAATGGGGGCAAGAAGATAAGGAGCTCGAAGAATGAGGGTTTTCTTTCTCTTTGTTTAAGTTGGTGACTCCTTTTTTAAATGAAAATTCAACATAGTGATTTTTTAAGGTTTAGTTCAAAAGATAATTAGCTTGTTCATCTAATAAAAAGTTGAGCGAGTAAGTTTGAAGAATAGAATTTCTTGATGAGATTAAGAATTTAAACAATTAAAAAAAGAGATTGGGGAATGAGATGAATAATCTACGTAACTATTTTTTATTCGGTGCTTGTCTTTGCTTATTATGTTTCAGTGTTGGATGTCAAAACAGTCCAAAGACTGAGATCAAAAACTCAACGGGAATTTCATTTCGTTACATCCCTCCCGGGGAATTTATGATGGGGAGTGAAGATCACGAAAAAGGGCGTGAAGACGATGAATCTCCTCGCCAACCGACCAAGCTCACAAAAGGGTATTATCTGGGGGCTACGGAGGTGACTCAGGCTCAATGGGTGGAGGTGATGGGGACAAAACCGTGGGCCGATTATAAAAGAATACCCAAGGGAGATCATTACCCTGCAGTTTTTGTGAGCTGGGAAGATGCTGTAGAGTTTTGCAAAAAACTCAGTGAAAAAGAAAGTCTAACTTTTCGTTTACCTACTGAAGCGGAATGGGAATACGCATGTCGAGCGGGAACCACCACTGAATTTTACTGGGGCACTGAATACAACGAAGAGTACGCTTGGAGCAGCAAGAATGCTAAGGGGGACCTCTATGAAGTTGCAAAGCGCCTTCCCAATGCTTGGGGATTATTTGATATGGGGGGCAATGCTTGGGAGTGGTGCAGTGATTGGCATGGTCCCTACAGTTCAGAGAAAGTCACCGACCCTCAGGGCCCAGCGGAAGGAGAGAGAAAAGTCATCCGGAGTGGATCTTCAGGTAACAGTATGTGGGATTGCCGCTCTGCCGAACGGGGCATGGTTCCTCCTGATAAAAAATTTGGAGCGAGCAGCTTTCGAATCTTGCTGGAATTAAGGTCGTAGGCACACGTTGTGTGCCGTCCAAAGTAGTCGGCTCACCCCGTGAGCCGTAACTAGAAAATCTCAATAGATTCAGTTCACCGTTTGATTTGTATTCCCACCTATCAAAAATCAATTTGAATTTAAATTCTTCATTACCGTCATCAAGATAACGAATGATCCTACCGGCTCACGTTATGAGCCGATTACTCCTTACGTTACTCATCGCATTACATTGACCCAACTACCTAAATGAAATCACTCCCCATCATCTTGATCGTTTTACTCACCAGCTGCGGAACCCTGCGAAGTATCGTCAATGGCCCTCAACCCTCTGAAGACGGTTCGAGATCTCCCGGGACATTATATTTGTGGGCTGACCACTGGGACTATCCCGGCCCCAGTCCTTACTCTGGTATTCGGCATAATATTGAAGCCGTGAAATCCGATACCACTCAGGGCTACGTTTTGATCATCGATTGGCCCTTTTCAATCGCTTTGGATACAGCACTCTTACCGATTACCTTTTCTTATTGGTTGTTAGTGGAAGAATCGGTGGATGGGGAAGAGGAGTCGGATTCATAGCCTAGGCAATGTAATAACTGGATGGGAGAAATAACACTGCCTTTTAAGTTCCGGACTGTTTTTTATCACTTGAAAACAGTCCCACCAATTCTAAGCCCGAAGTGTGAACGAGAATTGGGTGTCTGATTCATTCTGGAGAGCCGATTATTATCCTTGAGCTAAGAACGGCTTTGCAATCGTTATATTTTTTAAACCTAAAAAGAGCTGAATCGGCGTTCAAATTCCCATCAGATTTAATTTCCTGGAGTCCTAAATCGCCATCAGCAAATCTTGCTTTTTCAAAAATATCTTTAGGACAAGTGAGTAAAGGAAATCCCCCTTTCCGATCTGATAAGTTGGGACGAACTAAATTTCCAGAGGCTAAGATTTGATTCTTAAGTTCATCTCTGTTAATAGCCTCAATAAAACCAAAATCCGTCATTTCGTAGGGGCTACGGAATAACTTAACAATTTTTAGAGAGTTCGGAAAATTTTGGGGATGGAACAGGAGGAAGACCTCGCCAATCCTCATCTTTGGTTTGGAAGTTAAAAAATCGTCAGGGTAATAAACGAGTTCCATAGAGTTGTGGTCTCATTAAAGATAATGAAGGCTTTCCAGATGAGGTGTTAGGGAAGAACGACACACAGCGTGTGCCGGTTACCTTCCGCACGTGGAACGTATGGACTACTTCACTATAGACTCTTTCTTTTTAGCCTTCTTCCGCTTCTCACCCTTACGGGCGCTGTCAAAGAAATCATAGACCTCGGCAATCATCTTGGGATTGTTGAATATGGTTCCGAAGTGGTTGCCGCCCTTAATTTCATTGTAGATATAGTCATTGCCGAACTCTTTCATCTTTTCGATCCAGCGGCGTACGCTCGCCACTCTGACTAAACGATCTTTCTCGCCCGTGACGACCATGATGGGGATGTGTTTAATTTTTTTAAGGACTGAACGACTGCCCATCAAGGCCGGGGCGAGTGGGGCTAATCCCGCCCAGATTTTAGGATAAGTATGACCAAGGTGCATCGTTCCTCCGCCACCCATAGAATGTCCCATTAAGTAAATTCGTTTATCGTCGATGGTGAATTCTTTTCTGATGATACCCAAAACGTTCATCACATCTTTTTCGCTGAGTTCACCTAAGTTCTTGGGATCATCCTTCCTCCCTCCCAAATAAACTTTTCCTTTGCCTTGACTTCCGTACCAGCCGTGGCCGTTGTAGCCGTAGGGAGCTACTACGATATAGCCTCGCTTCGAAGCCTCTTGGGTGATCCCTTTATAGCGAATCACTTGGCTGGGATTACTTTTAAGCCCATGTAAAAGTACGATGAGTGGAGCTTTCTTCTTCTTGTCGTAGCTTTTAGGCACGTAGAGGGAATAAGTGATGTCTTTATCGGCTTCCTTGAAGAAGTAACTTCGCTTAAGGATTTCACCTTTCTTAAGGACTACCGTTTTGGGTGCTTCTTTAGCTTTAGTCTCTTTCGCTAGTGATATTGAAAGAGTGTGCGGAACAAAAAAGGAAACTAAAAGAAGGATGAGAGCTGGTTTGATTTTCATGGTGTTTTACTTAAAGAATTTGAAGAAACTTGAACTTTCAATGGAATTTTATCTGCTCAGTTTAACATCTAAATTGAGCTTTCTTAAATTTTGATCAGAAGTATTTTAGATACAATGAAATAGTTAAAAAAACGTAGGGGTTTAACGTGAAGCGAAAATTTATATTTGGCTTATTATTGATCGCTGTCCTGCTAACACTCTTCTTCTCAGCCTTTGTTTATACGGATGGTTTTCGCCACTAGCGGACAGCAGAATCTAAGTTTTATCGATCTTTGCCGGGGGATTGGGTAGGCATCGTAAAGGTAAAAGATTCGAGTACATTAATTGAAATGAGATTAATTGAGGGGGGGAGATATAGAGAGCTTACTTTTAAAAGGTTTAACGCAAAATGGGTTCTAATGGCTGAGAGGGTTGGGAATTGTAGTCCTCAATTCTCAGAGATTGAAGGAGGATCGATTGAGTTAGGTATTTTTGAAAAGAGGGATATTCGAGTTCGAGTCGAATGTGATTCAGATTCATTGAAAATTTATGATCACCCAGGAATTGAAATGGATATCGAATTTGAAAGGAAAAATTTTCAGTTGGGCCATAATTGGGATGATTTTGAATGATGGGTGTTCAGCCAGGCGCGTCTAAATCGATGGCGAGAATAAAGAAAAGATTATTTTAAATCGGAATTTTTAACTCCTTCCCACATCGACTACACTTCGGCTGGCTATTTGGGTCTGTTGAAACTAATAACCCTTCATTATTGATGTAATTATATTTCGACCGGCAGTCAGGGCAACGGGCTTCACCCAGCGTGAGGCCTGTACTAGGCTTTTCCCAATCCCTTGGTTTTCTTTCGATATTTGATTCTTTTGGTTCCTTAGTTACTCTGAATTGAACTGAGAAAAATGAGCTGATCACTAAAAATGCGCCTATTAGGCTGATGGCTTGAACATGCCACGCCGCACACATATAAAAAAATACAGGATTATCATTAACGAAAACTCTGATCGGAGGATAATTGCCGGGTATAGGTATGTTTTTTAAATCTTCTTTAGACCGAGCTGATTTGAAGTATTTATATTGATTGAGAACTAAATCTGCTGCTTCTGTTCGTTCTTTTTCCTCGGTGAAATATTGGCGGTAAAACTTTATAAGTTCTTCCTGGGACCACTTTCGTTTTTCACCATGATTGTTTAGAACGGGTGATTCAATTAAGGATACCTTGAGTTTAGAGTGTCGAATATTAATGATTTCAATGATGAGGTCAGAAAAGAGTAAGTCCATTTCATTACCTTTTCCGGAAGCGACGAATCCAAATGAGAATCCAGAGGGAGTCGTTGAATATTCAATATAGTTCAAAGTGCAATGAGAAGGGATGGATTTAACAAAATTATAGGCTGGTTTAAGTAACTGCTCAGTAACAATTAAACTTAAGATAGGAAATAGGGTGCATATGACAATGTAAAGCGGTTTAAAGCGAAATAAAAGTAAGATGACTCCGGTTACAACCCCAACCACCAATCCGAGAAAAATAACTCCTCCATAGCCGTAATAAGGGTTGATGAGCCCCAACGCATGAACTCCAGGGAGAGCCATAATTGTAATCAAAATTGCTGAAGGAAGATAAAGCGCACAAAAGAGTTTTAATTTTTCTATCAGCATACCACCCTCAACTGATGGTTTCTTTAATTCACTTCTACCGCCTCATGTAGCCGAACTCAGAAGAGCTTGGCCAGCATGCATCACCGACTAAACTTTTACAAGTTCGGCTACAATAAAATTCTTACGAATTCGCTACGAGGTAGAAACCTTACCTCCGAATCTTCACCTTGCCATTATTCTCCTGAGCCTTACCTGGTGTCGAACGACCTTTATCGACGTAAGTCTGTAAGAGCTTCGTGAGTTCCTCAACGACCTTCGGATGCTCGGAATCTAAATTCTTCGTTTCGGCGGGATCAGCTTCCAAATCGTAAAGTTGGACTTTGTTAGAAGTCTTTTGATTTTTTCTCGGTGGTCGAGGTTTGCTCCAACCTCCTGATCCGGGGCAGAGAAGCAATTTCCATTTTCCTTTCCGAATCGAAAATGAACCGTTGATCGAATGGTGCACGATAGCTTCACGAACCGGATTTGTGGTTTTACCTAAGAGCACACTAAGGATACTGACGGAGTCTTCAGCTTGAGTGTCGATCGCTTTTCCGCCTACAATTTCTCTTGCGGTCGCAAAGAGATCAATCAAACAAACGGGATGGTTGTATTTGCTACCTGCTTTTACCTTCCCCGTCCAACGCGCGATATAGGGAACGCGATGACCGCCCTCATAAATATCGGCTTTATGCCCACGATAGATATGACTGGCGTAGTGTTTCTTAGGATCGAAGGGATCCTTATCTCCCATGCGGAATTTGATCATCTTTTTAGGATCCCCCCGACTCGCAGCGGGGCTACAGCCATTATCCGCCGTGACGATGATTAAAGTGTTCTTTGCGATCCCAGACTCATCGACGGCATTGATGACTTGGCCGATCGCGTCATCCGTTTCCATGACGAAATCATAGTATTTTCCTAACCCACTCTTTCCCTTCCATTTCTTTGAAGGGGAGATTGGAGTGTGGGGGCTGTTGAGGGCCATATACATAAAGAACGGTTTGCCGCTCTTAGATTGCTGACGCACATACTCGGAAGCCTTCGTAGCTAGGGTCGGAAGTACGTCGTAATCTTCAAAGTCTTTATGGGAGGGGCCGGAGCGATGGAAAGCCTTGATCGTGGTACATTCCCCAACAAAGCGATCGTTATCGATCCAGATATAGGGATGCATATCTAACGATGCTGAAATTCCATAGAACACATCGAAGCCGATCGAATTAGGGCCGTTTTTGATCTGGCCCTTCCAATTGACATTGCAAAGAGTGGCGAGTTGCTCAGGCTTTCTGGCTTTTGAGAAAGCGGGTTTTCCATCGGTCGTCGGAAAATCCATTCCGAGATGCCATTTCCCGAACATCGCCGTGTGATAACCGTTTTTCTTTAGAAAGGAAGGGACGGTTTCACGCCCTTTCTCAATCAGGGGAGGGCTGTACCCGTAAAGCACTCCCTGTTTCAGTGGGCTTCGCCAATTGTATCGACCCGTGAGTACTCCGTACCTCGTAGGCGTACAGACTGAAGATGAACTGTGAGCGTCCATAAACTTCATACCGTCTTTGGCAAGTTTATCCATCTGGGGCGTTTCGATTTTGCAAAGATCGCCGCCATAGGTCTTCACATCTCCGATTCCCCAATCATCGGCGAGAATAAAGATGATGTTGGGTCGAGAGGGTTCGGCGTTGATCGCCGATGGGGATAAAAGGAGGAGTAAAGCGCTTAATGCTAGTGATATACGGAGCTTTAACATGAAGTTCTTATTTTGTATTTACAATGATCGAAGAGCAGTTCTATCCCTTACTCTTGAGTGTCTGGGTATCCTTCGGCCAACAAAAACAAGTAGGAGTCAGCCGGCAAATAAGCAGAGTCAGGAGATTGAACATTAACAATGGAGCCAAAATGAAGATCCCCGTTAAAGGAATTAAGATGGCTCCGCCGGAAAGAATCGTTAAGAGAATGAGGGACGGTACACCGATGACGATACTGAGAAGAATTCGATAGAAACTCGTAGAAGTTTGCATAGGGATTCCTTTCTGCAAAGTCTCAATAGGTTTAAATCTGCAGCTTTAAGTCTTCTTTAGACGACATCGCAATTCCATTATTGTACTCGAATCGATGTTGAATCCCATGGAACAGTAGAAAATTCGGACGATTTGTCTCAGATCTGCTTGGCCATGCCCCTTTCTTCTAGCTTTCTTTAATTGTAAAATTGAATGTCATTCCACCAGTACTTAAGGATATCAGGAGTGGAAGAATACGCTCGTAAAACTCTTTTAACTAGCCCGAAGCGCTAGCGAGGGGAGAACTAAGTTCATAACTTTCTGTTCATGATTTCGCTCAGAACTATTTCTCATTACTGGATCTTGATTCTTGCTCTTTGCCTATCGTTCGTAGGCGAAGCTCAAGCCATTCGTAAGTACCACCCCTGGAATTTAAAAACCCGCTCCCAACCCGACGCTCAAGCGGGAGGATGGTTTATCAATCTTGGAATCACGGGGGCGAGGGCGAAGATACGTATAGAAGATCCTAAGTCGCTATTGATCACTTACGTCTTCAAAGACACTCCTGCTCAAGGTCATCTCCAAGTCGGGGACAAGATTGTTGGTGCTAACGGCAAGGCATTTGAGGTCGCCCATCAATTTGGTTTCGGTGTTTCGGTCTTTGGCTACGAAGGACCGATGAAAGCATTAGGGCATGCCCTCGAAGAGAGTCAGGGAACTCTCGATGGGAAGCTGGCCTTAGATGTGATTCGTAAAGGAAAACCCATTCAGGTTAACCTTCAGCTTCCGATCCAATACGGGAGCTTCAGCCCATCATTTCCCTTCGCTTGTAAAAAATCAGATCTGATTTTAAGCGAGCTTCAGAGTTACCTTCTCAACAAGCAACGCGCCGATGGCTTGTGGCACGAAAAGCCCCATATCAATGTATTCGCTGCTCTGACTTTATTGGCGAGCGGGGATCCCAAACATTTACCGGCCGCCCGGCAAGCAGCCAAAGCTTTCGCTCAACTCACTCAACAGAAGGTGTCTTACGAAAGTCTCGCTTGTTGGAAATACGGGCTCTACGGAATTTATTTAGCTGAGTACTATTTGTTAACTCAAGAATCTTGGGTATTGCCTGAGCTGGAAGAGATCCATCGGTGGTTGAGTCGAGCCCAGATGGCGAATGGGGGGTGGGCTCACCAGCCTGCTTATTCCAAAAACCTCAGCGGATTCGGGGCCATCAATATCATCACCCTTCAAGCTAAAATGGCCCTGGCCCTCATCCAACGATCAGGTTTAAAGGTGGAAGAATCTAAGCTTCGAAAAGCTCACGATTTTGTTGAACGAGGAACGAATGCCCTTGGCTACGTTTGGTATAAGGATGGGGGGAAGAGCAATCTCAGCTACGCTGATTTGGGGCGTACGGGCGCCTCGGCTTTAGCTCATCACCTTCAACCTAATGGAGGGGAAATCTACCGTCGAACGGTGTATAAAAACGCTCGATTCATCGGACGTAATCCGAAAACCTTTCCCGATACGCACGGTTCTCCATTACTCGGTATGGCTTGGACAGCATTAGGCGCATGGACTCAACCGGCGATGTTTCGAAAGCTGATGGATGAGAATCGCTGGTATTTTGCGCTGGCTCAATGTCCTGAAGGGACGTTTTATTATCAGCCGAATCGAGGCGGGAATCCTCAAGATTATATTACTGATCCTCGATTGTGTGCTTCCGCCGTAACGGCACTGATTCTCTCTGTCAAGAATAAGAACCTCCAACTCACCGGTGCCAAATTAGTAAATCTGCCATTCACTCAAGTGAAATTAATAGAATCAAAGATCATTACAAAGCCCGAAAAGAAAACTCCTAAACGGAAAGGATTGTTTCCTGGCTTAAAGATGAATTTCGAACAGCGAAGTCTCGATATTGAGAGTCAAATTTGCCTCGATCAGGGCCTTCTTGAATTAGTGGCTTGTACGAAAGATTCAAAAGAACATGAATCGATTGTCGTCATCGATGCCAAGCCAAAGCATATTCATACGGCATTGCTTCTTTTAGGAGCGAAGCCCGGAAATCCTGCCCTGAGAAAACAGGTGGGTGAAACTGAAAAGCGTTGGGTTGATATTCCTCCTCGTGGAGATCCGATCGAAGTTTTTCTCGTGATTAAAAATTCTAAGAAGGAATGGGTTGAAAGGCCGATCAGTGAGTTTATTCAACCTTCAGATGAATCCACCGATGAGAAGTTTGAGAAGAACTCAAAAAAGAAGAAGTTTGAGCACTCTTTTGTCTTTTCGGGATCTCACTATCTTTCTAAGGAAGAAAAGTACATTTGTGATCTCAGCGGGCACGTGATCTCCATTTCGACTTTCGGCGATGAGCTCCTTTGCTTACCGGAGATTCAAAGTCGAGACGCTGGATTATTACAGTGGAAAATTAATTCATCCTATCTTCCACCCAAGGGAACAAAAGTAACTCTTCGTTTAAAAATTAAAAAACCTTCGAAATGAACCCTCGCTAGCGCTTCGGGCTAGTTAAAAATTATAAAATTTGATTTTAACGCGACCCATTTCAACGCGAACCCGTTCAAGCGCGAAGTGTAAACGAGTGCCACCTTTGATTCGAATGCATTAAAAATAAAAGGCCTTTATAAATTTTAGGTATACTCACTCCTAACTAGCCCGAAGCGCTAGCGAGGGTTTCAACCCACACCCACAATCAAATCTCATCACAATTTGGATAGGTTGAGCAGTCTAAAGGATCGATCGTCTCGTCCAAACCACAAGTTGAAGGACCGGGAGCAGGAAGGTTTCCTCCCAAGAATAAATACGTTAAAGCCTGTATGCTGTCCGTAAGATTCAGTTCACCGTCATCATCGACATCCGCTGAATCGCTACAAGGTGGGTCATCGCCGCCTAAGAAGAGATGAGAAAGAATAAAGATAGCATCGGTCAACTCGACTCGACCATTCGCATCGGCATCTCCCCGAAGGAAATCTTGGGGATTACAATTATCTCGTTCGAGAGCTCCCAGATCGGACCCTAAGTCACAATCTCTGAGGTTTCCATCGATGTCGATTTCAGGAGCGAACTCAGGGTTAGCAACGTTTAATGCTGGAGAGTTTGCTCGGAGACGATAATCACCTTCTCGAACGATAAAATCGGGGAGGTTTTTATCTAAACTAAATCGTGTGAAGTCGTAACTTCCTTCAGAAACGAATTGAGGCGGAAGCAGTATGTTATTTTCACCCGTCCAAGCTCCTAATTCTTCGAAGCTACAATGAGAGATGGTGGAGCCACTGATCGTATCTGGGTGACGGGGATCAACGGGGTCGATGGCGCTCTTTCCGTTATACCAAACAATAGAATTATGTAGTTTTAATAAGGCACCCCCTTCGACGAGTATTCCGGGCCCACCATTATTGGCGATCGTTAAATTTGAGGCCGTCGTGTCTGAGAAATCATCTTCTCCACAGTAAAGACCTATTTGGGCGTTTCCTGCAATCACACAATTGGTGATCGTGGGCTGGCAATTATCATCGATGTAAATTCCCGTGACATTCCCGATGACCCAAGATTCCGTGATTTCGGGATATCGATTCGCGTAAATTCCATTGTCTAAACAACCGGTGACTCGAGAGCCATGAATTTTTGAGTTTTGATACAAACAAAATCCACTTTTATCGGCTCCATCTAATGTACAGTTGATGATTGTGGCGTAGAGGGCAAAGACACCGCAGAAGCGTTTGGATCCTAAGATATGAAATCCTTCAAGAATACTGTGGTTATCTTCAAGGCCCTTAACTTCAAAGACGCTTCCATTCGAGGGAACAAATTCTTCACCGGGATCGACAATACGCTCAACGATGGTTTTCTCGGGACCATCTGTCGATTTTAAAGTGATGGCACGAGGGCCCTTCTCTTCTTCTGCATTCTGAAATTTGATCGGCGAATTGACGAGGTAATGACCCGGTTGAACTAAGATGGTATCTCCGTCATGAGCAGCATCGACGGCGTCTTGAATTTCGGTGAAGTCACCGGAGCCGTCTAAGGTGACGTGGAGAATTTCACCTTGAGCCAGCGAATATGGAAGGAGAATAAGGCTGAGGATCGAAAGGTAAGTTTTCATGTTTCTTTCTTTAATGCAATGGATAGCCAAACGAAGGTCCAATTCATGAAAAAAACAAATAGCAATGTTAAACCCGGGCCATAGAAAGTCTCAGCAGCCAGTAATGGTGGTGCGTTTTGCTTTAGTAGCAGAAACATTACATATCTAATCCCTAACATGACTACTATCATAATAGGCCATGCGATGGGGATCAGGTATTTATAAAATCGCCAGATTTGAAGAAAGCTGAGTTTGAGTTCTCTTTTAGCCTTAGAGATACTCATTCAATTGATCCTCATTTTGATCTCGAATGAATTTGAGCTCAATGGAAAAGAATGAGCAAATTACAAAGATGGCTCCCAATAAACTCAAGGCTTGTACATGCCAGAGCGCTCCATTGATGAGTAAGTTAAAATCCCCATCGGCATAAAAAAAGAGATTTTGGTTTGGACCGGAGTTTGTCTTAATTTTAAATTCTCGTTCGGTTCTTACGGATTTTAAAATTTTATAATCCATCCAGATTTTATCTACCAAGGGTGAAGATACTTTCTTTTGGGGGAATCTGCTTTCCACAAATTGACTTAATTCCTCCCGAGACCATTCACTCAATAATGAAACGGTTGTATGTGAGGGATTCTTTTGTATTCCGAGAAGAACATTCATCTCCTTCATTCGAAAGCCATCTTGATTCCCTGTTCCATTGGCAAAAACCATTACCACAGTGCTATCAGCTAAGGTGATTCTATTGGAGTAATTAGCAATACAATAACTTTGAAATTGTTGAGATAATAAGAAAGATGGGATGGAAAGGATGATGCTGGTTGAAAGGCTGAGAAGGGGAAATAAGCAACAAGCCAAAAGGTATAAAAATTTAAAGTGAAGACGAATAGCAATAAAGGTGGTGATGAGGCCAGGGACGATTCCGGTGAGAATCAAGCCCGTTAATCCGGTGAAGTCAATGATGTCATAGAGTCGGTCTTCCCCAAGAAGTGCGAGTCCTGTAATCCAGATGGCTGAAGGAAAATAAAGGAGTGCGAAGAGCTTGAATTTATTTTTTCTCATCAATGAATCGGTAAAAGTTCGTTTCCCCATAGCCATTATAAAGGCAGTATGCGGTGCGGATCTAACATTCAATTACAACGACACTAAAAATTGATCTAGATAATCCTTCGAGATTCCCTTTGTTCGATCCAATTGCCAAACTCCCTCGTTTTTGAAGGATGCGTACCAAGTATCAACCTCCTCCTCATGTACTCGGTATACCATAAGGCTCGCTCGATCATTATGTTGAGTGCCTGATGAATACCACATAAAGAGCGCAGAATCTGAAAATTGATGCACCCTTCTTTGAAGATTCTTGGCACTGCGTTGACGAGTTTTTCGTCTGTGAATTCTTTCTCTCGATTGGGAGGCCTCGTGAGCCCACCAAGATTCATGGAGAATTCGATTGGGATTGAACGGAGGGAAGGTAATTTTCTTACGGTACATCTCCTGCAAGGCAACCCCCGGATGTTGATTGAAGCCTGGGTTGAAGGAGACTCTCCCGATTCCCGAGAAATTCAGCCATTTGTGATCGAACCAGTTTTTGATCTCCACAATGAAGACTTCTTCCGGTCGGTGAATGTAATCTAAATTTTGAATTACGGTATTCATCAGGTGAATGAATGCCGGATCGTCCGATGGATGGACGTTGACTTTAATACTCATAAAATAAATTTAGGGGCTTTAAAGAGTGAGGAAGATGGATTGGGTAAATCAGTTACAAGAGGGAGCGCAAGAATGAAGAAGTGAATTTAACATGAGGAAAAAATGGGATTAAATAGTATTGAGATCACACAATGAGTATTGTATGAGTGTAGAAAATGAATCCATGAATAAGCGTAAACGCTGATTTTAGATCCACTTCCAAGAATAGCAAATTAAATTCCAAATAAGCAGTTGATGAAAAGCCTTACCGATATTTTGGGTCCCTTTCCTATCATAGACCAATTTCCTCGTCCCGATTGGGAGAGGGTTTGGGAGTGGGTTCAAAAGAATGTGAAAGAAGAAGAGTGGGAATCGCTTTTTACTCAGTTTGCTATTGAATGGTTGTCAGAGATTAAAAAAGTTAGTGATCTCAAATTAGAGGTATATGAGAGTGATAATTTTATATTTTTATTACCTGAAGATAAAAAGGCAGCAAATCGGTTCGCCATCTTCTCCGAGAAAGCACTGACAGTCATTTCTGAGGGATTGCCAGATATTGCGAGGAAAACGGGCTACGGAAAATTTGTATGCATAAACTTTTCCCATTTTGAAACATATTACGACTACATTTCTTATTTCTTTACAGAGGGAGAATTTGGTGCGACTGGGGGTTTGTTTATTGAGGCTGGATATCGGCATTTTATATTGAATGAGCATCTTTCTTACGAATTAGATAAGACTTTAGTTCATGAATTAACTCATGCCTTGATGAAGAATTGCACCCTTCCTCTGTGGTTGGAAGAAGGAGTGACTCAAATGATGGAAGATGCTGTTTTTGGTTATAGCAACAACTACTATGGAATCAGTAGAGAAGGACTTGAGAGTCATATAAATTATTGGGGGCAGGAAGGTCTCTATAGTTTTTGGATAGGTGACAGTTTTTTTTGTTCAGATGAAGGTCAGGGCTTAAGTTATTCCCTTGCTTTGATTCTCACTCAAAATTTGTTATCTCGAGGAAGACAAAAATTTTTAAGGCTACTTCAAGAAGTTAAATTCTCAGATCTTGGAAGTTCCGCTATCCTTGAAATATACGGATTAGAGCTTTCTGATTTGGCTGCTGATTTTTTGGGAGAAGGTGAATGGGATTATGCACCAAAAACGGCTAATGATTTTTTTACAAGGGCCTTCTTCTTTAAGAGAATTCATGATCTTAACAGCGCCATTAAAGATTTTGACACCGCTACCGATTTAGAGCCCGAAAATACTGATGTTTTAAACTGTTACGCTTGGCTTCTGGCCACTCATCCCAATGATGAAATTCGAGATGGAGAAAAGGCGGTTGAACTCGCCACCCGGGCCTGTGAAGCGTCCGAATGGAAAGTGGATATCTTCCTCGACACCTTAGGAGTCGCTTACGCTGAGCAGGGTGACTTTGAAAAAGCCGTCGAATGGGCACAAAAAGCGATCGATATCGCCAAAGAGGGGGACGCTTGTTTTGAAGATTTTGAACGATTGGAACTCTTTAAAAAGAACGAACCATTTCGTGAGTCACTCGATGAGAATTCGTGATTCATTCCCAATCTATTTAAGTCAACCAACGCACCAAAAAGTAAACTCCAATAAAAAACATAAGGAAAAAGATACCAACAAATAATATCGTCCATTTATCCCGATCCGGGAGGGGCGTTCCTTCCCTTTTAGCCTCTTTTCTTTCTTGCCGATTGGCTCTGCTTAAGATTGCAGCTATAACCTGCAAAAGAAGAAGGGCTCCTTCAAGGATGGCGAAGAAATAATCAAAGAAATCTTCCACTGAATCACTCCATAAAATCTATTGGATCATCCGGATGTTCATTCGGACTTATTCTATTTTAATTCTTGGATGAGGTGTGGAATCTTGAGTCGGTTTGCCCAAAGAAATGATCTGAAAGGTTCCATTTTCGGATACTGAAATAGTTGTTCCCGGAGGAACAGTGACTTCAGTACCCGAGGTATCTTGAACCGTACGATTTCCATCTTTCAGTTCTTTAATCTTAATATGGAAATTGTTAAACCCTACTTTGATTGTATTTTTTCCGATACTTGTAAAGCCCTTTAAATTTAAGTCCCCATAAATGATTTTTACGTCACTCACACTTGTTTCTGTTGCGGGTAGAACAATGACTGTTCCAGAATTACAAGATTTAAAAACCGCAAAGCATATTATGAAAATTCCGACCACAGGGATACATCCGGGAGTGTTCGAACGGTGCTCCGATGTGTCTGAGCTTGAATCAGTATTCATTTCCTATTACCCAAGCTGAGTGCCGCCATCCTTTTTTCCCTCCCTTATACTTAAAGAAAGGACGAGACCAGCATAAACCCTCAGCGAGGTTTTGGCTATTGGTGTTTGCTGACTACCATCTCTCCTTTAAAACGCATACAATCTTAGCTTGATCCTGCAAAATAAACAAATGAAACAAAGTTCACTAAAGAGTCAGAAAAATCACCATGATGAAGTTCATTTCAATTCAAGGTCATCCTTTAAAATTTCAAGTGACGCTAGGGCGAGTCGTGCTGTTCATACTTTCGCTGTTGTTCCTTCATTCAAGTCACGCTTCCGAACAACCCAACGTCGTTCTCATGCTCACCGACAATCAAAGTTTCTTCGAACTCAGTTGTCACGGTCACAGTACGATAAAAACTCCACGTATCGATAAACTCGCAACCGAGTCCGTCGACTTTATCAATTTTCATGCCCCTCCCTATTGTTCACCCAGTCGGGGAGCCTTGCTCACAGGGCGGTACGCAATACGCCACGGTATTCACAATACGATTGGGGGGCGTTCCATCCTTCACAAGGATGAAGTGACCTTGGCGGATCGTCTTCGAAAAGCAGGTTACAAGACCGGAGTCTTCGGGAAATGGCATTTAGGTTTCTCTTATCCTTATATGCCTCGGCACCGAGGTTTTGATGTGAGCTTCGTTCACGGCGGGGGAGGGATCGGTCAGATGGAAGATTACTATGGTAATAATCACATCGATGCCACTTATTGGAGAAACGGTAAGACCGAACCTTCCAAAGGCTACTCGACAGATGTGCTCTTCAGTGAAGGATTGAAATTTATTGAAGCCAATAAAGATCGACCTTTCTTCGCTTTCATTTCAACTCCAGCGACTCACAGTCCCTGGCAGGCCCATCCTCAAGCCTTAGAAAGATTGAAAAAGCGTGGCGTGACCGATAAACGCATCTCGCTTTATTCGATGGTTGAGAACATCGATGAAAATGTCGGCCGAGTATTAGATAAGCTGGATGAACTCAAGCTTACGGAAAAAACCATTATCATTTTAGCTTCCGACCAGGGGATGACCGATCGGGGAGCTCCCGAGTCTCGAGTAAAAACGCGAAGAAGTCAACATCGCGATGCTTACGATGAAAGACATCACGTTTTTTGTATGATCAAGTACCTACCTTTGACGAAACGTCCCCATCGCTCAGGGGCCTTAGGAGGCATGGTGGATTTGGTGCCGACGATTCTTGATCTAACGGGAGTCGCGGGAGCCGAGGGCATGGATGGTCGAACTCTAAGCCCTATATTAAAGGGTGCAGAACAATGGGCTGACGATCGTCTCCTCATCGTTCAGTGTCCCCGAGGGCGGGAGCGAAAAAAATGGCATAATGCTGCCGTCAAAACTCAACGTTGGCGATTCATCGGAGGGACGAAGCTCTTTGATGCCTCTGTCGATGGGTCCTTGAGTGTCGATGTTTCTTCAAAACATCCCGAGGTAGTTCAACGATTAACTCGCCACTACGAAAAATTATGGAACTCTCTGCCAACGGTTGAAGAAAACCTTTCCCGTCATTTAATCGGACCTCATCCCACTCGCCTCATGGGAATGGATTGGTACCAAGGAGCCCACCCTTGGCATAAGGGACACTACAAGCAGAAAGGAACGGGCCTTTGGGCGGTAGAGGTTGAAAAGGATGGACGTTATCGATTTGAGCTGCGTCATTTCCCTCGGGAAGCGAATCAAGCTCACGGAGCGATCGAGGCTTCGGTTAAATTGGGCAAAACTCAAAAGACAGTAAAGGACTTAAATCCCAATTACGCCGTCATCGAGCTCGATCTCAAAAAGGGAAAATATGACCTTGAAGCGACATTTAAAGCCAAGCAAGGAAAAAAGAAGAGTTGGACTCCCTTGTTTGTTTACGTGTCCCCTTTAAAGACCGGTTCCTGAGGCTTATCATAATAGGTAAGTAGATCATTTTGTTGATGGGAAAAATCCTTAACTAGCCCGAAGCGCTAGCGAGGGGTCTTTTCCCTCGCTAGCGCTTCGGGCTAGTTAAATTATAAATTCTTGATATTTTAGAATTATTTCTTCCCCGTGCCATGAACATGATTCGATTCCTGACAATTCTCCTCCTGCTCCTGATTTCTTCCTACACTTCAGGAAAGGAACCCACCGCCAAAGAAATTGAGTTCTTCGAAAACAAGATTCGTCCCGTTCTCGCTGAACAGTGTTATCGTTGTCATAACAGTGTGGATAAGGCGAAAGGGGATATCGCTCTTGATTATCGTAAGGCTCTGCTCGATTCAGAGGTGATCGTTCCCGGTAAACCGGAAGAGAGTTTGCTCATTCAAGCGCTTCGACACGATGAAGATGTCGAGGCAATGCCCTTCAAAGCACCCAAGCTAGCGAAATTGATCGTCAAGAATTTTGAGGATTGGATTCGTATGGGCACACCTGATCCCCGATTGAAGAAGCCAACAGAGGAAGATCTCCACAGAGAAGTGGATTGGGATGCCGTCAGAGATAGCCGAGCAAAATGGTGGTCGTTTCAACCTATCGTGAACCATCCCGTTCCGAAGGTGGACGCCAAGGAATGGAATCACACTGCGATCGATCGCTTTATCAAAGCTCGACTTCAAATCGAAGGACTCGAGCCTCAATCAGTCGCTGAGCCCGAAGCCCTTATTCGTCGACTTCATCTCGTTCTGATCGGTCGCCCCCCAAGTCCCGAGGTGGTCTCCGAGTATATCGATGCACCCTCCCCAGAAGCCTACGATGCCATCGTAGATCGATTGCTGGCTTCCAAAGAGTTCGGAGAACGCTGGGGGCGCTACTGGCTCGATTGGTTTCGATTTGCGGAATCTTACGGGAGCGAGGGAGATCCCCTCATCCCCTTCGCCAAAGAGTATCGTGATTATGTGATCCGTGCGCTCAATCAAGATGTTCCCTACGATCAACTTCTACGAGAACACATCGCGGGGGATTTGCTTGAATCCCCTCGAGTGAACGAAGAATTGGGAGTGAACGAATCGGCTATCGGGCCAGGCTTTCTCCGGATGGTTCCTCACGGTTTTGGTGTTACCGATGCCTACGATGAACAGATCACCTTTACGGATAACCAGGTCGATGTCACATCAAAGGCTATCTTAGGTCTCACCGTCTCATGTGCTCGTTGTCACAACCATAAATTTGATCCGATCAGTCAAAAGGATTTTTACAAGTTTTACGGACTGATGATTTCTAGCCGACCTGCCATTATCGAGGTCGACAGCCCAAAAGTTAAGAAACACAATCGGGAAGAACTCAGAGACCTCAAAGTTAAGATTCGTCAGCAAATGGCGGATTTCTGGTTGAATCATATAGATCAAGTTATGAGTTCACTTGAAAATCCCACTAAGGTTAAAGCCTTGGCTGAAGAAGCTAAACGCGAAACGCATCCCTTCTCCGCTTGGTTTAAACTCAAGGATCTCAAGGCAGAAAAAATCCAAGCCGAATGGAAAGAGCTTCATAAAAGATACCGTCAACGGCTATCGACAAATAAAGAGCGTATTTCTCAAGCCACCTTTTATGCCGATCTTCGTGAACAGAAAACTTACGATCGATGGTTTAAGAAGGGTCGAGGATTGAGTGATAAGATAGCTCCCGCGGGATCTTTTAGCGTCATTCCTGACGGTGATTCTGTATTTAAGGGAATTTATCCTCGTGGAGTTTACAGCCATCTCATCACGGATAAAGACAATGCGATTCTTCATTCAGTCTTTCATAAGGCGAAAGGGAATTACACTGCGATTCGAGGGATGGGAGAGGGCGCCATCGGGCGATTCTTAGTTCGAAGTTATCCCTTAGAACACGGACTTCATCCAACGCGAGAGCTTCCACGGAATGCCTCCTGGTTTAGAGTTAATAAATATAAATATTGGAACGATGAGAAACTCTATTACCAAATCTCGACGCGCCGGGAACGCGCTGGGCGATTTATCAACGGTGGAGACCGGTCTTGGTTTGGAGTCTACGAAGTTTATGCTGGCTCTCAACCATTAGAAGAAGTGGGTACACCAGCGGTTTCACTTCCGGGATCTCAAAAAACACCAAAAGATCAAGATTCGCTGAAAAAGTTTTATAAGCGCGCCATTACGAATGCTCTGAGGTCGTGGAGACGAGGATCGATGGCGGATTCTCAAGCCCAACTCTTAGAGACTCTTCGAAAACAGGGTTTGCTCAGTGATAAATTGGGGAGCTTACCTCCTGCGATCAAGACTTTGATCGAAAGGTACCGAAAGTTAGAGAGTGAAATTAAGAATCCCCGTCGAGCCCCTGGAGTCATGGAGGGTGAACCCTGGGACCAAGCTCTTCTCGTTCAAGGGAACTATAAAAAAGAAGCCGAACCCGTGAAGCGGGGATTTTTAGAGGTGTTTGGCGATCGAGTCTATACGAAAGCTAAAAGTGCTCGAATCCAACTGGTTGAAGATCTCCTCAGTGAGAAGAACACCTTGACCCAACGAGTCATCGTAAATCGTCTTTGGCACCATACCTTCGGTCGAGGTTTGGTAGGGTCGACGGATAATTTAGGTCGATTGGGGGAAGAGCCCAGTCACCCCGAGTTGCTCGATTGGCTCGCCCATCAACTTCGAAAAGATGGTTGGTCTTTAAAGCGCATGATTCGCCTGATGGTGAGAAGTCGTGCTTTTAAATCTAAAAGTCAATCGACGCCTGAAGTCCAGGTCAAGGATCCCAAGAATCGATGGCTCACTTATTACACTCCGCGACGTTTAGACGCTGAAGCGATCTTGGATACCATCAATTACGTTTCAGGGAACTCAGAGGGACGAGCGATCTATCGCCAGGTTCGTCGTAACAATCTCAATTCGTTCTTAACCACGTTTAATTTTCCCATCCCAACAACCACGGTCGGAGTTCGAGATTCGACCAATGTTCCCGCCCAGTCGCTCACACTGATGAATGGTGAGATCGTTCTCAGAGCGGCTCGTCGGTGGGCCGATCGTCTCTCAGCTGGGGGAGGGTTAGAGAATAAAGAGAAGCTCATCGTTAGAGCCTTCAAGGAAGCTTTTTCTCGATCGCCGACTTCTGAGGAGTTAGCTGCTTGTGTCGAATTCCTCAAGGACGATTCTGATGATGGTGCTCTTCAGAAACTTTCTCAAGAGGTTGAGGCGTCGCTTAAAAAATTGAACGGCTTAGAAAAACGGCGTAACAGTATCCTCGACCCGGTTCGTGAACGCTTGAAGGAAGCGCAGTCGAAAAAGAATTCAAAGGTGGTAAAAAGTTCCTTAGATTTAAAACCTATGGCTTTCTGGGATTTTGAAAAAGATGCCAAAGATCAGATCGGATCGATGCACGGACGAATAGCCGGTCGAGCTAAGATTGAAGGTGGGGTCTTACATTTGAACGGTGGCTGTGTATTTACTGAGGCTGTTCCTAAGAATATCAATGAGAAAACCTTCGAGGTCTTAATCCAACTCGATCGCTTAAACCAACGCGGTGGAGGGGCGATGACTCTTCAAGATCTTCGAGGTCGTGATTTCGATTCCATCGTTTATGCCGAGGTCGACAATCAGAGGTGGTTATCCGGCAGTGAGAATCACCGGCGGTACCGACCCTTCGGCGGGCCAGCAGACAGTGAGGTGGGAAAACGTCCGGTACGACTCATCATGGTTTATAAAAAAGATGGAACGACACAACTTTATAGAGATGGTCAACCTTATGGTCGTTCTTATCGAGCAGAAGGTCTGAAATCCTTCCGCGCTAACCAATCTCAAATTGTCTTCGGCTTGAGACACGGAACAGGACCGGGTGGAGGGCGATCTTTGACAGGAAAAATCTTCGAGGCTCGCCTCTACGATAGAGCCTTGACGGAAGAAGAAGTTCAATTTTTAAGTTCCGGTGAAGGGAACTTTATTACGGAGCGTCAAGTTCGGGAGGCTCTTGAAACTGAATTACTTAAGAAGGTCGAGCAGCTTGACGAACAAATTTCAAGCTCAAGAAGATTAAAGAACAAACTACAAAAAGAACTGAATGAAAGCCGAGAACAAGCGAGCCGCACTCTCAAAGGCTTGTCTCGCCTCACTCACGCCCTTCTCAATTCGAGGGAGTTGATTTATGTACATTGATCAAAATTCACGACGACAATTTCTGAAACTTACCGGAGCTGGAGTCAGCGCATTCAGTTTATCGAGCCTCATCAACAGTCGTGCTCTGGGAAAGACGAGTGGAGTGATAAAAAAACTGCATCACCCACAAAAAGCTAAGTCCGTCATCTTCCTCTATATGTCAGGGGGAGTTTCTCACGTTGATTCGTTCGACCCGAAACCGATCCTTGAAAAATATCACGGGAAGCCGATGCCCGTAAAAATAGAGCGTACCCAATTTGATGCTAATGGGAACGTTCAAAAAGCACACTGGAAATTTAAGCGTCGAGGAAAGTCTGGTCTCGAGATCAGTGATATGTTTCCTCAAATTGCGGAGCGAGCCGATGATCTCGCCATCGTTAGGTCGATGACGGCGAAGTTTAGTGAGCACGCTCAAGGGAATTTCTTTATGCACACGGGATTTCCGTTTTTAGGTTATCCCAGTGCCGGTGCGTGGGTGAATTACGCTTTGGGATCAAAAAATTCAAATCTCCCGGGATTCGTTCTTCTTCGTTCCAATCACGCTTCTATTCCCCATGGTGGAGTCAGTATTTTTGGAAATGCTTTCTTACCCGCCACGACCCAAGCTTCGATTTTTAACATTTCACGCGACCAAGCCGTTCCCAACTTAAGGCCCGTTCTTATAAAGAAAGAACAACGACGATCCCTCGATCTTATCAAAAAACTGGATTTAGGTTTTTCCGAGCGAGTCGCCGCTAAAGAGGCGGTCGTCGCTTCAATTGAAAATGCTAAAACGGCATTGAGTATGCAAGAAGCGGTTCCCGATCTGATGGACCTTACGGGGGAAAAGGAAAAGACCTTAGAAAGTTATGGAATCAACGATTCTGATGAACGAAAAGCCAACTTTGCTCGTCAGTGTTTAACGGCAAGACGGTTGGTGGAACGAGGCGTTCGATTCGTTGAACTTTCTTGTTGTAGTTATGGAATCGGTGGGGGAGGCGGCGGAAATCCCTGGGATCAACACGGTGATATCAAACGGGGGCACGGAAAGATGGCTCATCAAATTGATGGTCCGATCGCCGCCTTGATCGATGATCTCAAAGATCGAAACTTACTCGATGAGACCTTGCTTGTATTTACGGGAGAATTTGGAAGAACCCCTTTCGCCCAAGGTTCTAACGGCCGAGATCACAATCCCTTTGGATTCAGCGTCTGGCTTGCCGGCGGGGGCATCAAGGGGGGAGTCACTCACGGGGCCACCGATGACTTTGGTTATCACGCGGTTGAAGACGTTGCTACAGTCTATGATCTCTGGGCGACTGTCCTCCACCAACTGGGAGTCGACCACGAAAAACTCACCTTCAAATGGGGCGGACGCAACCTGCGCCTCACCGACGTCCACGGAAGAGTCTGGAAGGAGATCTTGTAGTCCGCACACTCCATGTGCGGATGGTAGTAGGCACACGCCGTGTGCCGTCTATTCAAACGACTCAACAATTCCGTTTAATATGAAGTTTTAATTTCACCACAATTTCAATAATTATACTCAAGCTTGAAGAAGCTCGATGGCTATATTCAATCCTGGTGACCAAAAAATCTTTCGTGCTCAACACGATCCGAAACATCCGGGTTTTGTCGATTTAATTTACTTCTTCTTAGGGGTAGGCCTACTCACTTTAGGTGTCCTCACTGCTTGGTTCTTCGAGCTTTATACAGGTCTACTTTTATCTCTCGTTGGATTCGGAATTTCCTTTTTCATCGCTAAAAATTATTTCGAAGAATTTCAAATGGGAAAGAGGATGCGGGAGCGGGCGGAGAAGGACGAAGATAATTGAATTTTGTTTGATTGAAACACCTTGAAACGTATTGGTTATATTAGGAGGGCCGCACGCGGAGAGGTTGTGAATTTTTAGATCCCTATGAAATCCAAATTCATAACAAAGAACTAAGCACCAATATTAATAAGCCCGGAGCGTAAGCGACGGGACAA
>JANQLS010000071.1 GCA_028280485.1 Planctomycetota bacterium
TAATGCCCCAGAGTGACCCAAAAAGAGGTAAGTTAATAACCAAACAGAGTCGCTAATATCTAATACTCCGTCTTGATTGGCGTCACCTGGTATTTGGAGCCCTCCTTCACATTCATCGAGGATTCCATTTTGATCTTTATCGCTTTCAATTCCTAAATTTTCGATATCACAGCTGTCTGGTATTCCATTTAAATTACAGTCCTCTACGGATCCCTCTTTAATTTCACAACGATCTAAGATTCCATTTTCATTGCAATCAGAATCAAGCCCAAATTCTATTTCGTAAGTATCGGGAAATCCATCTTCATCACAATCTTCCTGACAACGATCGAGCACTCCATTGCTATCGAGATCAGATTCAATGCCTTCAATGATTAGATCACAAGTATCAGGTTTTTGATTTAAGTCACAGTCAGTGACTAAGCCGGTCTCAATTTCATACGAATCGGGTAAGTTATTTTCATTACAATCAAGTTCACACGCATCTGGGATTCCATTTGAGTTAATATCCGCAGATTCACCCATGGAAATTTGACAAGAATCTGGAATGCCATTTGAATCACAATCTTGATCAGTTCCATTAGAAATTTCATCTTCATCCGAAACGCCATCTTCATCACAATCAGGAACACATGCATCTATGATGCCATCTTCATTAATATCAATAGATGAATCTAAAGCAATTTCACAAGAATCAACGATTCCATTTTCATTGCAATCAGGGGCGATTCCTTGTTGAATGGCAAAATCATCAGGGACTCCATCGTCATCACAATCATCTTCGCAGGCATCAGGGATTCCGTTTTCATTGGCATCCTCAGAATGACCAGAAGCTAAATCACAACTATCTGGAACTCCATTACGGTTACAGTCGGAAGCCGTCGGGGTTGTTTCATTCAGGTAATACGCCATTCGATCACGATCGTAAATGATGAGTTCAGGTAAACCATCCATCGTCATATCAGAAAACTCAATTCTTAATATAGATCGTAAACTAGAAATGATTTTAGAATTGGAAAAACCCCCATTACCAGATCCACTAAATATCTGTATCTTTTCGGAATCCTTTAGGTAGACGGCAAGATCCTGTATGCCATCCCCACGAGTAGACCCAAGAACCGCGGAACCAACGCGAGATCCGAGATTTGTATTTTGTTGAATTTTAAATGTGTCATCGCCCTGATTGAGCAGGCTTACAAATCTGGCAGAATGCTCGAATCTAAAATCTTTCAAAGCACTAATTGCAACTAAGTCTAATAATTCATCTTGATTTAAATGTGAAGCAAACAGGTGGGAGACACTCTCAAATCCAAGATCAATGCTCATGGAAGGATCACCTAAAACGTCGAACAAGCCATCTTCACCCCCGGAAAATATTTTTAGCTCTGCGGTGTCAGTATCGTACAGCGCAACATCATCTCGACCATCGCCGTCAAAATCTCCTACAGCCCTTCCAGCGGAATAAAATGGAAGCTCCTGTGTAATTGGGCCGGAGAATTTTCCAGTTCCAAGATTACGATACGTTTGAAATCTGTAGGGTCCAAGAAGGCTAAAGAGGTCGATATCACCATCTTGATCAACATTCCCTGTAAAAATTCCCCTAGAATCAAATTCCTGAGAAAAGAAATACGAATTTGTTTCTGGGTCAAAAAGATAAATCTTATTAAAACTCTCATCGGGATAACCCGTAATGATATCCCGCAGCCCATCACCATTGAGATCGATTAAATAAGGATTTTTAAACTCAACCCCCATAGTATCCATACGTTCATTGACAAATACAGGACCATTAGGACCCTGATAAAGGTCGTACTCTGCCAGAAGGTTGTATCGATCCTCACCCTCAACGGCGACAATAAGTTTTACTTTTTGATCTTCGTCATCGGAGCTTGGCTGAATCACTGCTCCAGCTTCATTAAACTCTGTAGGAAAAAAGCTCCCTGGGACAACTGCTGTTCCGAAGGTTCCGTTTTCAAATCCTTTGATTACTGCGAGACTTTCGGTGTTCCCATCTCTTAAAAGAACATCTTTAACACCATCACCATTATCATCTATAAACGGAAAGAGAGACAACCCTCCTAAGTAATAGATATTCTTCTCATAAAATTTCCCAGTTCCGTCGCCTTCTAAAACTGAAAAGGTATTGTTGTTATTTGTAATGATGTCTAAGTGACCATCTCCATTAACATCATAGATCTGATGAGCTTCTCGAGAATTTGCTGTTCTCGATTGAATCATGGTTTCAAAAAAACCATTGGGACTCCCCAACAGAGTTGTGGTAGTTCTCGAGGGAAAGACCACATCATCTAAACCGTCACTATTTACATCAGCAGTGAGAATACCATCATAACCAAGTATGGAGTTAACAAAAGGACCTTCGACAAAGCCCCCATCTTCAGTGGCTAAAAATGAACGTAATCGTGATTCGGATCTATAATGAGCTAAGATGTCATCCAGGCCGTCTTGATTCCAATCTCCGATTGTAAACTCATCGGGATAATCAGGAATTTCAAATTCACTTCCAAGTTCCGGCGAGCCATTTGAAAAATTTAAAATTTGAAAGAAGTAACGTTCAACTCGTATTCCCGGCGGAAAGACAATTTCTTGTGTACGATTTTGAAATAGAACTTCATCTAATCCATCCCCGTCAAAATCACCAGTTTTTGCCCATCGAAGTAAGCCCTCAGGAATTGGAATAGAATCGGACTCACTAAACTCTCCTTCCCCATCGTTTAAAAGTGTTAAGTACTCATTATCAGGATTGGAAACTAAGATATCGACATCTCCATCTCCATCTACATCGAGTGCTGCCCAAACATAATAAAGCTTAGAGAACGGCCCTACGACCTCGAAGTTATTCCTTCCGGCGTAACGAATCCAAAATGATTGAGCAGTTGTTCGATTAAAAAGTAAATCTTCTTCTCCATCACCATTAAAATCAGCGTACAAATACTTTGATTGATAATTTAAACCTTCCCTAATTACCCTCATAGAATTCATCTTAAATGCATTTCGCTCATTTTCTGTTGGCACTTCACAACTATCAGGAACACCATTTGAGTTACAATCTGAGACTCTTCCCTCAGAGATTGCTGCAAGGTCGTCGAAACCATCAAGGTCACAATCTGTAAACCGGTGTGTTGTATCTTGTTCACATGCATCTATTCTAAAATTCTTATCCACATCAACATATTTGTCTGTTTCGAATTCACAACGATCTAAAAGTTGGTTTAAATTACAATCGGTCTCCTCAATAGCTTGTTCCGAATAGTTGAGTGTGCTGAGACTTAATGGACCAAAATTTATTTTGTTCATAATGACGAGCTCTAGAAGAGGATCATCATCTAATTGTGTAGTGAACATTCCGCGATTGTGAAGAAGACTAGAAAGGCTAGGTTCTGTCGGCTTAAAATCCAATCCACCAATCGATTGATAAATAACCAGTGAATGCGATACCGCGAATGCGAACAGCCCAAATTCCATAATCCCATCAGCATCAAGATCTAGTGGGTAGAGAGTTCCATCGTGATATAGATTTTCAATTTTCACGAAATCTTGAAAGGTTTTGTCCCCATTCCCAATCGCAATTATGGCCCCTTCTATATGACCAGAAGCTAAAAAGTCGAGAGTTCCATCTCCGGTGTAATCAGCTAAGCTAAGCGTATTTAAACCATCGGGAAGAGCGAGGCTCCCAATTTCGACAAAAGTTTGAGCTTCAACATGATGATAAATTTTTAACAATTTTGATGTGCCGCTAAATGTAAGTGCTTCAGCTTTACCATCGCCATCAAGATCCCCTCCGAAAGCAGAGCCAACCCAAGGGGATTCTACGTCAGGAAGTTCAATCGGATCACCAAATCCACCCGCCAAATCATTAAGAAAGATTTTAGCAGTGTCGCTGAACTCATCGATAAGAAGAAAGTCGACACCCGTGTCTCCATTGAAATCTTGAGCAACCGAAAGCGTTGCTTGAAAATCAACCTCAAGTTCCTGATATTTCTGTACCTGACCCGTACCATCTCCGGTAATAAAATTCAAAAATCTATTTTGCCCAAGGCGATCACTCGTCACAATATCGAGGTGCTGGTCACCATTAAAATCAAAAACTAAGATGGTATCGATATATGTTTCATAAGGTAAAGTCACTGAGTGAATAAAAGTTCCATCCGTCTGTCCGAGATATACACTCAACCCTCTATCTTCATTATTTCTAACCACTAAATCAGTGACACCATCACGGTTCATATCAGCCGGGGTTGGAATGTCGACATCTTCAACAATTCGAAAACCTATTGGTAATTGTGAACTTAAAACTGTAGCTTCACAGCTATCTAAAATACCATCACTGTCGCAATCGAGCGTTTCATCTTCAGAAATCTCTACCGAATCTTCGACCCCATTGTTGTTACAATCAGCAGCCAAAGAAAACTCACAAACGAAAATTGATTGAAAAATAATCAGTATAATAAATGTAAGTTGGTTCAAGAATCGCCCATGGAGCTTTGAAACTGCCATTTTCCGCCCTTTCAATTTTTTATCTTCCAGAGAGCTTCAATTAGTTAAATTATCTGTAATAACTATTTTTTAGGGACAACCGTAGACCTCAACACAAGCAGTCTGCTCAGAACCTGCTACAGAATAAATGTGAGGCGCCGTGCCTAAGAACAAATAAGTTAGTAGACTCACTGGATCGGAAATATCAAACACACCATCGCCTTGCCAATCCAACAGAAACAAATTTGCGAAGTGATCTTCTTCACCGGGTTTGCAGGGAAGCTCAATCCCTCCACCGATAAAGAGATACCTTAGTTCCAATATAGCGTCCGTTAAATTCAAGCTCGAATCCAAATTGAAATCACCAGGTATCCGACAGGAACTTTCTTCACAATCGTCGGGAGTTCCATCCCTGTTACGGTCTTCTAAATCACCGTTTTGAATGTCGCAAGCATCATAAACCCCATTGCGATTACAGTCTCGGAGAGACTCACAACCATCTGGAATTCCATTGGCATTACAATCAGAATCTAAACCACTTGAAATCGCCTCAGAATCAAAGATTCCGTCTTCATCACAATCACTTTGGCAATCATCTAAAGCTCCATCCCCATTCACATCGGTAACTCCGGAAAGCTCACATTCATCAGGAATTCCATTTTGATTACAATCAACATCGAACCGGAATTCAGTAGAAATAATAGTTTCTATTATTCCTCCTCGATTATTGATGAACAAAGTTGAGTGTATAGATTGATTTTCATTTTCAAACGTTGGTCCCTCAAATGAATTCCCAGGTACAAATCCAATACCCTTTTTAAAAAGTTTAGCGCTATCACTCAGGGGATTCAGAACTCCATACAGTGAAGGAGTTCCCGCAGGAATCACCAATAGATCTCTTTGACTATTATTATCTAGCTGGGAGGAGACAACCTGCCCATTTAATTTCCAGACCCCATCAGGAACTTCTATAGGATACTGCACTGAACTTTCAAATGTCCCGCCCTCTTTTCCTTGAGCAACGATCCACATCGAGGGAAATCCAATAAGGAAGGCTAAATCTTTAAATCCATCTTGGTTGAGATCCTCACACAAAATATTGTAAGGAGCTCGAGAGACCGGAATAGATTGTACTTCTGTAAAACCACCAGCAGATTGCTGATGAAGTATAAAGACTAAATTTCTTTCATAATCAGAAATGACAAGATCTATTCGAGCATCGGAATTTAACTCAACGGCTATTATCTCCCGAGCATGAATTTCCTCGTATGTTCGTTGCCCACGAAATCCTTTATCACCATCTCCGTTGAGAATCACCACTCCTGCAACTCCACCGATTGCGAGGTCTAAATGCTCATCATCATTAAAATGCCCAAAAACTCCTGGTCCATCATCTTCAAGCCGGTAATTACTTTGCCGGAGATGACTGTAATCATTTAGTTCATTACTTATATAAAGAGAAGGCAACCCTTCTTCTTCAAGATATGCAAAATCGATATATTCATCTTGATTAAAGTAGCCAGAGATCAGCCGCCCCCTACGCCAATCTTCAACTACAATGACTGATTTTTCTAAGTGATTTATCGTTTCCGTGTAGGGTGAAGAACCTTCGTAGATGAAATCAACATGAGTATCCCTATCCCGAATGATAACGGCAATATGATCCAAATCACCATCGTCATCGAGATCCACTCGCAAGCCACTCAAAACCTCTTCACCAACAAACTTCGCGGGGACTTTAGAAATTCTATCCGTGGATCCACTAGGAAAGAATGCAATATTAGCCTGACCAATTGCAAAGGCAGCGAGGTCTTTACTGCCGTCCCCATCTAAGTCACCCAGTCGAATTCGAGGTAATGTGCCTCCACCAGAATCGGCCCCACGGCTTAGCAACCAAGAGTCGGGTACGTTTTTATTTGAAGGAGAATAATGAATCGTAGCGCCTGAAACACTCTGAGCAAAGATATCAGCTAAACCATCATTATTAAAGTCGTGGCAAGCCAAACCGTAAACATGATCATTGGGCGCAGGTACTTTAATGATATCTGAAATAGAGTAATTAGAATCTCTCCGCCCTGGAACTACAGCGAAATGTCGATCAAGGGAATCGCCTGATGGACCAAATATGAAATCATCGAAACCATCTCCATTATAATCTCCTGCAGCAATCATCGATGTATTCAGCCTGTAATTACGAAATACGAGTGTAGCGGCTCGAAAAAACTTTAAGTTCTCAGTACTACCGATGACGGCTAACTCATCCCGACCTTCATCGATCATCCCAAAATCAAGAAAGCCATCTCCGTTAAAATCACCTTGAGCCCATGAATCCCAGAAGGAGAATTGATTAAAATCTTCAACAGTAAACGAGCTTTGTTCAAAATCCTTTATAAGTTTATAACTATCTCTTCCCCGGCGAGCGATCGCGATAAGTTCAGGATTTCCATTTTGATCAAAATCATGTGCAATTAAATCATCGACCCAAATTCCCGAGTCTTCGATAGGGCCAAGTTCAAATTCACCGTCCGGCTTCCCCCATAGAACTCGAATCGTTGCTCCTCGATTTTCAGTCTCTCTGATTGCCACAACAAGGTCTGAAAAATCATCATCGTTTAAATGAACAAATTTTAAGGCAGACAGTATTCCACTGAGTTCGATCTCATTCTCGAGAACGATTTCATTATCAGCGCTTAGTGAATAAAGTTGTAAGAAGCGTCGACTGTCAAAAATAACTGCAACCCTGCCCATCCCATCGGCATGCTCATCCTCTACATCAAAAGAAATTGGCTGAAATTCCATTTTGATAGAAGTGAGATGATTGACCGTAAATTCAACTTCAGTCTCACAGCTATCTAACTTGCCATTTTGGTTGCAGTCGAATTCGATCCCATCGGCCAATTCGATTTCATCTTCCACGCCATTCTGATTACAATCCTCTGCATAAATTAAGCTTATTGGTTCAACTATAGTTGAGAGAGGAATGAGTAGCGCCAGTAAAAGCCTGGTTAAAAAGTACTGCCCATACGCCATAGGATCTCTTCGAATTTTCAAAAGTACTGCTCCCAAAATAAAAAACTACCCATCAAGTTAGTATAAACATTCAATCTCTTTCATTAATTAATGAAATGTGATTTATTCATCCTAAGTCTATCGATAAATTTCTGATTACGGTAATTCTCTAAAACAATTTCAGTTTAACGACTATTAATTCGCTTGATTGAGTAAACAGAAATTAATCTGAGTTGATCTAAACTTACTCGTGAGCACGGGCACAAAAAGCTGATCTTTAGCAAATTTGAAGACCGCAACACCAAAAATACGTATAGATTTACTGAAAGGGTTGAAACGAATCCCAAAGAGGCTTGTTTCAAAAAACTAATTAACCCAGTTGAATCAAAGGGACTAAATTGGAATTTATCAGAATCAACCGAGAATAGATTACATGCTAAACATCTTAAGTAGAAACTCACCCAACTTCAACATTGCATTGACATAGTAAATTATTTTAACGCTTAAAATTCAGTTACACCAAACGAGCATCCATAGTGAAAAGTATTCGATTGCGAGATTTTCTTCACTCAAGAAAGATCAACTCAACAAAAGTAAAATCCCCACCTCAAAGAATGAGAAAGCTGCTATTGGTGAATTTAATCGGACTCCAACCGATAACCCGCTGGTGGATGAACTAGAGGGGAGGTGTTCGAAAGATTAAGTTTGGCACTGATTTAGGTGAGAGTAAAAACATAAAGATCGAATGGATTTAGAATTATACTATCAATAATAATACTAAATTTACTTAACGCTTTGTATTAAGACTAACTGATCTCTAATTCAAGTTTATAAGTTAACCCGACCCACCAATCCCCCCACTTAAATGTAATTTAGATGGGGGCAGCATTCTTGGTCTTAGCCAATTATAAGAATTAAAGATGGAATCGATTAAAGAAGACATAGGGCTTCGATCCTTAAATGACATAACACCCACAATCATTGAATCCAGGAGCTCTCAAATGTGAGCTTTGACCTTTTGGTCGATGGCAGCGACTTTCATAGAAAGCAAAACCTGATCCAATCGACTCAAATTCTGCTCTGAATCAACTCTGAAGTATCATGTCGAGCCCCACAATGAATATGAAATGGAGAGAAAAATAAACGATTCAGCCTATATATAAGCATTTTTCAACAACCTCCCTTCAGAAGATTGCCCTGAAATCTATTTAATAAAATGAAACTCCGATCCGATGGACTTTCGCCTGAGGTAATCGAGATCTCAGTGAAACTCCTACTGCGAGTTCACTCGAGTCTGAGAAAAGGTAAAGCAAGCCTTACACCCCCTTCCGCTCACTAATATAAGCAGCTTTAAAATAGAGCCTTACGACTCTCACCAGACTTGGAACAAGCTTTGCTAATACAAAAACAGTTGGGATTGCATCTGGCGGATTGCAGTCATGTAACACCATCTGCCCTGAGGGATGAGCTCAGGCTTGGGTCTCGACCAGAGAGGAAAATCTCATGCTGAAAAACGTCAGCAAAATAGGACTTGCAACACTTTTACTTGGTGCCCTTTTGATATCTCCCTCATCGGGGAGCGATGATGAACGACGCAGTCGACTGAATCCCCCTGAAGATGCTGCTCTTCAAGAAGCTCGCGGAACAGTAAAAATTGAGTCCAGCGAGTTTAAGATAAAGCTAAAAGGATTAGCTGCTTCAACGACCTATTCTATTTACTTAGATAATTCTCAAGATGCAGATGCCGAACGAGACTTCCAAGACATCGGCCTTCTGACGACCGACCACGAAGGAAAAGCTGAGCATGAATGGGAAAGAGAAGAAGGGCTCCCCCTCGATGCATCAACTCCGGATCAACTCGCCGGTCGTAGCATTGAAGTTCGAGACCCCGATGGCGTTGTCGTTCTTTCAGGAATGACCCCAGATTTGCGTTTCAATGAAGAGCGGGAAGCAGAATTTTATCTGGATCCCACGAATCCTGAAGAAGATCCCGTTACCGGTGAAGTTGCTGAAGGTGAAGTCGAATTGGGTCAGGAAGGCAGCCGCTTAGTCATCAAGGTTGAGCTGGAACATCTCCACCCCGAATCTGCTTATGAAATTAAACTTGCGCAACCCGAAGGTGAAACTGAAGTCATCGGTGTCGTCACTACCGATGATCAAGGTGAAGCGAAACTTAAAATTGACACTTCTAAAGGCGACTCCATCCCCTTCGGAGTCGGATCCGTTGCCGACTTAGCTGGATATGAAATCACAGTCGTCGATTCTGATGGAAACGTTATCCTCTCAGGGATTATCGGTGAAGCTGAAGTAAAACCCGAAGAGGAAGAGGATGACGACACTCCTCCCGATCCCAACGGTGGTGATGACAGTGAAGAGTTCGAAAGTGAAAGCTGCCTTCAATCTGTTGATTTAGACAGCAGCGCCTACGGTGAGATCGAAGTTGAAGTTGAAATTGAACACGGTAGGACTGAATCTAAAATCGAAGTTGAAGTCGAGAAATTAGCTCCTGCCAGTGTCTATCTTGTCTCTCTTATTCACGCTGATGATTCCGAAACGGATCTGGGTGAACTCACCACCAACAGTCGTGGCCGAGGAGAGCTCATCGTTCACGGAGAATCTTCAAACGAATCTCTTCCCCTCAGTGCTATCGACTTCGTCGATCTCAGTGGCCTCATGGTGGTCGTTCGCGATTTAGATGGAAATGATGTCTTGACCGGAATCATCGGAGAACCGGGAACTGAATCCGAATGTGAAGATGAAGATGAAGATGAAGATGAAGATGAAGATGAAGAGGAAGATGAAGAGGAAGACGAAGAGGAGGACGAGGAAGATGATGACGATCTCCCCAAGCTCGATATCGAGCTCTCCTCTGAAGTAACTTCCGATGATACTGAGATTGAATTTGAAGTTGAGATTGAGCATCTAAGTGCGGGTCAAGATTTTGAAATTGTTCTCGTACACCCTGATACAGGGGAGTCGAGCACTTTGGCAATCTTAACCACCGACGACGAAGGTGAAGCCGAGCTAGAACTTGAAAGTGAAGACCATCCCGAGATTCCCTTCGGCCTCACTTCTCTTGCAGATCTCGATGGATTCATGGTCGTCGTATTGAATTCAGAAGGAGACGAAATCCTCAGTGGAGTCATTCAGCTTGAAACTGAAGACGAAGAAGAGGAAGAGGAAAACCCAGGCGAAGGAGTTGAAAAAAGCAGAGGTAAAAAAGGAACTCCCAAAGGCCTCCAAAATAATCCAGCATTACCTGCAGCTCTGAATCCCTTCACCGTTGTAGGAAACTATGACGCTGAATTCTTAAGAGGAGATACTAATGGCAACCGTGTCGTCGACATGTCGGATGCAATCAGCAGTCTTCAATACCTCTTCTTAGGGAGTCAGCGACCAGAATGTTTAGACGCTGCTGATGCCAACGACGATGGCGCAGTCAATATTGCCGACCCACTCACCGTCCTCATGTATCAATTCGTTGGGAACGTAACTCTTCCTCCTCCTGGAGCCCATATCCCTGGATTTGATACGACCGTAGATTCCCTCCACTGTAGGGAATCCTCGAATTGAACCATTATCGGATCAAGAGCTATTAAAGTTCGAACGGGCTTTGGGATCCTAGTCCCAAAGCCCGTATTTTCTCTTGATACGTAGGTTCCAAAGCTTAAAATTAAGATTATTAAAAAAACCAATTGAAGAACTGAACCTGAAGAACAAGATATGAAATATATCGACCCAATCAAACTTCAACGTAGTCATTTCAAATTGACTTACTTATTGATTCTTGGGATGGGGTTCACTTCTTTATTTACATCGGCTCTCTTTTCAGATGATGACGATGAAAACCCACCAGTTGCTCATATCTACATTCAACTCGACGATCTTGAACTAAAAGAAGAAGTTCGCGTTCCCGTCATGATCGAGACCTTCTCTTCCCTCTCCATGATCTCGTTGAGTCTCGAGTATCACACCCACGGACTTCGCTTTATCCGACCTGAATTGAGTCCAGAACTTCAACAACTCATGGCTCAACACCCAGAATCGGAATCCGAATTTCGTTGGTTCACCAGTTGTGAACATGAAGACCCCATTTTCGGTTGTGAAGGCGACGATGATCATGAAGAAGAAGATGATCCTCCAAGCCCAGATGAACCGGAGGAAATCGAAGAACAAGCCTGGCTCCAGGTTTCTATCGTCCTCGACTTCGAAGCACGCCCTGAATTTTCCCTCGAGGCAAACAATACCGTCCCGTTAATTTACTTAGTCTTTGAGTCGGGAACAGATATCGACGAAGCAGAATTAGAGTTCGAGTTTAGCGACCACGAAAACGCCGACTATCAAGGAAACTTCTTTGAATCTGACGGTGAGTCTTTTCACTTCAACGCAGCACGACCGACGAATACAAGTTTCGATTCTACCAACCTCTTTGATAACCCCGAACAACCTGATTCTACCGGCGGAGTCGTCCGAGTTTTAAAAGTCTTAGGAGATATTGGGCTCTTCAGTCGTGGGGATGCGAATCTCGACGAGAACATCGATCTCAGTGATCCCGTTTCTATTCTCAATCATATGTTTTCTGCAGACGGTGCCCTGGCTTGCCCTGAAGCCGCGGATGCTAACGCTGATCAACGTTTAGATATATCCGATGCCTTTGTAGTCCTTGTTCACTTGTTTGTAGATTCCGAGAGGTGGTCTCCCTCCATGGTCTACAGGTCCGATTTTTCTGGCGCTCATTCCACTCTTAGCCCTGGTTGCTACTGATGCAGCCGGTCCATTCCGGTTACCGTGAAACTTAAATGCCTCCAATCTCCTTCACATCCTCGTTATAAGTTTATTCGTAAACTTGGAGAAGGAGGAAGCGGAACGGTATATCTCGTTGAAGATAAACTGAGACCAGGGCAACCCCTCGCATTAAAAATTTGTCACTCGAATGCTCCCCCGAAAGATCTTCTTAGAGAATTTCGAGCTCTCCGTGAACTGAGGCATCCTCGCATTGCTCCCTCCCATGACTTTGGCATCCTGCCTTCCGATGGCAAACCCTATTTCACTATGGATTTTGTCCCCGGCGAGGATCTAGTCACAGCATTAAAGCGATACCGTGAAGATGCATCTTACGATGAAGTCCCTTTTGTGATCTCATTGATCGAACAGCTCTGCGATGTATTAGGCTACCTTCATAATAGAGAACTCCTCCATCTCGACCTCAAACCAACGAACCTCGTTGTTTCAGCTGATGGAGTGACTCTAATCGATTTTGGCTTACTCAGAAAATCAGATTCAGATCAAATCGAGGATCACTTAGGAACGGCTTTGTTTTGTGCTCCCGAGATGTTCAAAAAGGAAAACGTCGATCATCGAGCTGATCTTTATTCATTAGGCGCAACTTTATACCGAGCCTTAACAGGCTCGTACCCTATCCCCGGAAAAACAACCCACGAAGTCATTCATAATCACCAACAAGGGCTAACTCCTTCTTCTGACGGTCTACCAGCCGAATTAGCCCCCATCATCTTGAAACTCTTGGCGAAATCCCGAGAGCACAGATACAACTCCGTCGAAGAATTACGAGCACAGCTACCTCAGCAAAATAATAATTCAGCCCAGACCTATATCAGTTTACCCGACTTAGATTTCCAGGGACGTCGCTTAGAGTTCGAACTCTTTTTCCGGTGGTTAGAAGATATTCACTCTCAGAAAAAAAACAAACCCTTATTAATTTCAGGTCCTCCGGGAATAGGAAAAACCCGATTCACTCAAGCTTGCATCACCGAATTGATCGCAAAAGGCATAACCGTCATTTCGAGTGCTCCCACAACTGACAAAACTCACTCAGGGTGGCGGGCCATCATTCGAAGTGTAGCTTCCCTGTTAAAAATCAATGCCGATACTCCGCATCGTTTCCGGTTTTTATTTACAAGCCTCGGATTGCTAAAAGATCCAATCCACCAAAAAGAAATCCAACGACTTGGGGTCGGTGAAGAATTTTCTCGCTCTTATAACGAGCTCTATCAGCTTTTAAAAGAGCTCCACGATCAACCTGTAATTCTCATTCTCGAAGACCTCGATCGTCTAAGCCCTCTCGATATATTTATCACTCAAAAAATAGTAAGAGACAGCTCTAATCTGACGCACGGACGACTCCCGAGCTTGATGATTACACTACGGGAATTTAAAAGTTTCGATGACTCTCAAATCCAATCCGACTGTCAGTGCATCGAACTTTCTCCCCTTACCGAAGAAGATCAAACTTTATCGCTAAAGCCTTTTCTTCCTCGAATGGACACCATTGAGTTCAAGCCCTTCCTCCCTATCGCAGGAGGTAATCCAGGGATTCTTACCCATTTAATCCATGAAAGAGTCGTCACAGGAAAAAATCGTTCCACAACAGCCCCCCCCAAGAATTACTTAGAAGTTCTAAAACGCCGATTTGAACTTTTGAACGAAGAAGAAAAATCAATTGCTCTCTATTTACTTTTCTTTCCAAAACCGATTTTAGAGCCGGCACTGAGTCACTTAGTTCAAATGGATTCGCAACGCTTGCGGGCTTCTCTTCAAAGTCTCATTCAATATGGGTTCGTCAAGCACCGTCAAGGTGGGTATTTTCTTGATCGAGATCGATTCTCCCAGTTAGATCCTTATGAATTGGGACTACCAAAGGATAAGATAGAAAGAGCCTACCGAAGAGTTGGAAGGCTTCTATTGGAGTCACCTGAAACTCGCACAGAAGCGGTTCTTCTTCTCTTAAAGGGTAATGATTTAGAAACAGCCTTACCCTTGACAAAGGAGGCGGGAGAAATCTTATTCAACTCCGCCCAAATGGATTCAGCCGTCGAGCTATTTGAGCTCGCATTGGATCACTTTAAAGGTCAAGAGGTTGAGCAGTTATTCTTAGAACGCCTAGGCGACTTGAAGGTGAGATCGGGAGAATTTTTAGAATCCATCAATTGCTTCGATCGACTCTTAAAACTCTCTCTCTATCCTGAAGACCGAATGCGGATTCTCAGAAAACGGGGCGGAGCCAACTTGCGATCAGGATTGAGTGACAAAGCTCTCCTTGATTTTCAAGAAGGAATGCAACTTTCTGAATCGACTTCAACTACCGATGAAACAATTTTGCTAGTCACTGAGATTGCCTCCTTGTACCTCTACCTGGCTTCCTTTGCTGAAGCTAGTAATTATGCCAACCGGGGACTTGAGTTATTGGCCTCCCGACAAAGCGAGGATTCCGATCCGATTTCTCACGCCCTTCACAGTATGAATTTAGAGTCGATTACGGGGCATATCTATTTACGTCAATTTGACTTTGAGCGAGCTGCCCATCACTACGAACGAAGTCTTGACTATACCAAGCATGTCGACAGCCCCTCGAGTACGGCTCTGATACTAAATAATTTAGGCATAGCTTACCACCAGTCCAACCAGCTCGACCTAGCGATATCCGTCTATCAACGCTCCTCCAAGTTAGCCGAAACCATAGGGGACGAAACGACTCTTTTTAGTATTCGTTGCAACCTATCTTCTATTCACGCAAGACTCGGTGAGTTCAAAGAATCAGATAAACTTCTTTGTTCGCTTTCGAAAATGCCTCACATCGAAAAATCAAAACGAGGTGAGTTATTTTATCTTTATTCCCAAGCCCTCAACTATCGGATCACTCTTCAAGATTCCACCCTGATTTGGAAAGATTGTATAAATCTGGCGAAAGAGATTCCCGATCCTCTGATAGAGAAGTTCGGCAAGGTCTACTTATTAGAAAACGAGATTTATCTGGGACGTTGGGCTGAGGGTCGTACCCTCGCAACAGAGCTGCTCAACCTAAAGACTGAAGACCCGCGTCTAGAACGAGCTATCTTTTCTCGGGTGGCCTATCTCGAAGCCCTCGTGGGAAACAATGGACTCGCGCTTAACTTAACTCAAAAAATATTTGAACCCTTTCGTAAAAACTTTGATAAACGTGGATCACCTTCCCATGGTGATCTCTGGGAATGGGTCATCGCAGCCTCGGCGTTGATGGAGACAGGGGAATACGAAGAAGCTGGGCTTTGGATTTCACGTGCATTAGAAGTCTTCCAAATGTCAAAACAGCTTCCTGGAGTCCTCGAATGCTTGCTATTGCTCGGCGAAATCAGTATCAGGCGAGGGAACTTAGAAGCATCAAATCGCTATCTAAACGAGTTGAATACATTTTTGAATGAACACGCTTTATTAAATCCCATCCGACAAGCCGGACCTCGTCTCCCATTTTTAGCGGCCCGTTTAGATTGCATCCAACAAAAACATTCATCCCACTCCATCGATGTATTTAAGAGTGAGACGAAAGACTTGCTCGTTGATTCTCGAGGCGCAATAACTCCCGGATCAAATTGGGAAATCACTTGGTTGATTGAATTGATAAGAATGAAATTCACCTCTTCAGGTTCAGAAGCTTCACTCAAACAACACAAGGAAGATTTCTTAAAGGGGCTGGACCAGAAGGATAGGAAAACCTATCTATCGAGGGATCACCTAAAACGATTAGGATTAGTCCAAAAATATAGTGAGGTGGATTCGAATGAAGAAGTACTTCGGATCCACAAATTCCTTAAATCTTTAGAAATGCTTCGATCTTGTCCAGAGCCTCAGACCTCCTTAAAGTTAGTCGTCGAAATAACGGACTCCCTAAGAGGAACCATCTTCCATAAAGGAAGCGAGATCATGGCTCAGGTATCCCGAGAAATAAGCTCATCCTCAGAGGAGACGAATGAAGGGGAATCCAAAGATACCCTTCATCTCGATTTGTATACCGATCCTGATAACGGTCCAGTGTGGCTTGAACTCGTGAAAAAATCACCCCAATTAGAATTTTCTGAACACCTTCCCTTCATAGCGAGAATACTCTCAGATTCATTACTCGATTTACCCGCTGAGGAACTTCGAACAACGACTCAACCCTTTCTTCGCGATGGCAGCCCTTCTACAATTCCTCTTACGAATCCCTTAGCGGCAAAAACAAATTCACCTCAAATCCAAGACATTTATCGTATTCTCCAACAAACCCGTGACTCCACTCTTCCCGTTTTATTGACGGGTGAATCTGGAGTAGGCAAAGATTACCTAGCTCGCTGGATCCATATCATGAGTCCCCGAAGCCAGGCTCAGTTTGTCGTTATCAATGTTGCTGCAATTCCAGAGAACCTGTTTGAAGCTGAGCTCTTCGGTTATGAAAAGGGAGCCTTCACGGGCGCCGATGAGAAGAAGGAAGGCACACTCTTAGCAGCACAAAATGGCACTGTTTATTTAGATAATGTCGATTCGATCTCCATGCCCGTCCAGGTCAAACTCCTTCGACTCATCGAAGAAAAATGCATTCGTCCCGTGGGCAGTCACGAAGAAATCCCTCTCGACATCCGGTTTATTGCTTCCACTCAGACCCAACTCCGCCGCCTATGTGATAGCAATTCTTATCGCGAAGATTTATTCTTCCGTTTAAAAGGGATCACTATCGATATTCCTCCCCTAAGAGAGAGGGCGGAAGACATTCCAATCCTCGTCTCTCAGTTTCAGGCTGACCTCCCCGATCAGGGCCGGGACGCCGTTTTTATGGAATCAGCATGGGAAGTACTTCGCAGCCATTCCTGGCCTGGAAACATCCGAGAGCTTGAATCGCTCGTCCGTCGCCTTTCATTAACGATTGTTGGCCCGATCGGGTCGGAAGCTATTTTAACGGCTTTAGGAAAAGTACGTTCTACGAGTCAGTTCCCTCGTTGGCTGTTTAAAGACCAAAGCTATTCAGAACTTTTAGAAACTATGAATCGTGAGTATCTACTATATATTTACGAAAAGCATGCCGGAGATGTCGATAGAATCACCGAGGAATTGAATATAAGTAAAAGAGGCGTCTATAAAAAATTTGCCCAAGCTGGATTGAAGCTCGCTACCCTTAAAAAGAAAAGACGTGACGAAAAGTAAAAGGACAAACTCCTGTTTCCCTATTTAATAAATTAAATAATTGTCACTCCATTTAATACAGTACTTATTCTTCCTCCAGCGCTTCTTCATAGTAATAGATTCCGAGGAGGGATCTCGCTTTTCCCTCTCCGCTCAATTTTGAATTTGCATCCACATCGTGTTTAGCCATCAGTCGATCAATTTTTTCTAAGAGTTTTTGCGCTTCCTTTCGAGAGAACTCCCTGATTTTTGGAAGAGACTCAACAACCAAATTATCGTAAGCAACTTTTCTTTGGTAAAAGGCCTCTTCAGGTGCACTCGTGAGATTATGATCGATGGTTGAAATTAAATCGGTAGTATCCCGGCCTAAGATAGTAATCTTGACGTGATCATCAACGCTTGGAATGTACCCCCTAGCCATCGGCTTGATACGACCATCTTTTAATTTCTTTACAGCCCCCCCACGGGATAATTCATCTAAAATAGCTCTAGCGGTAACGTCTCCACTGTAAGTTCGAACTAAATCTGTAAAACAGTTTTTCTCACCCTCAAACAGTAAAGCTTTGGGCTTACCATCAGGTCCATGGAATGATTTATCACGCAACCAACCCGTCAAGACTCGAGTCGCCCGATTATACTTATCATGATCAAGTTCGATATCTTCGGGTTCATCTAAGATCCTTCGAACTTCCTTTCGAGTTAATCCCGTAATCGTGGCCGTTCTCGAAACAGATTGCTTTCTTCCTTCTACCCCAAATTCTTCCCAAGCAACCCGGACGTAGGCATGCCGAACTAACTCCTGAAAAGCAGCGCAGGGAACACCATTTCTTAGTAATATTCGAACGAGCGGCTTCAACATGCTTTGAAGCGCACGCTTGAGAACCTTTCTTACAGCTTGACTCATTGATCTGTGATAAACGTGAGGTAACTAAACGCAGGCCCATACCGAACCGATATGTCTCATATTCGGTTTTATATACGCGCCAAAAGTTTGGCGCCTCAAACGATTGATTGGCTTATTATCATCAATCATTAACGATTTAGCTACGTACTTTCTTCAAATATTGTAGATATAAGTATTTAACGGGGAATATTTAGATTTAACCCTAAAGAGAAATACGTGAAAACCGGAAATATTACGCACTCTCCTCAAACTTCTACTCGGTGGAAACCAACTCTAGAGTGAACCGCCCCGCACCCTAAACTCAAGTTCAAGGCCAAAGTACGGATTTTTGAGACCTCATCGTAGCCTTTTACCCTCCCTCTACTCTCAAACTGAACCTTCATCCCTCAACATCATCTGAGCCCCTCAAAGCTCATACCGACTCGCTCTTACGACATCAACATATCACTATCTTTTACGTAATTTCTTCTATACACCTCAACAAATTGTCATCTTTTGGGATTTTTATCCCAATAATTGCGTTACGAGTTGCCCGCCTATTATTTTGATCCGATACTCATTCTGAGAGGGTTCCGACATGTGTGCGGCTAATCGAATGGCATTGGCCCAGCCTTCGGAATGCACCTTTTATAAGACGAGCGGATTGGCTCCAGAACTCTGGGAGTGATCCCTTCAGAAAACTTAAAAGCTGCATCCGAGAATCAGAAGAGAACATAACGATGGTGGAACCCAAAGTTATCCTCGAGCTATCTCTCTACATCCTGATGACACTGTTGATCATCAGTTTGTGGCAGCGTCGTATCAATAAGGTACTCACTGAAAAAGTCGTTGCTGAAATTCGAGATTCGAAAGACCGAGGAACCGATAAAGCGATTGCCCAACATCCTCAAATAGACACTCAAGCTTGTATCGGCTGCGCAAGCTGTATCGCTGGCTGCCCTGAAAGCGGAGTTTTAGGAATCGTGAATGGGGTAGCTCACATCATTCATGGATCCAGGTGCATCGGCCACGGGAGATGTAAAACAGCTTGTCCCGTGGATGCGATTCAAATTGGGCTTGGGGATGTTTCTAATCGAAGTGATATCCCCCTCCTTTCAGATGACTACGAGACCTCGGTCCCGGGTATGTATATCGCTGGTGAATTGGGTGGAATCGCATTAATTAGAAATGCGATCGAACAAGGCACGCATGTTATAGCCTCACTCCCTGAAAGCACCTCTCCTCACCCGAACGAACAACAAAATTCAAATGTAATAGATGTCTTGATCGTTGGTGCGGGTCCCACTGGAATTGCAGCATCGCTTAAAGCAAAGGAACAAGGCTTAAGATATTTAACGATCGATCAAGATGACGTGGGTGGTACTGTCAGGAAATATCCCCGAAGAAAACTCACGATGACCCAACCCTTCACTCTACCGCTCTACGGAAAGGTGAAGAATAATGAGTTCATCAAAGAAGATTTAATCTCTTTGTGGGAAGAGATCATTCAAAAATTCAATCTACAAATCAAAACAGGAATTAAATTTCTCCATTGTGAGAAAAATAAAAACACCTTCGTAACAGAAACCTCTAAAGGCCAAGTCTATTCCAGATTTGTCGTTCTTGCTTTAGGTCGTCGTGGTACCCCGAGGCGCCTCGGAGTTCCCGGTGAAGAAGCAGAAAAAGTTCTCTATCAGCTCATCGATGCGGCGACTTATAAGAACCAAAAGTTATTAGTGGTTGGCGGTGGTGACAGTGCCATCGAAGCAGCCACCGGATTAGCCAATCAATCTGGTAATCAAGTAACTTTGTCTTATAGGAAAAAACACTTTTTCCGACTTAAACCAAGAAATGAGGAACGCCTTACTCAATACGCGGAATCAGGTCGACTTCAATTGTTGATGGAATCCAATTTAAAAGAGATTTCATCAGACTCCGTCACTATAGAAATCGATGAAGATGGAGTGAAGAAGCACCAAGAAATTGAGAACGATTTTGTCTTTATCTTCGCCGGCGGTGAACCTCCCTTCCCTCTATTAAAGAAACTGAATATTCGGTTTGGAGGAGAGGCGAGTGAACAGGAGCAAGCTCCCCCTGAGCTTGGGCGAACGACATGAGTCCGACTGAAGAATTCGAAGATTTTCTTATCATAGTTGACGATGAAGAAGAAAAGGAAATTCTGGAACAAGCGAGTTCTACTGAAGCTCCTATTCCCTCTTCTGAGCCTGAGCCGGAACCCACTCGTGATCCCCCAGCGGCAAAACGGTCTCAAGCGTCGTTAAAAGTTCCATCGATAAGCTTCATCACCTGCAGTGTGACGTTTATTTGCCTATCGGGCTTACTCTACTCGGGTGCTGAGTATTATTTACTCGGAATCAAAGAAAGACCGTTTCACTACTTACATTCAGTTTTACGGCCCTCAGGAAAATTCGGCTTGCTCTTAGGAGTCGCTGGCACCGGCCTGATGGTCTTGAACTTAAGCTACCTGATCCGGAAAAGACTCGCCGCCATTCAATGGCTGGGAACATTTAAAACTTGGATGAGGTTTCATGTTGTCACTGGACTCATCGGTCCCGCCCTAATTCTTTTCCACACGGGCTTTGCACCCTATAGCGCCATGGGAATGTTAGCTCTCTCTACGATGACCATCGTAGTGCTGGCCGGAATTCTAGGGCGTTACATTTATGCCCACGTCCCCCGCTCCAATGAAGGTCAAGAATTAGATCGAGATGAAGTACGACTTCGATTGAGGACTTACAAGCAAAAGCTTGAGAAGCTTGGTCTGAACTTAGATCAGTTAAAATACTTGAATCTAAACCCCAACACCTCAGCAACCTTAAATATCTTTGTAAAAATCGGACGGATTATCACTGGGGATAAACAAACTCGTCAGCAACTTAAGAAGTTAAAGAATCGAGTACTCCTGGATCCGAACTTATGCAGTAAATCGAAACAGATATTCCCCTTACTAAAAAAACTTTGCCAAGAACACCATTGGCTGACTCGTTATAACGAGCTTCGCTCATTGATGTCATCGTGGAGATTTCTCCATCGCTGGTTGGCCATCGTGATGATTGTAGTTGTGATCCTTCACGTTGTGATAGCCGTTGCGTTCGGAGACCTCTGGATGCTGAAAGGAGTGAAGTAATGTTTTCCGATCCAAGAGGTCCCATACTGTTCGGGGTGGGAATGCTCCTCTTGATGGGTTGTTTCATCGCATTGAATCATCCCATGCCGGGCGCATTGTCTTCTCCTCACTCTAATATCCACGAGTCTACAAAGCTCTCCTCCTGCTCGACTTGTCACTCGGAGCAAGGATTAGCACAGGGTTGCTTAGATTGCCACGAAGAGATTCAAGATCAACTCGATCAAAATATGGGTTTTCATCATTTTTTACTGAAAGAAAAGGAAATCCAGTGTGCGAATTGTCATATGGAGCATCTGGGAAAAGACTTCAAGATTACTAATTTAAAATCATGGAGAGGAGTTGACCCTCAATTTTTCAGACATGAACATGTTGAATTTCAGCTCGTAGGGCAACACAACAAGTTGGATTGTATTCAGTGCCACAACGAAGAATTCCAGGGGAAATTCCAGCTTTCCGATTACAAAAATGTAAAAAGAACTCAGTCGTTTTTAGGTTTGAATCAAGAGTGCATCAGTTGTCATGAAGACATTCACTCGGGAGGCCTATCGAAAAATTGTGAGTCTTGCCATGACCAAAACGCATTTAATCCGGCCTCAAAGTTTGATCATGGTCTTCATTTCCCGCTGACGGGTGCTCATACAAAATTGTCGTGCCAAAGCTGTCATGAAATTGCAGAATCAGGAACATCAGAACGATTGGAGCATCCTTTCGGAGCAGTCAAGGGTACTCAATGCCATCAATGTCATAACTCACCTCACCTAGTTGATCTCGCGCCCAATTGTGAGACGTGCCATCTCACCACCGACACGACCTGGACTCAAGCCTTAGAGGTCATGACGGCAAAACATCATAAGGAAACGTCTTTCCCACTGGAGTCACCTCATCACGAAGTGAGCTGTGAAAAATGCCATGAATCAGAGTTAGAGTACCTTCAGAAATACCCCTCCATTCATCAACTGGGATACAATCGTCAGCCCGAAACCTGTAACGGTTGTCATCAGGATGTACACGGTGGGCAATTCGATGACAGGTACTCACAGTGTACTGATTGTCACTCCGATCAGCATTTTATACCTTCAAACTTTGGGCATAGCTTACACGCGAAAGTCTATCCCCTCACCGCCCCTCACAAAGCGGTATCTTGCCTTCACTGCCATGATCAGCAAAGTGAAAACAAAGTCGTCCAATTTGCAGGCACTCCCCGGAGTTGTAAATCCTGTCATGAAAATCCTCACGGCAAACAATTTCAAAATGAACTCCTAAACGGTGATTGTTCTCATTGCCACAGCGAAGAACATCAGAATTTTAAAATTGTTCCTTTCGACCACTTTGCTCAAACCGGATACCTGCTGGATGGAGCTCACCTCGAAGCTGATTGCAGTCGCTGCCATCCAAGCGAAAAGAATGAGACATCAAAACAAACCCAAAGTTCAATCGTGAAGTACAGAGGCATCTCACAAAAATGTTCTTCCTGTCACGACGATTATCACCAAGGTCAATTCGAGAAATCTCAGACTTGTGACTCTTGTCACACGAGTCGAAGTTCCTGGAAGAAAATTGATTTCGATCACAACACCCAATCGAAATTTCACTTAGATAAAACCCACGCAAAGGTTGATTGTAAGAGCTGTCATCCCCAAATCACGGCAAAAGATGGCTCAAAACTCACTCAGTTTAAACCCCTTGGGATGGAGTGTCAGGATTGTCATGAACTTCCAAAACGCTAAACTCCCCAACCGTTTTGCTCAATTGGGATCGATAGTTCTTCTTATCGGCTACCTACTCTTAGTCGTCGACTGCGATACCTTTATGCCTCGTCACAATTGGAACGAGTCCTGGGGTCCATTAGTACCGCATGACACATTTCCTGGTGATTGCTCCATCTGCCATAAGTCATCCGGCTGGAGTCAACTCAAGGAGGACTTCTCCTTTGACCATGAGAAAGAAACGGGATACGCCTTAGAAGGTGCGCATGTTCATGCTGCATGCTTGAGATGCCACAACGACCGCGGCCCTGTCTCTGAATTTGTCATCCATGGTTGTGGAGGTTGTCATCTTGACGAACACCAAGGTAATCTTGGCCCTCAGTGTGAACGTTGCCACGATCAGAACTCCTGGAATCCAGTAGGAGTTATCTCGGATCACGCCCGAACGAGATTCCCTTTGAGTGGAATTCATGCGGTAACTCCATGTGAGTCCTGCCATCCTCGCGCTCCAGCAGGGGAATATCGTGGAGCCCCCACTCGGTGTGAAGCCTGTCATACCAAAGATTTTCAACAAGCGACTCCGAACCATGAGGCACAAGGTTGGGTCCATAACTGTACGCGTTGTCACAATACTTCCGGGTGGGGCGGTGCCTACTTAAGTCACGATTTCTTTCCCTTGGTTCAAGGGCACGGTGGGCTGAACTGTAATCAGTGTCACTTAGGCAATAACTTCTCAGGGCTATCCCCTGCGTGTGATCCTTGCCATCACGATGATTATGTGTCGGCGCCCAATCATGTAGCCTCAAGTTACCCATTAAACTGTGAAAGCTGCCATACGATCTCAGCCTGGAAGCCAGCAACCTTCTTTCATCAACCCCCAATTCCACCTTGTAACAATTGTCATAACAGTGACTACGTAAGCGCTCCCAATCACCAAAGCTTAGGTTATTCACTGCTCTGTCAAAACTGTCACACCACCAATGCGTGGAGGCCATCAACCTACACCCATCGCTTCCCATTAACTGGAGATCACAACCTCTCTTGTACTTCCTGCCATCAGTCTGGAAACGCTGCTCAATTTACCTGCATCAATTGTCACGAGCACCGGAGGTCGGAGGCGGACGACGAGCACAGTGATGTCAATGGATACATCTACAGCTCTCAAGCTTGTTACAACTGCCACCCCAACGGAAGAAGTTAGCCTTGGAGAAACAGTAAAAAAATTTATGGAATCAACAATACGTAAGTATTTAGTTTCTGTTGATTAAACAGAAACTAAGCCGAGTTGGGATCAACTCGGCCGCGAACAAAGATCGAAGGTCTTTGTTCCATCATTACTTCATTGGTTCGCAGAGCCTATGTTTAGCGGAGTGTAAGCAAATCTAAGATTTGCTGAAACGGTTGAAGCTGCCTCCGAAGGAGCAAGATTCAACATAAACGATTTAGTGAAGAGGAAACCAAAATGCAAAATTCAAAATATAGAAAGATCTATGCTCAGATTTTTGCGTTGGGTATTGCCTTCACATGCTGCTCAATGTTCGACTTAATAGCTAAAGAGCAAGTTGTAAGCCGCATCCAAATTGTAATCCCAGAAGGTTTTTACATCGACGCTGGTAAAAATGAGCACTTAGCTCCAGGAATGGTCGGAATAGTGACTCGGGGCGGTCGATTAATTTCTAAAGCCCAAATTGAACGTTGTTCTCCACGATCTTCCCTACTCACCTCGCTCGATTCTGTCGTAGGGGAATCTCTTCGAGTTGGAGATGTCGTGAAGTTCACTATCGTTACTCCAGCTCGAACAAATCGAACTTCCACTCCCCCAGAAGTTAAAAGGCCCAAGAAGCCTCGCAACTTCACCCCATTGCTGGCACCCGACAAGCAAAGCAAGGGCTTGACGACTCCAAAAAACCTTTCTCATGGTAGGATTTGGTTCAATCAAGACTTACAAGTGGATTCTAACGATGGGTTGAGGGATTACTCCATTTCAAGATTAGGCACTCGAGGAAGCGTCGAACGTCTCAAAGGTTCTTTGTGGAGCATCAATTGGTACAATCAATTATCGTATCGAGATGGAGATGTATTAGAAAACTCAGACGGTTTTAACCAACTACGATTTGACCTCTATCGATTATCCATCCAAAAGCGATACCCAGATGACAGCCTCTTGAGGTTTGGTAGGTTCTTGCCCCATGAGTTACCTCAAGTGGGTTACTTAGATGGAACTCAAGGGGAAAAAGTTCTAATGGAAGGCCTTCGCTTAGGTAGCTTTCTAGGGTTTAAACCGGACCGAGATCGACTTTCACCATCGATCAAAGAACCATTGATCATCCCCTATTTAAGAATTCATTCAGAATCCGATTCTCATGAGCTGAGCTCAACGACGGGCGTACTCTCATCTCTCTATGAAGGCAAGGTAGATAGAGTAGCGTTTATCGCTTATCAATCGTTGAGACTCGGCTCAAATTTTTACTGTTCATCAACTTCAGAGATCGATTTTGATGTGGGTAACATGGAACATAGGGACGGCGTTCAGCTCACCCGATGGAACGCCTATCTCAGTTATTTTGTTTTACCCAACATCAACATTATGGGAGGTATCGATCGATATCAACCTATCGATATTCGAGCGGAACGAGATTCTACCGAGCTTATCATCCTAAACGCTATAAACGAAAATTCCTGGCGCTACTGGATAGGTTCAACCCAAAATTTATTTTGGGGGCTTCGCCTCCATGAGGAGATCTCTTGGGTGAACTCTTCCCCAGGAGACGACCTGCTCTTGTGGAACGTCAGTCTTTCAAAATATAGTAAAGTCTGGTTCCCATCTGCGAGCCTCACGGTATCTATCTATAATTTAGACAGTACTTTTGAAGATGGTTACGGCGGGCATATCACGGCCTACCTCCCCCTGTTTGATCATAAGCTTTCATTCCAAGCTTCACTGAGTACCCAGTGGATTGAATTAGGCTCACAAGAGTTCGATTTTCGTAATTTAACCTTCCGAGCAAATTGGCAAATGACCCAAAAATTACGGGCTCACCTGGGAATGTCTTACGGAATCGGGGATGACGTCGAACGGGTTTTCGTCGATGTCGGCCTATCCTTCACTTGGTAGCTTCCCCATAAATAAAAGTTGGGCGATAAAAACAGCTGGTCACCATTAGCTGTATTATCGCCCAAGGCGGATGAGTAAGTAGTTAGCTAGACCTCTGAGAGTCAACGCATATCAATCTTGTCCTTCACAACTTGAATGAGAAAGACAATCCAGAGCATCATCGTCTGTTGGATCTGGACCACAATAACGTACTCCTGGAGTTGTGGGTGCCTGCCCTCCCAAGAATAGATACGTCAGACCAAATATTGAATCGTTCATTAAAACCTCTCCGTCATCATCGAGATCTGAGGCGTCTAAACACTGTAAGTCTCTATTCCCATGAAAGAGGTGAAAGAGAATCTCCATAGGGTCACCTAAATTGATCCTTCCATCTCCATTTGAATCCCCTCGTAAAAAGGATGGACCAGGAGGCTCACTGAGAGTTGTCAAAAGTAGAGGGCTCACTTCAGAATGATCCGCAGCGTTCCCAGAATGATCGAAGGCATTCACCCAGAGCTCATAAGACTTTTCGGGCTCTAAAGAATCAATCCTAGTTCCAGTTACTGAAGCAGGTACAGAAGCCACGGTCATCAAACCAGCACCCTCTTCGTTTTCTCTGGCGAGGACTTGATACCCAGCGACTCCTTGGTTATCCGTCGCCGGCTCCCAATCTAAATCGACACCCCGGTAAGTTAAGTTATCGAAAGTGAGGCCTGGGGTTGCAGTTGGAGGCTCGTCATCTTCTTCCTCGTGTTCTTCCTCATCCCAAGGAATGGAAATTCTTGGCAGAACGGTAATGGTGGCAGAAGTAGAGACGACAAACTCACCGTCATCGGCAGACACTTGGACTTGATAAACTCCAGCCTCTGTAAAGAAAGCTCGGGTTGTTGCAAAGTTAAGTCGAGTTCGACTCGAAGGCGGACTGAAGTCAATCTCTCCCGGCCCACTCAATTTACTATAGGTATAGATAGGATCAGGATGGTCGACGATGATGGCGCTGAGATAGACATTATCTAAAGGCAGTCGTATCGTCGCATCTCGCAATTGACTGACGAATGGGGGCTTGTTTTCAACCACAGTGGGTTGCCATACTCGTACCATGATTCGTCCAGTAGAGCTTAGCTCTCCATCACTCACCGTCACCTCAAAGTGATAAAAACCCTCCGTAGAAAATTGAACTTCGATGTCTTGAAGTTCTGGATTCTCGATCGAAATCTCTTCGGGACCACTACTCAACGCCCAAGAGTAGCTCAGCTCACCATCTTCAGGTAAACCATCATCCAACGCACTTGCATGAAGCACAGTGGAACTCTCATCGGGTAATTCAAGAAAAGAATCTTCGGCTGAGACGGAGATGACCGGAGGCTTATTCCCTACTAATGAAGGATAAACATGAAAGTAAAAAACATGATCCGCCGAACCTTCTGAATTCGTCGCCCTGACAATGGCCGTCCCCACCCCCTCTTGATCGGGCTGGGGAACCCATTCTGCTCTTCCCCCATTAAGAGTCATACCCTCGGGGCCGGAAACCAAGGTAAGAGTGGGTGTGGGACGTCCTTGAACCGCCATCTGGTAATGGAAAAGGTCGCCCACAATTCCTCGATAATACGCGAGACCATCTTTGTAGTACGAAACGATCTCTCCGTTGTTACTCCCAGTAACATGGTAAATATTAGGAGGGATATTTACGTGCTCAGGGCCATAAAAGACATTGCTGAGTTCAGAAATGTTTCCAGCGGCATCCACCGCAGCAACTTTATAAGAAGCTCGACTGGTACTCCACTCAGGAAAATCCCAATCGACCACCACCTCAGTCCCTTCGACTTGATCAAAGGCCCTGTATCCTTTATGCCATCGATTGGTGTAGTAATAACGGTAAATCTTATAGCCGGCTACACCCACTCGGTCTTCGGATGGATTCCAAGTGATCCTTGCCGAAGTATCGCTCAGCAATTCCAGGAGACGTAGATCGGTCGGCCCTGTCGGAGGTAAGGTATCGATGACACTTAATTGATAAGTCTGACTAACTGAGCCTACAACATTTGTAGCGGTAATTGTAATTTCATGATCCCCTAATTGATGAGATTCGGGAATCCATTCGACCCTCCCCGTTTCAGGTTGAACCGTAACTCCCTTAGGTCCCTCAAAGACAGAAAAAGTTATGGGCTCTGCTCCGGTTACAGCAAGGTTATAAACGTGAGACTCTCCGACGTCCACTGGATCACTTCCCGGCGAAGATAGAATCGTGGGGAGTGCGTTACTAACAGTGATTTCATGACTGGATTCAGCTGAATTACCCTTGGAATCGAAGGCGCGAGCCAACAAAGTATAAACTCCATCCTCAACCCTTTTCGAAAACCAATTGATACGATATGGAGCAGGGCCCGCTGAGGAACCGACTTTTGAACCATTAATATAGTAATCGACTTTTCTGATTCCAGACGCATCGTGAGCTGTGACATTGAGTGCAACATCATTGGATACAACCATATCCAATGCCGGCTTGACAATGCTAACTACTGGTGGCTCGTTATCATGGTTGAGGTTTCCACCAAACTGCTTAATAAAATACAGATTGCCATCTTCTTCAAAGGGGCTATCAATCACTACTAAGTCTAAGAATCCATCTTCGTCGAGATCCTCAACGATTGTAAAATGACGAATGGAACCGATAGGATCATGAGAGACAATTCCGTCTTCTGAAAATACAGAGAAGAATCCTTGTCCTCCAATTCTCCCCATAACTTCTCCCCGACCATCTCGATCAAAGTCAGCTATCTTTAGGGCTACTGGTAATTCAGGAATGACTTCATATTCAGTCGATCCAGTTCGACCACTATGCTGAAGCGTTTTAATTAATCGATGTTCAGGATCAGCCGTTGGAAATTGACGGTAGGAATAAGTGTGCGCGAGGTCTAATAAACCATCGCCATTTAAATCTCCAAGAGCGAACTCCGGATAAGCAAAAAGTTCTTCTGACTCTTCAAAGACTCCATCGCCGAGGCCGAATAGAATTGCGGAACCTCCAGAAACTAAATCTAAATGACCATCGATATCAAAATCAATCGCAATGGGGTTTCGTCCATTGCCGATACGCACCGGATCTTTAAAAGTGCCATCCCCATGATTGATATACAAATACATTGGGTTGGATCGACTGCTGCGGTAATCTTCAATGATGAGATCTTCAAATCCATCCTCATTAAAATCACCAACCGTCATCGGGCCAGAAATATTTGTAAGGCAACGCTTAAAGGTGAATTCTAAATCTTCAACTCCCCCGACCCCCAAGAATATTAGAGTACCAGCATTACGACCACAGAAAATATCTCCCGTCGTCGTCCACTTGAAATCGGTGTTCTGACCAACAGCAAAATCGATTCTTCCATCGTTATCAAAATCCCCCACAGCTAATCCACGAGCGGTATAAGGAACTCCGATGGAGTTGGCTTTTTTTAAAGCACCCGAACCATCCCCGATGAAAATATGAACCTCACTCTCAGCGGCGCCCAGAGCATCGAGATGCCCATCTTGATTTAGATCGATGGGTAGGAGATGAGTTGGGTACTGACCTAGCTCAAACTTTTCGGGAGAACCAAATTCAATTTGAGCAACCGCTGAACCCGCCCAAGAGATGAACAGCCCCAGTACAGTTAAAAAGCCCCAACTTGAGTAGCTCTTAGATTTCATGAGAAATCCTCCAACCCGATTTTAAATTAAGCGATTGAAATGTGATTCTTTCGTAGATCCCCTTCTACTCTTTCGAATCTGTTTCAAAACTTAATAAAGTGCGAAGTGATTTGAATAATAGCTAAATCCCCAAAATAAGCAACTTCTATATTTGGGATTTTATTCCCAAATTAATAAAAATCAAGTTGATATCCAATTAATTGAGATCAATAATTTCATCATTATGATTCAAAGCCTAAAAACTTCACTCTCACACGCAGTTGAAAAATTACTCCGTCCACTCATCCGCATACTATTGAGAAACGGCGTAGCCTTCGGTTCATTTGTCGAAATGGCACGAAAGGTGTATGTAGAAGTAGCGTGGAAAGAATTCGGGGTCGAGGGTCGCAAGCAAACGGTGTCTAGAGTATCGACTATCACCGGCTTAACTCGGAAAGATGTTGCGAAGCTTCGAGGAGAAAATGTGGCCTGCCTCCCGCCGGAAGAGTGTTATAACCGCGCGGTAAGAGTACTAACAGGCTGGATCAGCGACCCTAAATACTTAGATTCACAGGGAAAACCGATCTCCCTCAATTTTGAAAATGGAGAAAGCTGCTTCTCTCACCTAGTTAAAAGATTCTCTGGAGACGTCCCGCCACGGGCAGTTTTAGATGAACTCCTCCGAGTAGGCGCAGTAAGGAAAAATACGCAAGGTAAGATCGAGTTACTTCAAAGAGGGTATATTCCCCAAGACGACCAGGAAATAATTACCATCTTGGGCCAGGAAAGCTCAGATCTCATTTCAACTATCGATCACAACCTCACCTGTCAGCCCGGCAAGGCATTCTACCAACGCTCAGTGTCTTACGATAACTTAGTGACTGAAGCCCTCGAGAACATCCGTAAAAAGGCCGAGCAAGAAGGCCAGAACCTTCTTGAGGTTTTAAATGATCTAATGTCATCTTCAGATCGAGATGCCGATCCCAACATTCAAGGGTCAGGGAGAAATCGAGCAGTTCTTGGCATTTACTATTACGAAGAAAATATTGAACAGGAAACTCATGAAATTACGCCTTCTGATCCTTAGCCTCACTCTTTTGCTGATTCCATCTTGTGGGAATGGAGGTGGCTCCTCATCTTCAAGTCAAGTTGCCGTCAGTGGTGGAATCGGAGGAACCGGTATTTCACGAGGTACAATCACTGCATTCGGAAGCATTTTCGTTAATGGAGTCGAGTGGGATATCGATACTGCTACCATCACCTTAGACGGCCTGCCAGCAACAGAAGATGATCTGGCTCTGGGAATGGTCGTATCTGTAGAAGGTGAAGTCGAGGGCGAAACGGGTTCAGCAACCAACGTCGATTTTGAAGATGAAATCGAGGGTCCCATCGAAGTCGTGGGTCCCGTGATACCAGGTTCACCCCGCACCCGAACCATCTCCATATTAGGAGTTATCATTGTTTTAGAAGAAGGCACGACCATCTTCGACAATGCTTTAGCAGGAGACTTTAATTTTGATAATTTATCCGCAGGGCAAGTGGTAGAGGTCAGCGGGTTCAGAGTCTCTCAAAGTCAGATCATTGCAACTCGAGTGGAACGCAAAAGTGATGTCATTTTAGGTAGTACAGAAATTGAGCTCAAAGGAGTGATTTCAGACTACGACGGAGATAACAAATTCAGAATAGGGACATCCGAGATCACCTTTGACCCTGATGGAATTACAACCGATCTATCGGACCTCAACAATGGAATTGAGGATGGACTCTTCGTAGAGGTTAAAGGGATCTTAGAAACGGCTACTTCTATTCGAGCAACTCAGATCGAAGAAGAGGATGAAGATTTCGATGAAGAAACCGAGCTGAGCCTCGAAGGGATCATCACCTCGTTCACTGATCTCTCTAATTTCCATATCGGCTCCGTTCAAATCGATGCTTCTGAAGCTGAACTTCAACCGAATGATCCCACTCTTTTCAAAGAAGGAGTTCGGGTTGAAGTCGAAGGAACCATTGAGAATGGAATCCTAAAAGCAAAAGAGCTACAAGTACGTGCGGGTGAATCTCACGTCTCGGGCGAAGTTGAAGCCTCTGGAATCGATTTAGAAAATCAATCAATGATCCTTGTGGACATCAGCATTCAAATCAACTCCACCACCGTTTTTGAAGACGATCTGAGCGAAGAAAAGGGAAGCTCTTCCACTGGAGGCTTTAAATTCGAAGACATTAAAGCTGGCGATTTTATTGAAGCTGATGGCTTAGAAGTCGATGGAATTTTAATCGCAACAAAAATAAAACGTGCAGAGCCTGAAAAAATCAAACTCAAAGGACGCGTTCAAGAATTTGATCTTAATGCCCAAACCCTAACGATCTTAGGCCTCACCATCCCCACAAACTCTGAAACCGAATTTGAAGATCGCTTTGGAAACAAATTCCCCACCTCAGATGCCTTCTTCAACACTATTTCAGAAGGTACCATCCTCGAAATCGAAGACGAAGATGAAGACCTCACCTCGATCGACTTTGCGGATGAGGTTGAGATTGAAGATTGAATGAGATCTTTGAGTTAGGGATATTTAAAAAACCCAACAAGCCTTTTACTTCACGGTCAGTTCTTAAGGGCAAATTGAATTTGTACAGGTGAGGGCTTCGCCAACCGAAAAATCAATTCCACAGTCAGGGAAGGGCTCAGCTATTGCTGGACCCTCCATAAATATAAAATTGAGAGAGTAAAGGGCATCTGACAGATCCGCGAGACCATCGGAGTTAGAGTCGAGAGCTCGCCAACACTGTGGCGACTGAAAGTCGGGTCGATATAAAACAAACAGAGTAAAGATAGGATCCCCGATGGTCAAAAAACCATCGTTATCCGCATCTCCACGCAAAAAGAATGACGGGGGAAGCGGCTTGTTGATGGTTACGGAGTCAGAATATATTCCTGATTCTTGACCGAGGGCATCTCTAAATTGAACTTTAATTTCAGTTTCTCCATTCGGTAATCCGTGAAGAGACCAAACGTAGAGTTGCTTATAAGGAATCCAATCACTCCACTCTCCACCATTTTCTTGGACCCTCATATCAGAAGTTCCGCTCGGATCAAAAACGGTGAAGATAATTTGAATAGCAGAATCTGAAGTTTCGCGATCTTTTGAATTAATTTGGATTAAACCGATGGGGCCCTGTCGATCTAACCGAATGGAGGAGTTTGTTTCTGCGAAGACATTCCCCAAGTCATCTCCCACTTGACAGTAAACTTTATAGTGTTCATCTAAATCGGGAAGGGTCAGTTGAGACTCGAAACGAAAATTCTTCCACTCCCCCCAGGCTTGCCCATCGATACGAAGCCTCATTCGGGTTACGCTTTCACTGGTGAGAATTTCAACGGGGATTTCTCTTGAAGTCGTTCCTCGGGATCCACCAGTTAGACTCAGTTCGATCGGCACCGGAGACGTGTACTCATAAGCACCAATATCGACAAGAGGTGAACTACCAGAACCTAAATCCGTGACTGTGGGCTCATCTTGAAGACGTTGATTTCCTAAATAATCCTTGAGAACACCGGCAGGTAAAGCCGAGTTTTTTCCCCTATCGATACAAGGTGAATCGACGGAAAGCTGGAAGTCATCATCTAAAGTCCCGAGAATGCCATCGGCTCCTTCGATATTAAAAAACAAAGGATCGAGATCAAAACTTCCCGGATACTTTTTCGGCTCAGGAATATCTTCACCCGGTTCAGGGACAAATAAATCTTGAACACAACAATGGATGAGAACACCTCCAGAACGACCTTTAAATTGCTGCTGCTGGTTCTGACCCGAATTGTGTTTATTTGCCCATAAGATGCTATTTTCAATCTTTAAACGGTCATCACTACCATTCACCACCCCACCTCCGTCATCCGCTTTATTTTTATAAATCACGCAATTGACGAACCTATTGTTTTTACCCGACCCAGCTCGAACATAAACACCACCGCCTAATCCTCCAGAATCGATTTCTCCCCCACCGGCGATGACCTCATTGTTATAAATCAAACAATTCACAAATAAGGATTCGCTCCAACTAGAAATCCCTCCGCCAAGCTTTGATAGATTCCTTCCGATTCGACAATCATAAACTTCTAAAGTCCCTCCAAAGTGAGCGATGGCTCCTCCGTAGGAAGATCGACTATGGGTTGTATTTAATGCGGTATTGCTATAAAACGAGCAACGTCGAATCGTTGTAGACCCAGTTGCAAAGTCGATATTGATGGCACCACCATTATTGTTTCCAACCCCACCTCGAGCTACATTCCCCTCGAAGACGCTATCTACAATTTCAACCTGCGCTCCCCCGGAAATCGAAAGGCCTCCACCACCGTAGTGTTGAGCGGTATTTCGCTTAAATTCACAATGCGAGATGTTGAGTTGACCACCATAAAAATAAATCGCCGCACCGGAATGAGCAAAGTTATCGACAAAACGACAATCTCGAATAGTGATATTGGCTTCATTTGAATATAATCCTCCACCAAAACCATGCACTCCAGCTGATCGACTGGCTCGGCCCATTTGAATAGTGAACCCATCTAAAAAGATCGCCCCTCCACTGGAAGCCGTCAGTACATGGTAGGAGCTTCCAATCAAGTTGAAGACATCCGCAGGATTTGTGATCCCAGATAAAATGGTTACATACTCAGTGGGATTTCGTTCCTCGATTTGGGTTTCGCTACCCGAAAATCCCCCATAAAGAATATGTCCATCTCTAAGTGAAAAACTCTCTGTGTTTGATCCCTCGGGAAAACTTGGCGAGTACAAACCTTCAGCAATCCAAATCTCACCGGCGGGTGATTGATCAAGAGCCATCTTCAAATCGGTATAGGCATTTTCCCAACTTTCACCTGAATTATTACCATCAGCACTAAAGTCAACGAAAATAACCTGACCTTTCAAGGGGCTGAAAGGGCAATTCAGTAGGACTAAAGTGTAAAATAACCATCGAAGAAAAAATGATTTCATATCTCGACACCTAAATATTAGTAAAGCAAAACAAAAGCAGGTGACCACTTGATATGCTCTCAGTGTTCAAGAGACATTGAACTGAGAGGTAATAAACCCATCGACCAGAAAAGACATCGAGCTTTAAGAAGCCAATTTTTTTTTCACGATCCAATCCATTGCATGAATCATTCCGATCCATCGTTTTGGCTAATCGTTCAGTTAGCCATGGGAAATGAGGTTAAAAGTAATACGTCTATGATATGCGGCATCACTTCTATCGCATATTTTTTTTGGGATTTTTTTCCCATTTTTATCTCAGGATTTATACAAGCTATCAATAAGGCGGGAAGGACTGAAGCAGCTGCCCCACGAAAGAACACAAATCAAATTACTGCAGCGACTTACAGCCCATCTGGAAAAGCAAGATTAAGGAGAAATGAAAGCGTTTGAACATAAAGTTCAAACCAGAGGCCAAGAGCCAAGAGCCAAGAGCCAAGAGCCAAGAGCCAAGATAAGAACATCCTCGGAAAATGGAAGTTATTTAATAAAACCCCAGCCAAGTATAGACACGGGTGTACCTAGTGGATCTAAACTTTTATTGAATCCAACTCATCAGTCTGAACTAACTTTCATTCCCTCGTTGAACTCGCACCCTCCACATGTATTCAAAGTAGCCCTTACTTGTTTCGAGATCAGAGATATAAAGGTAATTTAGTGACTCCAAAATTCCATCCGAAATTCGGTAACCAGCATTCCCAACAATCTTCGGTTGCTCATTCGTTGATTCAGGAATTCCTTTGAATTCTTGAAATAAATTAAAATGGTAAACAGCTCGACCAATAGCTTCCTTCGCCCCAGTGTACTTTAGACTCACACCTCCTCTACCCTTTTTTCCTCCCCCATAAAAGGCCTGTGAAACTGGGGAAGAGCCAGTTGAGCTTTTTCCATTCGAGCTCACTTCTACTGGCCCAGGATGGGCGTCACGACGCTTTACTTTTGAACTTGAAGCCCCTGAATCAATCAACTGAAGCTTCTTTTCACCCCTCAATTCAGTTCCTTGCACACCCGCACCGAGCATCAATTGAAGATCTGAAGTTAATGCTGATTCACTGACAACAAAACTTAAAAAGGTGGCTGCTATTTGATCAATCCTTGGGTCTTGACCCACTCCACGTGGCTGATAGCGCTTGCTTTTTGATTTCGGCAGTTCTTTATTTGGTGTGATTAATTTTCCTTCCTCGCCAGGTAATCTTGAACTCAATGTCATTTTTGGTTTGGGAAAATTTTTAATCTTTTTAACCAAGGCAGCCCGGTTCACAGAAACGAGAATCTTCTTGTCAATCACATCCCTTAGGGAAGAGAGAATTACAGCTTCGTTTTCTTGAGGGTCTGAAGTATCGATGGCTAAAGTTGTACGACTCTTTCTTAGAAATCGAATACGTTCATAGACAACCTCTAACTGAATTTCATCTTTTGAGGCATCTTCCTCGACCTTCAACATGTAATCAATTTCAGTTTCTTCTCTTCCCTCAAATCGCCCACTGCGTTCGGTTTCTCTAATTACATTGAATCTCAATACTTGCCCAGAGTGAAGCTTCAATGAGAGCTTTGGATCTTCATTTGCTTTTTGAATCTCTTTTTTTAATTCCTCTTCTTTAAGGGCGATCTCTTCCTCTGTGATCTCTTCAGGAATATCCGACTCAGAATTTTGACTCACTCCATTCTCGGAATTACTTGAAAGGGATTCAATTTTTTGATCATCACCAGAACGTTGATGATCACGGTCACATGAATACAAAGATAGAGATAAGCAAACAACCATTAAGCCAAGAAAAGCTCGTTGAACTGCTAACATGTTTTTCTCCTCAGCGTTTCTTTAAACTGGTTATCAATTATAACCACAGATTAAAGGTAATAAGTTAGATTGAAGATGAATCTCATTGAAGCAAATCTAATCACATTTTCAGTGAATAGCACCAAAGCTCAATAATCGCTGCTTTGAAAAACACTGCTATCCAGATCAACATGTGCGATATGAAAAGGGCGAGACCCAAACTGTTTGTCGTTTGACATTTAAAATGGTTTCAATGAGCCTAAAATCGATTCGTAACTGATTCAAATCGAGCCTAAAGAAACCAAAGAAACAATTAACTCTTTGATCTATGGATTGATTTTGAAGAGGTCGGCTCTAGAGGTCAAGTGCGTTCAAAATTTTTTATAATTTCAAAGTTTGGAAAGCTCCCAATTCACGTCTTTGACTAATAAAAGTTTCAAACCGGAAATATTTAACACCCATCTCAAAAATGATTCATTTTAATCCAAAATATTCCCCGCCTCCTTATAGGGATGCGCAACTCTATAAATGGTTATCCACATCGTTACCATTTTTAGTGAATGAAAATTATTCATATTTAAACCCAATAAAAACGATACAAACCTATAGCTATTTTTTTTGAGGGGAGAGCTATTGTTCATTTCACCTATTAACACTCCCAACAATCGTTGACCTCAATAAACCAATGTTTACCCCCTCAAACAAGTGACACAAAAATCAAACAATAGAAAACACACCTATAAAGAATGACATATGCATATTCGCGATGCTTCGAATATACCTATTTTTATAGTGCATTCTGCACCTTCCATTCATTTCTTCGACTTCACTAAATATGAATAAACCGGTCTTACCTTCAAAAGAAATCAACATCATATTCCCAAAACTAAACTATACCGATCTAACTATATTTTCCCGCCCTCCTGACTGAATATAGCTTAATGAGTCATAAAAATTTCAAAACGAAAAAAAACTATCTTATAAAAGTTTGAGTAGGCCAACAAAAATCACGCATATAAAATCAGACTCTACTCATAACGAGCTAAACTATTTTATTTAAAGCTTTAAACTCAACTCTTGACCCGAGGAGTCACCAACATATGTTGAACACTCCCAATTCAATCAAAAACACCGATAATTTTTTTAGGCTTTTTTTCCCAAACTTTAGTTTGACAAAAATCATTACGTTCACAAGAATGCCTTTCGAAATAGGGACTCAAACTTCCAACAATTTGATTTTGAAACTAAAAAATCTTTCAGTCTGTTGCGCCAGATGTATCTCACAGAAAGCACAATCTGACTGTAGACGAATAGGTTTTCTGTTGACTAGTTTTCTAAACAAGGCAACTCACTAAGATTTCAGTTTGGCGGCGAAATTGTGAATCGACTGCTTATTCTTGCGCGCTTTTAGGCATGTCAATGCGACTTAAAAATTGGGCAAGGTCGAGAGTTGATTGTGGTACGTAAGTAAATTTAGGCTTACTGCAAGGGTAGAAGGGTAAACAGACGAAAGAAGAAGAAAAGTAAGATAGTCTGCGGGCAAACACAGCAACTATTATTAATTTATACATACGACTTAAACACTTGTGTTGATTTTAGCTCCTCACCATCTTCAATCCCTCTAAGCGTAAATTTATTTACTTTTATTAGCGTATTACTGTAGTGCGGGTGACTAGAGGAATTCAGCTTTAAAAATTGGTTGGTCATCGATCAAGAGCATCCTTCGGATCCAGGGATACTTTTGTGGATGTCTACCGGTATGCCTCACGGGAACTCGCTTCGCATTTACTTACATTTTTTTTCCGTTGCTGTGAGGAGAAAATTCATGCTTAATTCCAAACACAGCCACTTGGTATTAATAGCAGTGTTAATGTCGACCTTCTTTTTGGCCGGCTTTAACCATTTATTTTCGATTGAAATAAAAGTTATTGATAACCATGGCAATCCCGTTAATGGTTTTCGTTGGCTACTACAAGAAGACACCACCCATCACCAGGATCCGAAGCTTCCCAATGGAAGTCCTGGCGGGCCCGATGACCCTGCAGCTAATTTGTCTTTAGGGTTTCATGCTAGTCACGCTCCTGTTCTCCAAACAGGTAAAGTAGCATCAGCAGATGAGGCAACTCCTGGATATGATCCAGCAACTGATGCGAACAACACCAAAGACATCACCCTTCCTCTGGTCTCACAAATTCCTAGCGAGTATTTCTTCGTTTCAGTTTTAGCCAATGTACCTGGTTATTCTGTTGGAGGAATCGGAATTAAGAGAGGACAAACAGGACCTGTCGAAATTGTCTTAAACAAAAACCCGATTCCGACGGCTCAAATTTCGGTATTGGTTTTTAGAGATGATCGTCCGATCAACAATGCTCCTGATTTTCCTGAAGAGAGATACGATCCTGATCTTGAAAACTTGAACTGTGCTCAAGAAGTCGATCCCGTTCAGTGTGAACAAGATAAGATTGCCAACCGTCTCAAAAAGATGGAAGGCTTCCGCGTTATGTTAGAAGACGCTGGAGGTAAATACGGAGCTTCTGCCGGTCATCAAACCACCGATGTATTCGGGCATCCCTTAGGAACGGTCTACGATGAAAACGGCCAAATCAAAGTCATGGGCGATGGCACCATCACCACCGATGAGCGGGGTGAAGCCGTTATCAAAAACCTTGCTCCCGGTAAATACGGAGTCACCATCATCCCTCCGATCGGGCAAGAAAATGATTGGCAACAAACCACAACTATCGAAGGTAAGAAAACTATCGATGCTTGGGTCAAAGCCAACGAACCTCAATTCTTTGTCGAGTTTGGCCCCCCTGGGTATCACGTGTTTGTTGGATTTGTAAAACCGTTCGACAACATCGCAACCCTTCCTACGCCCGCTGAGTCCGATGGAAACTTTACCATCACGGGTACAGCCGTCAGCCTACACAGTTCTCGTCCTCCGCAGTTTGGTTTCTCTCCTGGTGCTCCCATCTCGAATGCATGGGTCGGCCTAAACTCAGGTCCCAATGGAGTCGGAACAGGTGTTTATGCAAGTCCAGCAGATCCTGAAACCGGAGAGTTTTCTATCCCTAATGTTCCTGGTGGAACGGTTGATGATCCCGCGGTTTACCAACTCGTCGTTTGGGATGCCTATATGGACGTAGTGTTCAGCATTCAGAACATTGCAGTACCCGGCCCTGACGGTACTACTCCTGGTGTTGTCGACCTTCAATCCGTACCTGCGTTCAATTGGTTTGGTCGCGTCGACGCCATGGTCTTTAACGACTTAGATGGTGATGGCTTCCGCGATGAAAACGAATCTGAACTGGGTCTCCTCGAACAAGCCGTTCTTCTCAGATTCCGTGATGGAAGTGTCTACCAAGAATTCCCAACGGATGCCGAAGGAGCTGCTCCTTTCGATGAAGTTTTCCCCTTCTTTCATTGGTTAGTCATGGAGGTCGATTTCGCTCGCTTCAAGGCGACGGGTGCAACCTTTGTGGTCGATGCTGGAGGACCGATTCCTCCTCACGATGGTTGGGACTCACCTTCATTCGACACCCTCAACCCTCAACAACAGTTTAATACCGATGAAAACGGCGCCGTGATCATCGATCCCTCAACGGGACTTCCCGATGTGAACGAAATGGCGATCAATCCCAATACTGGCAATAACCTATCGAGAACTGAACAAGGTGAAGTACTCACCGAAGCTTTTCAAGTTTTCTTAGGTCAAACCATTCGCGCGGAGTTCGGTAAAAAAGAATACGAACCCGGTGAAAATGGTGGTATCTCGGGAATGGTCATGTACGCGGTAACCCGTGCCGAAAACGATCCGGCAATCGCCGCAGCCGAACCGTGGGAACCTGGTATTCCTCGAGTTCAAATCGCTCTCTATGAAGATGCTGATCGCGACGGAGTGATCGACTTTAAAGACGGAACCGGTCCCTTTCAAGCTCCGGATGTCGATAACTACCCTCTCTCCGCTCACTACGATGAAGATCTCGACATCTGGCTTTGGACTCCAGGCCCTGAAGATGAAAACGTAGGAGACACTACAGATAATTCCATCGGTGAACAAGAATTTGAATTTGGAGATGCCGTCCTCATCACTTGGACCGACAGCTTCGATGACAATCTTCCCACCGGTGCTCAAGGAAACGTAGCACCTTTTATGGCCTTCGGGTCTCACCGAACCGATGCCTTTGATGGCTTGAGAAACTTTAACCAAGCTCGCCCTGGTGTCTTCGATGGTGGCTTTGCTTTTACCAGTGAAGATATCAATGGTCTCTACAGTCCAAGTGAAACCAAGCCAGACACCTACATCGTTGAGTGCTTCACTCCACCTGGATATCAAATGGTTCAGGAGGAAGATCAGAATGTCGGTTGGGGAGATACCTTCTGCCCCGATGTTCCTGGCTTCGCCTGCCCTGAGTTCATCGGTGCCGACGCTCATTCCCCCTTTGCGGTGGAAGATGATTTAGGCGTCAATCCCGATACGGGAAATCCAGCGACTCCCATCAAGATTCCTGGTGGCCCCAATTTTGACAACCAACCAGCAGTACCAGTAGGTGAACTTCGTACCGTTCCCGAGTTCCTTACTTTGTTCCCGACCGAAGAAGAACCCGCTCCATTTGCAGGAGAAGTTCGTCCTGGAGTCGAACGTAAACAAGTTAAACTCACTCAGGGTTTCAATGGTGCTTGTGAGTTCTTCCTCTTCACGGAAGTTCCGATTGCTGCACGCCTCGTAGGTTTTGTTCTCAATGATTTAGCCAATGAGTTCGACCCGAACGCTCCAACTTTTGGGGAGAAACAAAGTCCCCAATTTTTACCCGTAACGGTTCGTGATTTCACCGGACGCGCACTCGGGCGTTCTTACACGGATCGTTGGGGAGCCTACAACTTCCTCATTCCTTCCACTTATACTGCGAACTTACCCGCACCAAGTGGAATGTCTCCTAACATGTTGACGGTCTCGATCAACGATCCCGGTCCGATCCCTAATCCTAACGCAGGGCAACCCGGCGAACCTGATTTCATTACAGATCCCAACTACAATCCGAAATACAGTCAGTTCACCTACACTTTCCAGTACATGCCAGGATCGACAACGTACTTGGACACCCCAGTGGTTCCAGTCGGTGCATTCGCAAGTCCCGGTCAATTGCCTGTCGATGTCGAGTACCGTGATGGAACTCCCGTCATCTCACAAGCAACGGTTCCCGGAACGGGTGGTGGTCCTTACTTAGACTACTCGGGCGGAACCACTGAATTGATTATGACGATCTCTTCATTGGGAACCCAAGCTCGAGTACCTAATCCCAAGTACAATCCTGACTGTGAAGCTCCCGATGATTGTACGGATGCCTTTGATCAGTTCATCACTCGCGACTATAGCTTCGGCCCCTCGACGGCACCGGGAAGAGTGAGCATCCGAGGAATTCAAGTTCCTCCCTCAGACGTCGTCTGGACTCCTGAAACCCTTCAGGTCACTTTAAGAAGGTCGATGTACGATGGCATTGGAATGGGTCAATTGGTCGTGATTCGCGGTGACAACAATTTATCGACAGAAATCGGTGTCACCGTTACTGTAGGTCCCTTACCTGCAGGCCAAAGTGTTCGTCGCGTTAATCCCGCAACGGATTCAATTCAAGACACTATCGACCAATCCTCTCCAGGGGATCTCATCCTCTTAGCTCCTGGACGCTACGAAGAATTGGTGATCATGCACACCCCCGTCAAACTCCAAGGTTGGGGAGCGGGAACGACCATCATCAATGCAGTCCAAGCTCCGCATGAAAAAATCTTAAACTGGCGTGACCACGCCAAGCGGTATTACGACGCCGGACTCTTTGATTTACTACCCGCCCAAGAAATTCGATTCAATGGTATCGAACCCGCTCTCGCTTCGGTTGAAGGTGCGGGTGTCAGTGTTTTTGGATCCGACAGCTTAGCGAGTAGGAAATTCACTGAAGAGACGGGTGCGAGAATCGATGGTGTCACCATTGTGGGAGCTTCTACCGGCGGTGGAATCTTCGTGAATGGTTACGCTGACTTCCTCCAAATCTCAAACAACCGTATCGAAAGTAACCACGGTTTTGCTTCAGGTGGAATTCGCATCGGTCATGACATCTTAGTGGAGGAGGGAGAATACGCAGACTGTGAATCTGACCACATTCGAATCCTCTACAATCAAATCGTGAATAACGGCGCAATGAGTGGAGCGGGAGGTGGAATCTCTCTTTACAAAGGTGCCGACTTCTACGAAATCACTGAGAACTGGATCGCCGGTAACTTCACTTCAGGAAACGGTGGAGGTATCGGTCATAGTGGCTTAAGTTCAGGTGGTTTGATTATCGATAACATGATTATCTTTAATCAGGTGTTCAATCAAACCATTTCGATGTCGGGTGGTGGTATCTATATCGGTGGTCAAGCTCCATTGATTCAAGGTGGTCTCACCGAAGGATCGGGACGAGTTCAGATCGCAGATAACACGATCCAAGGAAACCAATCCGTCGGAGATGGCGGTGGTATCCGTCTTGAGCGTATCAACGGCTTGGAATTTCAAGCGAGTGTTGAAGCAGCCTTAGCTAATGGCGGTAGCAGCCGAGCAAGTCCTTCCGATTGGTACGAGATCGAACTTCGAAGCAACTTCATCGTCAACAACCAATCCGGTTTAGCCGGTGGTGGTGTTTCACTTCAAGACGCTATTTACGTCACCGCTCGCAACAACACGATCGCGAGAAATGACAGTACAGCAACAGCGGGTGAAGCTTTTGACGGCAACCCGTTTATCAACAATCCCAACTTCGATACTTTTGACTCCGGTCCTCGTCCTGCGGGATTGGTGAGTCGAGCTCATACAACCGAAGAATTGGGCCCTATAGTTTCTGCCGGACAATCTGTACTTTCCTTTAGGTTCCGACAGGGCTTTTCAAACCCAATCTTGGTGAACAACGCTCTTTGGGAAAACCGTTCGTTCTATTTCTCAGTACAGTTCGTCTCTACTAACCCACCAGCCTTCGGGTCACTGGGATTGATTTCAAGAGCGGACCATCCCGATTACACTGGTATTCCTGGTGCTGAATTCTGGGACATGGATATTCTTGGCACAACCGGAGTCTTGGCACCCAGAAGTTGTCTCTTAACTGACAACTTAGATAACGCCTTCTATCTGGATCCAGCAGAGAATCCAGCTGCACCCGGTTATCGAAATTTACCTCGACCCGCCGATGTAGATGGAGATCCGAGTACTGGACCTCAACCCGAGTTCCTTGCGACCTATGTCAATACGGATCGCGGAAGCGTGGTTCTTCAAACCGAGTTTAAAACTCAAACTCCTCCCGTGGCGCAACCCGCATTCGATGAAGGTGGAAACTTTATCGATGTTCGGTTCGGACCACTATCGCTGACCGACGCAGCGAATAACTTGATCGGCGACTACCATATCGCTTCGACGTCTTATTTGGTCGACGCGGGCCGAGGAGGTGGCTTTGCCCCAGATATCGATGGCGAAATCATTAGAAGGGCTGATATTGGAGCGGATGAATACTATCCTCCGAATCCGAACTTGACGGCCCCCACCGCGATCGAAGATGCCTTGGAAGTTGCTTCAAACTCTGGACCCGTTTCCTTTAATGTTTTAACCAATGACTACGATGCCGACGGTGACCAAATTCGATTGTTAAGGTTTGGTGGCGGTGCTCCCGTCTCCACACTCAAGGGACGAATTCAGTTCAATTCGGTTCTTGGTCAAGTCACTTACACTCCGAATTCTAATGAATCAGGAGAAGACTTTTTCCTCTACCGTGTTCGTGATCTTCGATCCGCATCGACGAGGAAAATTACGATTGGGGTGATTGGAATTACTATCATTCCTCCACCAGCACCTGGAAACGCCCCTCCAGCCCCAACTCTCATTAGCGTTCAAACTCTTACGAACGTCCCTACCGGATGCCTGTTCAGTGAAGGTACTGAAGGTATCTTTGTTCTCCCCAACGATGGAGCCACTCCTGACAGTGAAGGAGTCATCGCTTCAGTGGGAACGGCAAGAATTGAACCCAATGATCCCAATGAGGATGATGAAATCCTTATCAGTATCGCAACTCCACCCGCTAATGGATTGGCTTCTGCTTTCTCGACGACTGGTGGAATCTCTTACACTCCAAATGCCGGTTTCAGTGGATGTGATGTCTTTGAAGTTAGTGTTTGGGATCAAGTCAATCCTCCAGTTTCAATTCGAGTTCCAGTACTGGTTGGCGTTCAAGTACCGCCTTCGCCTGAAGTCGTAGTTCAACTTCCTCCTGACTTGAGTGCTGCGGACACCGATGGAGACAGCAATCCATTTAATGACAATGTCTACCTCTTATTGGGTGCGGGAGATGGTTTTTCAACCATGGCCGACGGTCGACCCTTGTACGGCTTCAGCTTCAATGACCTCACTCATCTGATTCAAGGCCCTGACTCGGTGGTTTCTCCAGTTTCGGGTGCCCCTGCGAGTCGAGGATTGTATAACCTCCCCTTACGGGATGTGATCGATATTGGTGAAGGAATGCTGGGTGCGGAATTCCCCGCTTCGACGATCACCGTTAAAGAAGGTCAGAATTTATACCTCAATCTTTTGAATGTAGGTATGTGGTTGCGTCCTGACCTTTTCGATCCTCACACCGTTCACTGGCATGGATTCCCCGAAGCTGCACCAGTTTTCGATGGAGTTCCCGATTCGTCGATTTCGATCGGTATGATGGCGAACCTGACTTATTTCTACCATGTAGAAAGACCTGGTACTTACATGTACCACTGTCACGTTGAAGCAACGGAACACATGCAAATGGGTATGCTCGGTAACCTTTGGGTCAAGCCGATCCAAGATGAGCATGCTAAGCGTGTACGTTCAGGTACCACTGCTGCTCCGGAAACCGTGTTCGGAGGAGATTATGCTGGCTATGTCTATAACGATGGAGATGGTACTACGGGATATCACGTAGAAGTCCCCATTCAAATCGGATCCTTCGATCCCGATTTCCACGATGCCAGTGTGTTTGTTCAACCGCTCCCCTTCGCTGCGATGGTCGATCGCTATCCTCTGCTCAATGGTCGAGGTTATCCCGATACCATCTTACCCGATGACGTCGGCGACACCTCTCGGCCTGAATTGATCACTCAACGAGAGAGCACCTATGTTGAGGCAGAACAGGGACAAAAAATTCTCTTGAGAATTTCTAATCTCAATGTGACTCGCTTCTACACTTTGGCTTCCTCGCTTCCTCTTCACATCGTTGGTCGGGATGCTCGTCAACTGATCAACTCGACTCGACTCGACAGTCGTCGAGTGGTATCGAGTTACGATGAGAATTCAGGAACTCTCACCACGCTGAATCCATTGAGTCAAACGGATGCCGACTATGTCGGTAAAACTCTCCGATTTATCAATGGGCCGCTGAGGGGAATGTCGAGGACGATTGCAACCGCCAACGGAGGCCAATTCACGTTTACCGTTCCACTTCCTCAATCTCCCCTACCAACAGGCAACTTATCGATCAGATTCCATATCTCGGATGATCGCGACTTGTCTTATGTGACCAACTCGGTCGATATCGGTGCGGGCGTATCCTTCGATGCCCTCATCGACACTAGTGAAGTAGAACCCGGTACGTACCTCCTCTACACCACCAACCTTAACTATCTTCACAACAATGAAGAGCCAGACACCGACGGTGCGCTCGGTGGAATGGCGACGGAAATTAAAATCAATCCTCCGTCTACAAACCCATAACCGGTTGAATTCGACTGGGTCAGCTTCAATTGAGGAGCTGGCTCAGTCGATACTTATTCAAAACTCAAACGACAAAATAAAACAAAAAGGATAAAGGTTATGAAGCTCTTCAAAAATTTAACGAGAATCAGCACGATTCTGTTGGGATTTTTAATCTCTACCGGATTACACGCTGAAATCATAACTTCAAAAGGAACTCGAAGTGGCAACGAAGTCACCTTTCAGCTCGAAGCCGGCACTGCTCATATCTCAACTCCAGACGGCAACTCCGTGCTGGTTTGGGGGTTTGGAGATGCAACTGCCGGAACTCCCGTTCAGTACCCCGGACCGACTCTCGAAGTGAATGAAGGAGATATCGTTCATATCGAACTCTTCAACACTTTAGATGTAGCGACTTCCATCGTGTTTCCCGGTCAGAGCAATATAAGCGCGACGGCAATTGATGGAGCTCTTCCCGGAGTTGAAGGATTGTTAGCCGATCTTGAAGCTGCTCCCGTTTCCGATGCGACGAATGCCAGTATTATTCGCTACACATTCACCGCTTCTCACCCGGGAACTTTTCAGTATCACAGTGGAACAAATGCTGATCTTCAAGTGGAGATGGGCTTACTTGGGGCCATCATCGTTAGACCTTCCGGATATGTAAAGTGGACGGGTTCGACGAATCCCAATAATCCCTTCGCCGGAAACGGTAGACAACGAGCTTACGGTCATGCCCAATCTCGGTACCACCGAGAGTACCTCTTCTTTATGACTGAAATGGATGTCCGAGTTCATCGGAAGGTGGAAGACGGCCACGCGGCTGATGTTGATTCTACAATTCATTTCCCTGTTTATTGGTTTCTAAACGGGCGTGCAGCTCCCGACACCTTACTTCCCGCCAATGTGGATTACCTTCCTCACCAACCCTACAACTGCTTTCCTCGCATGCATCCAGGTGAAAAATTGTTGATGCGCGTCATCGGTGGAAGTCGCGATTTCCATCCTTTTCACCACCACGGAAACCATGCTCGCATGATTGCAAAAAATGGCCGTGTGTTAACAACAAGCCCTGACACACCCGTACCCGACCTCTCTTTTGAACATTTCACTGTTCAAAGTGCTCCTGGAGACACCGCAGACTCACTGTTTACCTGGACGGGCGCCGGACTTGGATTTGATGTTTACGGCAATCAACCTGGTGATCCCATTTTGCCCGGTGAACACGCTCCTGATCACGGCAAACCTCTTCCAGTTTTACTACCTGAGGGTCTCGACCTTGCTTTCGGAGGATTTTGGCCCGGAAGTCCTTTCCTTGGGAATTCTGGCTCTTTACCTCCCGGTGAAGGTGGATTAAATCCCAATGGAGGCTACACCTTCATGTGGCACAGCCATACTGAGAAGGAACTGTGTAACAACGATGTTTTTCCCGGTGGCTTGATGTCGATGTTGGTGATCGAGCACCCCGATGTAGAGATTGTGGAGTAGGAAGTGACGTTCCTAAATTTAGCAGTTTCAAAATTAGAAATAAAAATTGTTACCAAGGTAAAAACAATGAAATCTTCAACTCTATTCAAGATCAAAGGCATGTTCGTATTACTAGCCTTGATCTTCATAAGCCAAACTCTGACAGCTCAAACTCGAACCTATCGAGTGACTGCCCGAGCCAACAATCGAACGATCGGTGGGCAAAGCATCCATTTTTGGTATTTCGATGTGGAGTCGTATCAAAATAGTGAACCGAATGGAACAGCTCCTATTATCCCCTTGGGAAACATGGGAAGGCGAGCTCCTGGACGCGATCTTCTACTGCCAGCTAACCGTGATAACTTAGTTATCGTTCTCACCAACAGATTACCAGTTCCAACAAGCTTCATGCTCAGTGGTCGGGCGATTCCAACCGTGACCAAACCCGGTCTTGGGGGGATTCCTCAAACCGTCTCTGGAGTAGAACGTAATGCACAAGGTCGTATAACCTCGCTTCTTCCATCTGTACCAGCTCCAACCGCGGCAGATCCCAATCCCACGTATACCTATACTTTTAAGAACTTGAAACCAGGGACGTTTCTTTATCGAAGCGGGACAAATATTCAGCTTCAAGTTCAGATGGGTCTCTACGGGGCTTGTTACAAGCCTAGAAGTGGTGGTAATTCGGGAGGAAATGTTTACGAGAAAAAAGATGGGTCGCTAGTTCCTTACGATCTTTCTAGAACCATGATCTTTAGCGAGATCGATCCTGGAGTTCACGCCGCGGTAGAAAGTGGAGTGTACGGTGATGCGAATCTCTTTCCAAACACCCTAGACTATCGCCCTAAGATCTTCTTGATTAATGGAAACCTTTACAATCCTTCAGGCACTCGAGCTAAAGGGAATGCTTTTGCCACCATGAGAAAGTCAGATCTCGGTACGGATACGGATGCGGATCTTCTGATTCGTATGGTCAATGCTGGATTAACCACAAGGGTTCCCACTTTTTTAGGTGGCTACTGGAAAGTTATCTCAGAGGACGGCCACGTCTATCAAAACGCGAAAGAACAATACAATGTTGTTCTTCCTGCCGGAAAAACATCCGACATCATTTTGAATGTGAATAACCTCGCCGTAAAAAAATACCCAATTTTCGATCGACGTTTTTTCAGAAGTACCGCTGGAACTACGAAGAGTGGAAAAAACGGAGGCTTGGCAGGTTTCGTACAGGTTAACAATTAAACCTACTTACTTCCCCTCAGTGCGTTTCTCCCTTGAGACCACTGAGGGGAGTCTCCTTAACATAGTAAATTTTTATATTCGACCATCCATTCAGGATGGAATGAATCGTTTTAGAACTCAATAGGGCTAACAGTTCTTCAGAGCATCACTTACTGGAGATCACGACATGTCGCGAAATCTGATATTACTGTTTTTCCTGATTCAAGCAACATTCGCACAAAGCCAGGATGTCTTTGTCGATCAAGCTGCTGCAGGTTCCAATGATGGTACGAGCTGGGAAAATGCATACACCGACCTACAAGACGCATTAAGTGGAGTGGGCCCCAAAGATGTTTGGATCGCTCAGGGCATTTATACCCCGGCCGCTCCAGGGGGAAGTCGAGTCGCTACCTTCAGAATAGAAAATGGCTATCGTTTATACGGAGGATTTTCTGGAACGGAAACTCAACTCGACCAACGAGACATCGAAGCTTACCCCACTATTTTGAGTGGAGATCTCAATGGAGACGATCACGACCAAGGAAACAGAACGGACAACAGTCTCCACGTGACAAGCTTTCTTTTCACGGATTCTACTCCTTTACTCGATGGATTAATCATTCGCTCTGGCAACGCGAGTGCTTCGACTGGTTCAGCCAGTCAAGGGGGAGGAATTCGAATTGTGTCTTCTTCACCCTCTTTTGTCGATTGTATTATCGAAGATCATTTCGGCCATCTAGGAGCAGGAGTGGTCGTCAATTCCTCAACTGTCAGCTTTGATCATTGTGTATTCAGAAATAATGAAATTAAAAATGGCCGCGGCGGAGGCATCTTCGTTAGTAACGGATCAAGCTTAACAGTCACCACTTGCGTTTTTGATTCTAACGATCTCAGTGGTGGAGCCGGTGTCAACGATGGAGGCGCCATCTTTATCGAGACCGGAGGCTCAGCCGTCATCGATGCATCCATCTTCAAAAACAATTCAGCCTTGAGTACCAGCCGATCGATAGCTGCTACTGGAGGGGCCATCACCAGCCTAGGAACTTCTCTTGAAATCACGAACTGCATCTTTCGAAATCAATCGGCAAATGTAGGTGGCGCTTTATGGGTCGGCCCCAACACATTAATTGCCAATTGCCTTTTCATGAGAAACGAAGCCGTAGTTGGACTTGGAGCCATCGATGTGGGTGGCTTTGGGGGCGCAATCAACAATCGAGCTAATACGACCGCCCCCTTAATTCTCACCAACAGCGTTCTTTATTCGAATACGGCAAACGATGGCGGAGGCCTCGTGGGCGGACTCAACGCCTTAGTGGAAATATCAAATTCCATCCTCTGGGGTAATTCTGATTCCGATGGAATGATACGTTCTTCTCAAGTTAAGGGTCCCGGAGATTGGGCAGCATCTTACTCTTGCATACAAAACCTCTTAACCACCATCCCAGGTGAGGATCCCCCCAACCCCGCAAGTTTCCCGGGTTGCATCGATGATAATCCTCTCTTCTTCGATCCCGATGGAGCAGACAACGTACTAGGGAATGCGGATGATGATTTCCGAGTCACCCTAGCGTCCCCGGCTATCGATGCCGGGCGAAATTCTGATATCCCTTCTGGCATCACCGATGACTTAGTGGGTAATCCACGACGACTTGATGAGGCTTCCGTTCCGAATTCAGGAAGTGGAAGTTCCCCCCTCGTCGACATGGGAGTCTATGAATTTTCTGGTAACGAAGTGGCTTCGATCAGCATCGATGGTGGAGCAGGGCAAACTTTATCCACAACGGTGCAACTCACTCTTTCGACATCAGTAAGTGGTAGCGGTCGACAGATGAGGTTTTCTAATAACGAAATACATTGGAGTTCATGGGAAGCTTTTAACACTTCAAAAACTTGGATGATTCCCAACAGAGGTGAAACCCATCGTGTTTACCTTCAAATTAGAAATAACTCCAACGCAATCTTAGCAACAGCAAATGATGCAATCGAATTGATTACCGACCCTTGTTTTGGGGAAACTGTCGAACCGAACATCACTTGCCCAGCTCCCCCACCTCTTGGCTTCGTCAGCGATGGCTGTACAGCCATCGTTCCAGATTTAACTCAAAATACGACGATTTCCGACAACTGCGATGAACTGGCAGAGATTCAAATCATCCAAACTCCCACTCCAGGAAGCTTGGTGGGATTAGGAACTCATGTGATCACTCTTACCGCTGAAGACACCTCAGGTAACTCATCGAACTGTGAAGTCAACTGGACGGTAGTCGATCGCGCTTTTATTCGCGGAAATGTTCAGGAAAGGCAGGCCCACATTTTAAACATCACTGATGTAGTCGTTCTGTTGGAGATTTTATTTGAAAATCGGGCGATAGGCTTCGATTGCGAAGCTGCCAGCGATGTCAACAACGATGGTGAACAGAATGTTTTAGATGTGGTGGGTTTAGCATTAGGAATTTTCAGATCTGAACTTTATAGCATTCCTGAGCCCATGGTCACTCCCGGGGTCGTCATTGGATCTGGGGGTTCTATCGCCTCCATCTTGAACTGCAACGAAGGAGAATACTGTCCCTAATTCTTGTCAGGCGGGTGGGCATTCAAAGAACTGAGCAAGCTTTTAAAAGTTCACTCCAATAACAGAATTAACAACAAAGAAATGCGACATGACTACAAAACAAACACCCACCAAGTTTCTTTTACGGATGGTTAAGGCAAGCGTAATCCTCTGGCTTTGCTCGACTATGTGCTCATCTTTGATTGCAGCATCGAGTTTAAGCTACTCTATCTCTCCGGTCGCTTCATTGACTGAAAATATATCTGTATCTCTCACATTAACTTCAAATCGAAACAATGTCGCGACGGTAGGAACTCGACTCAGTTACGATTCAACGAGATTTACATTAGAAAGTTTTGATGTTGGAAACGGCCTCCCCGGCTCGTGGACTCCCATCTATCAAAGTACCTCACCGGGAACGATCGATATAGTTTTGGCCGATATATCAGCGTCTGCTTCAACTATAAACACTCCCTCAAGCCTTGAAGTTCTGAACTTGGTGTTCAGTCGTAACGACGAAGATTGCAGCCCTGCAAACTTTAGTTTCAATCCCAGTACTCCGTCTGCAGGTCCTGAGTCCAACGCCTACCCCATGAACCATTACATCATTTACGTCTCCGGAAACCTCATCACTGAGAATGCGACGACGAATCCGGCAACGGGTCCAAGTTTGTTGGACCATTCCTTCATTCGTGGAAATGTAGCTAATCGATCGGCCCATTCTCTCGACCTACAGGATGTCATCGATATTCTCGGGTACCTCTTTGACTCCAATTTTGTCTTAAGCTTTGATTGTGATGGAGCCTTAGATGTCGACAACAGTGGGAGCATCAATATCACGGATGCGATCGGTTTAGTTCAGGGACTATGGGGAACTGCTGGATTTGTCATTCCCCCTCCCAATACAGTTCCCGGGATTGGAACAGCCGACGGTGGCACCATTCCATCAGAACTGGGCTGTGTTGAAGGTGAAACTTGCTTGTAAATTTTCTCTCGATGAATCTTTCACTTTGTAAAACGTGAGTTTAGGCCGTGAGTAAAAAAACGATTCTAAAACCTCTTCGAATTGTACTGAGGAAATTTTCTATGCTCTCTCTCTTTAAGGGAACTCATAGTAGGAATTACAATCAGCTTAAGCTCACTAGAGATTTTGCTCTTTTATTCCTCATCTTATTGGCAGTTACTTCAGAATCCTTTGGACAAGATTGCCAAACAAAGACCCTTAAAGTCGGAACAGCATCGGGCACTCAAGGATCGACGGTAGAGGTGATCATGAGTGGAGAAGTCGACTGTCAAATCAGCGGCTTTATCGCTGCAATTGGGCATGACAGTTCACAAGTATCTTTTGTGGACGCTCAGCCAAGTGAGTTCTTAACCTCCCACTCTAACGACCAGTTGTTCTTTCAAGTGACCGAGCACAACGAAGATGGATACGTAGTCATCGGGGCTATTTTTGATATCTCCTCTCCACTAACGATTCCCCCGACAGAGTTAACGCCAGAAACGGATTTAGCGACTCTAACCTACGAAATTCTTCCTAGTGCCAACTTGGGAACCACCTCTCTGCTTAATCGCACAAACACCTACGGGCAAACGATTCTGGTTAACACGATCTATTCAGCTCCCCCGGGAGGTACTCCGATTGAACCAGAATTAATCGATGGCTCGATCGAAGTGATCACTTTAGATCCAGTCCCATTCATGAGAGGTGATGTGCATCAAAATGGGTACATCGATATCGGCGATGCCATGAAAATCTTGTTCTTTAAGTATAGAGGGTTTCCTATTCAATGTGAAAAAGCGGCCGATGTCAATGACGACGGCCTCATCGAAGTGGATGATGTTTTACAACTCTTACACTATAGATTTTTAGGCGGAATCGAGCCTGCTCCTCCCTTCAGATCTTGTGACCTTGACCCCAATGATGACAACCTAAGCTGTGGAAGTTATTCAGTATGCGAAAATTAATGACTCTACGATCCATCAAAGTTTCTAATCGTTCCTCCTTCACTGGTTTTGGATTGCTGTCATCGTTACTAGTATTGACGGTGTCTTTAGGCTGCCAACAACACTCAATCAGCCATCTCGCTACTGGAGACAATGAATCCTGCTGCGAACTGGAAGAAATTAAAATCGTAAAAAAAGAAACTTGTTGCGATGATGATGTCTCAAGTTCTTCCACTCAGGTCAAAAATGAATCTCATACTCATGCAATCGATTACGAAATCCCAAATGTCACGCTTGTAGATCAATTTGGAAAAAATCAAAATCTTCAGCAAATACTAAACTCAGAAAAACCGATCGCCTTAAATTTCATTTTCACGACCTGCACAACAATTTGCCCAGTGATGACGACCTCGTTTAAAGGCTTCCAAAAAGAGCTAGAAAACAATGAAAGTCAAACGCGATTGATCTCAATCTCATTAGATCCCGAATTTGATACGCCAGAAAAACTATCGAACTACGCAACTCGATATCAAGCCAATACGAATTGGTTATTCTTAACGGGAAATTCCGGTGACATGAGGCAAGTTCACGATGCTTTTCATGCGCTGACGGGATCCAAGTTTAACCACAAACCCTTTACTCTATTCAGAAAATCAAAAGCAGAAAAATGGCATCGGGTCGAAGGTTTACTCGGAATTGAAAAACTCATCGACGCACATGAGAATATTGTTAAGGAGGCATCGTAATGAGGAAGTTCAGGGGCGTCTTATTTCTATTCTCGATAATTTCCACGGCTTTATGTCTAAGCTGTAACTTACCCCAAGAAAATCAGAGCCGTATAGAACAAAGCCCTCACTCATTACCACCTCAACAATCGAGTGGCGTAGACTCACTTCAATCCAGCCCACCCTCTAAGCCAGAGATAAAAAGCGTACAACTAAAACCCTCTCTGATGACCTCTAAGCCATCAAAGACCGAGCTGCTTGCTATCGGTAAACGGCTTTACAAGGAAGGAATCACGGCTTCTGGTTTTCCAATCCACGGGACTGTAGCCGAAGATGTTGAATTTAAAAGCAGTCAATTAAACTGTCAAAGCTGCCATAGAAATAGTGGGCTTGGATCTCAAGAGGGTGAAGTGGTAGCCCCCATCATCACTCGTTGGGCACTTTATCGTGGGAATCGTTCTGGACCGAGAAAAAGACCCGCTTACACCGATGCCACGTTGATACGCGCCCTCAAGGAAGGCATCGATTCAGGAGGAAATGCCCTCGACCCACTAATGCCCAGATACAAACTTTCAGAGATCGATGGTAAGGGCTTAATAGCCTACCTTAAAGAGCTTTCAGCTGAGGCTTCTCCTGGAGTCAACAAAGATGAAATTCGTTTCGCAACCGTCATTTCTGATGATGTCGATGCCCAGCCCATGCTCGATCTCTTAGTGCAGTATTTCAAGGATAAAAACAATGAGCTGAGGAATCCCCGGGCGCGAAAAGGAAGAGGTTCATTTTTTCGACGTCAAGTCGACTTAGCTTATCGAAAATGGAGACTCGACATTTGGAAGCTTAAGGGACCCCGCTCAACTTGGAGGGATCAACTCGAAAAATATTACGAAGATCAACCCGTGTTCGCTCTCATCAGTGGGATGGTATCTGGCGATTGGCAACCTATACATAAATTCTGTGAAGAACTTTCAATACCAAGTGTACTACCCAATACAAATTCACCTAGCATTGACAAAAATAATCAATACACACTCTATTTCTCTAAAGGTATCCACTTAGAAACTCAAACGGTCTTCTCCTCTATCAAGAGGAAAAAGTCTAAAGGGGTGATTCAAGTATTTAGACCCAATTCCCCTGGAGAAGAAGCAGCAAAAATCTTCTCGCAACTCTTTTCAAAATCAAAAACCCGGACACTAAAAGACTGGCCTCTTCAGCCGGAGAATAATAAAGCTGCAGTCGAGGAGTTGCTGAAAGCCCTAAAAGAAAACCATGAGCTCGATATCGCTCTGTGGGTGGATGCTAACGACCTTAAAAAGCTATCTTCAAAGTTAAGTGAATTAAGCTTTAAAACTCACATTTTGTCCAAAAATCCATCGCAATCCACATCATTGAACCGTCACATCTACCTCTCTTCTTCAATATTAGGTGGAATGACCGATCGAATCCCGCCCTCGATTAAAAGGCATGCCATCCTGGCTCACCCTTATTGTCTACCTGAAGATTTCAGCCTCAGATTCGCGAGGGTGGATACCTGGTTAAAAAACAAAGGAATAGAAATCCGACAACCAAAACTTCAAGCCCAAACCTATTTTGCCTGCATGGTTTTAGGAGAAGCCTTGATGCATGTTCGCTTTGGTTACTATTACCGCGAATTCATCTTAGAGACGATTGAGCATTTGCCTTCCCGAATGGGTATTTTCTGCGCAACTCATCCAGCCCCGAGCTTTGGACCCGGACAGAGGTACCTTTCGAAAGGCTGTTACCTGGTAACATTTCCAAAACTTAAAGAGTCAGACCAACTGTTCGCAACTTGGTCTGTACCTTGAAATTCAACAGACTTCAAATTCTTCTTTCTAATTCTATTAGAAAAGTTTAATCCTCAACAAAAGGTCACCACCGATGAATCATAATTCCTTACACCAAACGCCCGTAAAAACATCAAATGGCATTGCCTTCATGGTTCTTGTTTTTACATTGATCGCTTCATGGGGCTGTCAATCAACAACGCCACTCAAAGAAAAGATCTCCACTTCATCTCAAAGCAACAAAATAGAAAATACAGAATCCTTAACCTACAAGGAGAACAGCTCTAAAATAGTTGAAACTTCCAGCACTTCAAAAAAAGACGAGAACATTGAAGATTCTAATAAAAGCAACACTCCTAAACCTGCATTAGATCATGAAGCGGTTGTAAATAAATATGGAGTTAAAATTGAATCTCTTAGACTCACTGCGGGAGGATACCTCATCGATTTCCGTTACCGCATCATCGATCCAGATAAAGCTAATTTCCTCCTCAACAAATCCAACAAACCTTTATTAACAGATCCTATTTCTAAATTTAAAGCAACAGTTCCAGTCCCTGCCAAGGTAGGAGCTCTTAGAAGCTCAGGTAAGCTTATCAAGGATCGAGTTTACTTTATGTTGTTTGCCAACCCTGCCCAATACTTAAAAGCGGGGCAAAAGGTAACTATCGAATTCGGTGAAATGAAGGTAGAAAACGTGCTTCTACTGGGAGGCAAAATTAAATCATGATCACAGGTATCAAGAGAATAAAAAGGTTGCCCTTACTTGGAGTGACGAATTCACGGAGAGCTTGACCCAACACCGACAAGTGAAAACCAACTACTCAACCTAGAAGCTTAAAGAATTAACTACTTTAGAAGGGGTAAATCATTTGAAGCATCGAATATATTTAAGGAACTTGATTTCAGTGTCAGACGTAATCCCGAAACGTCAATTATACAGATCAGGCGTATCACCACCTTCCCATAAAACTAAGCTATACATCTTCAATCCCGCAAAACGCCAAACCAAATAACACACTCCATTTATTACCACTATACATCTTCAACATCATTATATTTTTAAATTGCCCCACAACCTTAAAAGGACAAGACATCTAAACTTTCATTAAGACAAGAAGACCTCTACATCACTTTTAAAGCTATTTTCATCTATTTTTATTTTTTTTGGTTAATTTTTCCCATTTAAATTCAGAAATAAAAGCTTCGAACAAAAACCTAACTCTAATTTTGTTAACATTGTATTCTCATAACTAAATAAGTTTACTGGAATTAAAAAAAGCCTAAAATAAATAAATCTTCACACTCAATTATTCCGACAAGAAAATAAGTATTTCACTTACTACAATACCAGCTTTCTCTATAGATCAAGGGCGGCTCAAGTATTGGAGTCTTCAGTAAACGACCTTACATTTCACTCAAGGCCTCTAAGCAAAGTATCCAATGAAGCTCTCACGGATAGTGCTGGGCAAAGCTAACAAAAATTAGCCTTACCCACACTTACACCAAGAAATTTTTGGCCTTCAATCATTCAGAATGCTTCTTTAAAGCTCTAAATTATCACCCATTGAGTAGCCCATTGGTATGCCACCAGCTTATCAATGGGCATTTTATTTCAACTTATAACAAGTTTTCATAATAAACAATTCAAATATTCTTTGAGCTCGCAACCGTTCTTAAAATAGGAATCATAGCTCTTAAATATCATACATAAATAGATAACAGATACTTCAGCTGATAAAAATATGACTAATTACCATTTAAATTTTCACTTTTATTATAAGGCCTACATTATCCCTAAATTTCTCCCTTCCAAAAGTACGAAATGTACTTAGAGGTTCTAGGTTAAGGTCTTGTTATACAATCATGATCTGAGGCAAAAATGAAAAACATTAAATTCCATACCAAACTAACGATCCTATTGCTCGTATTCGGATTTACTCCAATGCTGATTATCAGCTTGATAATGTTTAATGGAATCAGCAATCTAGAAGCGAAAAACGCCTCCTTTCTAAAAACCTTAGCAAGGCAGACGGCTGATAAAATTGACAGAAATTTATTTGAAAGATACGGAGATGTACAAGCATTCGGGTTAAATCATGCCCTTTTTGATAAAAATTCTTGGTACAAAAAAGACACCCAGTTAGTCTCTGCTCTCAATTCTTATGTGGATACTTATGATATTTATTACTTAACAATAGTTGTAGATTTAAACGGAAAACTGATTGCTGTAAATTCAAAAGACCACTCGGGCAAACCCATCCCAACTCAAAACCTGTATTACCATGACTTCAAAAATCAACATTGGTTTCAAGCCCTGAGAAATAATGAATTCACTCAAACCATGCCATTCACGAAATTCGACTATGAATCTACCGGGACTTTTATTGAGGATGTTCATGTGGATGAATTTGTTCAAGAGGCTTATCCAAATGATCCCGGTCTAACAATAGGATTTTCAGCTCCAATTTACCAGGATGGAAAAGTAGTAGCGTACTGGAGCAATAGGACAAAATTCTCATTAGTTGAAGAGATTGTCACTTCAAGCTACCAAGAAGCAAAATCTTCCGGGTATGAGAACACGGAGATCACCTTACTGGATTCAATGGGAAACATCCTTATGGATTACGATCCATCCCAAGTAGGCACAGAAGAAGTACAGCATGATCCCGAGGTCATAATGAAACTCAACCTTAAAGATAAGGGAGTGGAAGCGGCGCAGAGAGCGGTCAATGGAGAAACCGGCTACAGACTATCTTATCACGCAAGGAAAGAAATTATGCAAGGTGCTGGGTACTCTCACCTCCAGGGAGCCTTAGGTTTCCCAGGAATGAATTGGTCAGTTTTAATTCGAGCACCTATTTCTGACATAACTAAAGTTTCTGGATCAGCTGAATTAAAACAAGCAGCTTACTTTACCGGCGTGATTGTACTTCTAATTCTTCCTATAGTTGGATTCCTATTAGGTAAGTTGGCGATTAAACCCCTGAAGGATTTATCTAAGCTCTTTGAAGCCGATGTAAAATCTATAATCTCTTCTGTGCAGACTTCCACTGAAAATCTTAGGCTCGGAGCCTCAGAGCTTGGTCAAGCAGCTCAATCGACAATTGATATTACTGACAAAGTATCCACTTCTTCAAATCACGCTAAAGAAAATGTAATTTCAGTCGCAGGAGCCACTGAAGAACTATCTGCCAGCATTCAAGATATTTCTAAATTAGTTATAGAAGCAAAATCTGTGAGCGACAAAGCTAAATCTAAAGCAACAGATACAATCGACATCATGAGCTTACTTAAAACGTCTTCTGCTAAAATCGAAACAGCGACTGAAACCATCCAGTCAATTGCTGAAAGAACTAATCTTCTCTCATTGAATGCAACAATTGAAGCAGCACGTGCTGGTGCCACCGGAAAGGGATTTGCTGTTGTTGCTAATGAAGTTAAACAGCTTGCAAATCAAGCTTCAAATGCAACGATAGAAATATCTGAGTTGGTCAATCAAGTCCAGTCCAGTACCGATGCAACCGTTACTGCCATCGAGTCTGTATCTGAAACGATTAGTTCCATAAATGATATCTCAACCAATGTTTCAAGCTCAATCAGTCAACAGTCTGCTGTAGTTACCGATATCTCTCATAGCGCCTCAATGGCTGCCAGAGAATCGGAACAGATTACGGATGAAATGAGTTCGATCTCCAATTCAGCCGCGACATCTGAAGACTTATCCTCAAATTTTAACCGATCTGCAGCCGAGCTGTACAACCAAGGAGTGAAGCTCAACGAATCTTCCGACAAATTCTTAAATGAACTGCGCTCATTCTGAAGTTAAAAAATACCACGATGTGATCCGCTTGAATAAGGAAGTGATAAAATTGATTTTGCTGTCTACTCTAAGTTAAGTATTTGATTGATGGATTCCTATAACGCCCGAAAAAAAATAGAATAAAGCCCAAACAACTACAAATCCGATTCTATTTTATATGCCATCTAAAAAGAATTATGGATTGACTCTTCGATGTTCAAAATCACAAAATCACTTTCGATTCGAATCGCAGCTCTTTTCCTTTTAGGTTCGATCACACCTTTAGCCTATTCAAATTGGGTAAACTTAAATTCGTCCGAAAATACTCTCTGGTCTTCAATTAAAGAAAACCTCTCGAATATCGCGACATTAAAACAAAAAAGCTTAGAAGAGCATCTTGGCATGATCAGAAAGAATGCTGAGGGACTCTCTAATCTAAAAGTAATCCAACAACTCTTGACGAGCTCCTCAACCCAGCAGGAAGAGACCTATAAGCAAGCCTTTGATTTATTATTAAAATACCAGGAATCTCATTGGGGTATTTTTCATCACGTATTTCTTTGCGACACCGATGGGCAAGTCGTGCTAAGTCCTCCCCATGGAAATTCTGAATCTTCGCATCATGGTCATGATATTTCCTCTTCACCATTTTTCAAACAAAGCTTAAACGAATCCACGATCACTGACTTTTTTGGCTTCGAAGAATCGACTCACTACCATCAATTATTTCTCCATCCGGTAAAATCGGATCAAGGTCAACCATTGGGAGTGATCGTCTTTGAAGTTGTAATCGACCATGTACTTCAGTTATTGGAGCAAGATTTCAAGTTAGGCGAGACCGGAAAAATCAGTCTCATCTCATTAAATGGAGTGGTCGTTGTTCAGGACAAGGAAGACAAAAAAGATCCGATCTCCAATACCGGCTTTCAAAAAGCGATCTCCGAGCAAGGTACAGTTAATGGAATTTTCAGGACTCTAAGCGGAACCTCAATTTTTGGAGTCTATCAGTTTAATCCCACTTACCCCTGGGTCCTAGCCGTTGAGATCGATGAAAGTGAGGCGATGCAGACGGTCAGCGAACAATCAAAAGCCATGCAAAGTACTTTTATCTTGTGCTTAACTGTTCTTTGTATTATCGGCTTAGTCCTAGGTAAATCCATTTCGAAACCCCTGATCAAGATGTCTGCCATCGCTAAACATTGGGCCCAAGGAAAACTCAATGAGGAAATTCATTATCATGCAAACAACGAACTGGGTGACCTTGCGGACAATTTAAATCAGGCCATTCAGAATACTCGAGGAGTGATTGAAGTCATCGAAATAGAGGCGAGTAAAATAGCAGAGTCTTCAAAATTATTTTCAGATTTAGGAGAAAACTTATCTTCTAACGTAGCTTCTGCTTTAGATCACATCAATGTATTAGATACGAGTATCCAACAAACAGCGAACCAAGCGAATGAATCTAGCCAAGTCTCAAACCACGCCGTCACTTTGACGCAACAAATGAATGAAGCTATTTATAATTTAGGACAATCGGGAAAAGAGATTGGGAAGACCGTTGATGCCATCAGTGAAGTTACTGATAGCACCAATTTACTTGCGCTGAATGCTTCTGTTGAAGCAGCCAGAGCAGGACAAGCCGGAGCCGCATTCGCAGTTGTCGCATCAGCAGTCAAAGAATTAGCTGAACAAACGCAAGGAGCCACCGAGATCGTGTCAGTAAAAATCGACACCACTCAAGGAGCCATCAATACCACCATTGAACAAATCAGCGAAATTACTAAGGTCATTAAAGGAATCGATGATCTATCAAAATCAATTGCTTCAGAAATGAATGGAAGAACTTCAGAAAGTTCAAGAATAACTAAAAAAAGCGTTGTTCTCAGCTCAGAAGCTGCGCAAGAAGCAAAAGTAGCCTCATCAAATCTCGCTCAGATGGCAGACTCTCTAAACAATCAAGTTCTAAGATTTAAAATCTAAGCTCACGCAAAATTAGAATGAACCAAGAGCTTTCATAAATGTACATGAGTTGCGTGAAAAATAGCGCATGAAGCAAATACACCCAAGCTCCGGTGAAAGTTAATACAGCCGACTAAGCAATCACATATTCTACAAGGAAAAGAAAAAAGCCTCCCCATCCAAACAGATGAGAAGGCCAGTATTGGTGGGTCCAACCGGACTCGAACCGATAACCCGCTGGTTATGAGCCAGCTGCTCTAACCGATTGAGCTATGGACCCTAATTTTATTTTTTTGAGATGGGCTTAAGACTTGGAGCGATTCCTGTTGTTGGCGGGAATGAGATTTAAGTCTTATGAGCCAAGATCATTAAATTACCTCAGGAACCCGACAGAGTCCAGAGATAGCTCGAGTAGAATTTGGAAATACTGAGATGGAGATGGATGCGGATCTATAATGCGAGGGATTCGTGAACAACTAAACTGAAATCGAGGATTTCTTTCGATGCTTAACGAGGGAATCTTCTATACACTCGGCGACGTATTTTTGATCGACTTCGTCGAGCCTATTGTAAAAGGGTAAAGCGAGGCATGTATCCCCCGCGAATTCCGCGTTGGGGAATTGGCCGGGGCGATAATGAAATCGGCCGCGGTAGAATGGCTCTAAATGAATAGGTTGAAAGTATAGAGCCGTTTGAACTCCTTTTTCAGTAAGATCTGCTCTTACTTTTTCTCGAAGTTCTTTGGATTTGAATTGAACAATAAAGACGAATGGACTTCTGTCTTTTGGAATTGGTGGAACTCTCATCTCTTCAAGGTGACTCAGTAAAGAGACGTAGCGTTCCTCAACTTGCTGACGGCTGGAAATGAAACTTGGCAATTGCTCCAACTGACACCGTCCGAGCTGAGCTGTCATTTCTGACATTCGATAGTTGTAACCGAGCTCGACAAAGCTTCCATCGCCAGAAGGAGACCGACCTTGATTCCGGAGACTTTTTAATCGCTGAGCAAACCGTTCGTTATCGGTGACAACCATGCCCCCTTCGCCACAAGTCATCTGCTTGTTCGGATAGAAACCGAAAATTCCGAAATCGCCCCAAGATCCTAATGCCTTTCCTTCGAACTTTCCTCCGAGGGCTTCACAGGCATCTTCGATGACTCCGAATTCCCATCGTCGAGCGATAGCTTGAATCCGCTTCATATCTACAGGATTTCCAAAGATATGAACAGGGATCAAGGCTTTTGTTCGAGCCGTAATCGCACTCTCAATTTGGTCGACCTTCAAAAGAAAAGTATCCGGATCGATGTCGACAAAAACGGGGCGCGCGCCTTCGAACAGCAAGCAATTTGCTGAAGCGACGAAACTAAAGGGTGAAGTGATCGCTTCATCCCCATGGGAAAGACCTAGAAGGCGTACAGCTAAATGTAAACCAGAAGTCCCCGAGTTCACTGCGACCGCAAATCGAGCATCTGCAGCCTCAGCGAACTCAGACTCAAAGCTGTCCACTTGCTGCCCCATAGAGAGGATGGGGTTCCTCAAAACGTCTGAAACTTTTTCAGCCGTTGCCTCATCCACTTCGGGACGGCTCAGAGGGATCTTCCGGATAAATTTCTGATTCATGCTTTGATGGTGCCTAAGATTGGAATCGAGTCGTCCTGATTTAGGCGTCCCCCCTCGGATTTGGAATCTTCTTCAGGCGCTTTGCCGAAGACTCCTCCTTGTCGTAAGAGATCTTTGATTTGAACTTTCTTGAGAAAAGGGCCTTCCGATGAAACGAGCTCACCTTCGAGAACTCTTTCTCCTGTTTTTAATGCATCGCCTTGTTGAGGTTCCACGACAAACATGCCTCCTGGTTCAATTCGGGTCCTTTTACTTTCTTCTTCCGTGATTAGGGCTTCATGAAGTTTTTCGCCTGGCTGCATCCCCACGACTTTGATGGGTAAATCAGCGGCTGATTTTCCCGTAAGTCGCGCTTGCTCATCCCGGATGACTTCAATCATTTGACGGATTTTTAAAGTCGGCATACGAAGGATGAAGATTTCCCCTCCGTTAGCCCGGTACCCTGCCTCTAAAACTAATGACACGGCATCATGAATCGTCATCATGAAGCGAGTCATGTCGGGGTGAGTTAGCTTGGCTCCACCTTCCTCACGGATTTGATTGAGGATGCGTGGGGCTAAAGATCCCCGACTGCCAATAACGTTTCCAAATCGAACAGCACACAGTGTCAATCCCGGACAAGATTGCTGAGCCGCGACCACCAAACGTTCGCTGAGGAGCTTTGTTGCCCCCATCGTGTTTTCTGGAGAGGTCGCTTTATCGGTGGAAATGGAAACCACGCGTTTCACTCCGCAATCATGAGCTTGAGTGATCACATTTTGAGTGCCGATTACATTTGTTTGAACTGCTTCGAAAGGATTGTATTCACAGGAGTTAACGTGCTTCATCGCGGCGGCGTGAAAGACGAAGTCTATATTTTGCATCGCCCGACGCAGACGCTGAGCATCTCGAACATCTCCGATAAGGAAGCGTAAGCTTTCCTTCGTATGTCCCTGACGAGACAGATGTTCAGATAGTTCCAGCTGGCGAGTTTCATCTCGGCTGAGAATTCGGATGGTCTTGGGCTTTAAAGCGAGAAGCTGCTCTACGATTTGACTCCCGATTGAGCCAGTTCCGCCGGTGACCAGTATGTTTCGTCCACGATAATAATTGCGATAACTCACTTTAAAAAGCTATAGCTCTGACTAGTGGACCCTCTCTTTTAACTGCCTTTTGACTAACAAAAGGCAACTTTCCCTAAACCTTTATCGACCTTTAGAAGAGCCTTCCTAAAAACTATCTAACTTTGGGGAACGTCCGGAAATGTCGAGAAGGTAAAAAGAACCAAAAGCACCCAAGTTTAACCCCATCCCCCTTCCCAAGGGCTCGCCCCCATCCAACTTTCACCCCTAAGTTGCCCCATAGCTCTTTCCCAAGGGCTCGTCATTATCGAAATAGGCCAAGAATTTGTTGATTCTTGAAGTACTAAAATTCAATAAATCCCACTTTGTTGAAATCTTAGATGTTCCAGAAACGTACTGAGATGTGGATTCCAATCCTACTTGATTGAGGATTCGGCAGAATTTTAGCTGTTGGAACAGAGTGACGGGGGTGCACCAAGACGTGACTTTAAACTGCAGCTTGAATCGGCCGATTCAGGTTTGTAGGTCAGCAATTCAATTCATATGGTTATAGAATCAGGATTGAAATCTTGGTCTTAAATAACTTTCCCAAGGGCTCGTCGAGTTTAATAAAGCTGGGCTTGCAGAACTGTATTCACACAAAAAAAGATCCCGGCTAACCATCCAAAGTTAACCGGGATCTTTTACTTCTGATCTCAACCTAAGGTTTATTCCGCAACCTAAGTTGAGTGAAATGAGAATTTACTGATCAATCAACTAATGATCAGGCATCCGCCTTCAATGCACTGAGAATTTCTTTACGCAGCTTTTCTTCTTCGTAATGATCCCAGTGGATGGCATTCCAATTTGACTTCGCAAATCGGTCTCCCGAAATATGATAGGGACTTGCGAAGTTCCCCGTTTCAATTTCAGGTTCCTGAAGGTCATAGTATTTCCGAACGTGAACCAAAGGCATGAAATGCCCGGTGTTTTCGTATCGAACGTACACGTCGATTCTTTTTCGCACTTTATTCGTACCTTCCATATAGGGCTGTGAGTAAGCAATCACATGACCCGAGGATCGGTAAGGACGAGTTTGGTAGTAGTGCTTCTGTAAAACTTGCTCGACGACCTCAACAACTTCAGGCTGATCAAAAGCATTGGGAGCCAGTTGATAAGAAATACAACCTGGTAAGACCGAAACGGTTAATAAAAGAAGACCGAGCCCACCTAAACCTTTAGGAATTAAATGAGATACGCACCGAAAAAAGACAGAACTCATGGAGTAAGCCCTCCAAATCAAAGTAAATTACATGTGTCCGTTTAACTGACTCTCGCCTTGGAACCGATGGGCCTCCCCTCTCAAGAATTCATTGAGAAAAAACTCTGAGAAAAAAACTCTGAGAAAATGATTCTCGGTCGACTTTCGGCTACTACCTCTGCAACGTTGAATGAAACAGTTAATATCACAAAGAAACAGGGCAAGGATGTGTCTGAGCGGCAGCCTCACGAACAACTTCATGGGCAAAGCCTATTTTCAACGGAACTTAACGGTTCGTCAAAACCTTAGCAGGAGAGTTTAAAAAAAACCTCAATAGAGTCTATTATGAGATCGATTGTGGCCACGAGATAGAGTGGCAAGGATTGAGGGAGTTCTTGAACGAAAAACGAGTTCGCAAGAACGATGAGGGAAGGATGACAACCTCAGCCATCAGGGATTGACACAAAGCTGAGGGAAATGATAGGGCTGAATTCTCCAAAAAATCGAAATCGGAGGCCCTCCTCTCGTTACCCTATTAGATGATGCTAGAGCTCTCTAGCATGATGAACTCTAAATAGAGATTCAAACTAGGTTTAACGAGAGGAAAGGAGCCTTCGACTCGCAAAAGGTAAACCTCAGAGGAGTAAAGACTCCGCTGAAATCTAAAAAGACATTCAGCCATGGCGAAGTGGAGTTGAGATTAGATCACTCCTAAGAAATTAGCGTCTAATCTCGTAACTTCTAAGCCTAGACCCGATTGCAAAGTCAGGCTCCACCGCCGCCATCAAAACCAGAGACTTCTGGTTGTCCTGCTGGCGCTTCGGGTTGAGGCATAGATACGGCATCTGTGGCCTCGTCGATTTCATCTTCGCCACCCTGAATCTTTTTCTTCATCAGGCGGCCAACTTTGAACTTAACTGTTGTCTTTTCAGGAACCTCAACTTTGGCACCAGTCCTTGGGTTCCGAGCGATTCGACTGGCTTTGGTCTTGGGCTCGAAAACACCAAAGTCCCGAAACTCAAGGCGGTTACCCCGACTGAGCTCGTTGATGATCTCATCTAAGAAGTTTTGAATAACTTCTTTGGCGTTGATCTGTTGGACTCCGGTCTTTTCCGCAACCCGTTGTACCAACTCTCTTTTGGTTACGGTCTGCATCCGCGCCTCCTCCTTAAACTCAACTTTGAGTTGAAATGGGCGATGGTGCTGTCGGAGTTTCACAGAAGAGAGAACGACTATCTTCTGCCTTAAAAACTCCATTCGAATGTAAAAACCGCTTAGCTTGCCTTAACACTAAAAGCAATAACGGTTTGTTCAACACTAACTGGCTTAAGTAGCCATTTGGGTAAAAGCCATTAACTGTCGTTCAGATCAAATGATGCAGTTAAAGTGCTGGCTTTTCGAAGAACGATTGAAGCTTCGTTGCAAAACCATAACTCATCTTTAATGACGTCATGATTCAGATGGAACTCGATCGATCTGCGTACCCGAGTACTCTTTCATCAGGGATTGAGGAAGGAAGCCTCAAATCATTTGAAGGAGCAGAACGGCAATTTCCGTTTATTATTTTGCCGTAGGTACTTATGACCAAAAATACCCCGATATCAGAAAGCTGACAAGTAAAAACCCACCGCACTCAGGCCCACCTGAGACCGAAGTGTAACTGGGCTTCTGATTCTCATCGGGCAATTCCCGCCAGGAATCGAACGGGAATACCAGGAGGCGAGGTCATAAGCCTTTTAAATTATATCACTTAAGGAGAGACCTGAAGGAAGGATGCGACGAGAAAAACGGCAAAGATAATTCGTAAGCTCCAAATATTAAAGAGTTTATAGGACCTTGAATAATTTTAAGATCGTGGATTTATGGAGCAATTTTAGGGTGACTCACGTCGAATTCTGTCCAAATTCTTTAAAGGATAGTGGTAAAAAAGCTTAGGCAAAAACTGCTCATCACAATGGACGGGAAACAGTAAAAATTACTCAGCATGTGCGATCTTTACTAAGTGACTCCACCATTGCTTCTCAAGCTCATCCAAGTCTTTTCCGTAGGTTTGTTTAAAGGCTTCTTGTATAGATCCAAGCTCACCAGAGGCCTCGAGGAGGAGTCTTAATCGGAATGCGCCAAAACGATCGCTTAAGAACTGAACGAAGCTTAGCCCTTGAAGGTAACTCCAGCGTGCCTCCGACTCATTGTTAAGTTCCCACAGGTTGCTCTTTAATTTAAGGAAGGAGACACGACGATGCTTTTCTTTGTAAATCCTTTTAGCAACTTGCTCTCGACGATTTTTTCTCTGTTCGGAAACTCGAGCAGAAGCCCTGAGTGAGCTTCGAGTTCCCGAACCTTGCTTAAGGGGAATGAGCTCATAGTACTGGGCGATCCCTTCATTCAGCCAGTTTGGACACGACGGCTGAACAAATTTTATAAAGCCGTGTACAAGTTCATGTTGAAGAGTTTTTAGAAGATCGGCTCTTGCAGACCCTGGTTCCAATTGCTCATCGCTAACTGGAATCTTTATCTGGCCATCGAAGATTCCACCGACCCAGTGGTAAGCTCCAGTCGCTTTCTTAAACTCTTCTGGAGTAAAGAACAGGACGGTCAGTTGTCCTTTCACCACTTCGCCGAATTCCTCTTTAAGAGCGAGGAAGGTTTTGTCTAAATGCCCGACTAAGACGCGAATGACTGAAACAGGCAATTTGGTGGAGTAGCGGGCTTTGAACCTTTTGATTTCGAGCGACTTAAAACTTTTAGTTACCCCGACTTCTAGCTGCCAACGTTTTAGTACTCTACTCGCTTCTGAATCTTTTGGATCTAAGCGCACTGCACGTTGCAATAACTCTAATCCGCGCTTTGTACTTCCTTGGTTGTATTCTATGATCCCAAGGATTTTATAAACCTTTGCGAACTTTGGATTAAGTTTACGGACTGTCTCTAACTGCTGTCGCGCTTCATTGTAATCTCGGTTTAAAAATGAAATATAACCGAGACCAAACCGAGCGTAAAAATCATCCTCCTGTTTTAAAGCTTGCTGGAAAGCATCTTTAGCTGTTTTTATTTCCCCGACAGAAAGTGATTCCAATCCCAGACCGACCCATGCTCGGGTGAGATTTGCCAAGATGTCATCATTCTTAGGTGAAAGCTCTAAGGCCTGCTTGAATATGGAGATGGCTCCACGGTAATCTTGTTTTTCATAGAGTTGTATGCCTTTCTCATTAAGAGAAGCTGCAGTGGCGTTTCGGTCAGCGAAGGAGGGAGAACACAGGCAGAGTAAAAGAAAAGTTAAGACCAGCCTGAGGATGATCTCATAGGGTGACCTTAATTGATTCAAAATGCGCCTCGTAGGGATAATCATGCTGATGGAGAAGTATATTCAAGGTTAGCCGCAACCCGAAAGGCATAGGCATTACTATTTAAGGAAGAATTTTTGAAAAACCTAATTTCAATTGAGGTCGCCTGAATGATAAAGGGAGTAAGGCTCAATTCAGACATTAGGAACTATATTTTTACAGACGATTGGAGTTGCAATCAGTTGCATTTGGGCCTCATAAAGTCAACCGTATTGAATTATTACAGAAAAAGTTCGAGTCGAAATAAAAACATCAAATTTTAACCCTGATTCAATTAATAACTTCACACTAAATTCTCACAAGTCATTCCTCATGGAGTTCTTATCGTAGGTGATTTCAATGTGAACTCCAGACCTCACAATGAATGTTAAAGAGGTTGTTCAACTCTTAGATAAAAGTGGACACTTTCCGGGGGATATGAATTCCTCAATCCAAACATGATTCAATCCCACCCCCTAAAATCCTTCCCAAGGGATCCACAAAAGATGAGTTTGCGGATTAAATGTGAGCAACAAAGAGCCCTTGGGAAACAAAATATCAGGATGAATTTTCTGTCATGAGGAGCCCTTGGGTCAGGGTAACTTGTTGGAGGGGTTTAAATTGCCACTTTCAGCTCTCATTTTCCCTCGTCCCCTTCCCCCTCTCTTCTCACCAGAACTTTTTTTCCTCGGAATTCCCTTCTCTTCTCTCTCTCCCTTAAGATAGAACTTCAGTCACTTTTACGTTTTTCAAACCCTTCGGTGGCTCCGCTGACCTGCCTCCGGACACCGTAACGATTTCTTTCTTTGGCCCTCGCCCCCAACCTTTCTTCTGGAGTCCCTCACTTGGATCCCTTGACCCTCTTTCTCGGCGCCATCACCACCGGGCTCGCCCTCGCCCATCTCCAGGCTCGTTTTCGACCGGGCTTCGGTCTGGCCTGGGCTGGAGCCCTGCTCTTCGCCGCCGGCATGATCCACACGCATCCAGAATCGAAAATTGAATCTTATCCCCCAGCCCTCATCGCGTTCCCTGAGATCGCTTCGTGGGTTTTGGTTCCTATCCTCCACGCCCTGGGCCGAAGAGGAGGCGACTTCCTCCTGAACTTCTTCTCCTGGAAGGGGATGGTTCTCGGGGCTCTTCGTTACTCCACCCAACTCTTCTTTACTGCAACACTGCTCTTCCTCTGGGTCCCTTGGGGTGACCTCTCCACCCTCGAAGTGCAACGTTCGTTAGCCCTCGCCTTCGCGGCAGTATTAGTACTCCCCACGCTACGGCCCCTCACCCCCATCGAAAAGCAAGTCGACCCCTTCGAACGGCGTATGTTCGACCTGGTGATCTTCAGTATCGTTCTGGGCATCCTACCGGGACGTCTCTTAGCTAACCACGCCCTCGAACTCACCGCGGGTCTTCAGCCCAGTTCAGTATTATCCTTAATCTTGTTCACTGGGATCGCTTCTCTGGTAGGACTTAGCTTGGGGATCGTTTTCGATCGAATCTCTCCCCAAAAACAACTCTCTCCTTGGATTGGAAGACTCCTCCCCGCATTCGGAGCATTTGTCACCGCAAGACAATTGGGAGGCGACGCTCTCACCGCTGCCACCCTCACCGGTTTGCTGGAATCCAGTTTCTCAAGCTTTTCTCAAAAACACCAACTCGCTCAACCTCAAGCCCTCATTCAAAATCCTGAAGGAGAAGAACCCACCCGACTCTTCGGCGGCCTCCTCCTTTTTTCGGGCACCGGGGTGATCTTCCCTGAAGTCTTAAGCCTCGAGCATCTCTCGCTGAGTTTCATGCTTTGGGCTGCCTTAGTCTCGATTCAAATCGTTTTTCAAGTCGGCTTCTCGACCACTGACAAATCCCATTCTCCCAATCGGTACCTGCAAGCTCTCGCAACGGGTTGGAGCCTTTACCCCGGTTTGATTGCTACGGGAATCGTCATCAGCTTCGGCTTGATCGCTCCGGGATTGGAATCAGGAATTGAATTCATCCCCAAACCCATCACGATCACCGTTCTCCAAATCATTTTAATCTCACTGGTGATTCAAGGGGCCACTGCCCCCTACCTTTGTCGCTGGGTTCGTCCGATCAAAGAGTACGCACCATGGAAGGATTGGAATCAAGTTCAAACTAAACTTCAGGCTCTCAATGCCAGCCATCACGCACTCACCCAAATGAGTTCAAAAGGCCTTCTTCACGAAGAAGCGAGAACGGCTCTCTCCTCCGCGATTGAAAAACGAATTCGACATTTAGAACTCGACCAACAAGAACTCCTCAACGAACATCCCGAACTCCAAAGTTACCGCTGGAGCCAAGCTCTCCGCGACCTCTTAACCGTGGCTAAAGATGAAGTTCAATCCCTGGCTCAGAGAGGAACCATCCCCACTGAGAATGCCAGACTCCTCACCCAACTCCTAATTCAACGTTGGCAAGACGCCCCCGACCTGAGTGCCGACGATGCCTTTAACTTCGATGAATGGGAACCGCCTCGATCATGAGTCTTGAGTTTGAGCGCATCGACTGGATCAAAAACACGCTCGAGTCCCAACTCCCGACTTCAGAGGATGAAATCGGCCCCGGAGATGATGCTTCCGTGTGGATTCCCCCTCCTGGTGAAAGCATCGTCATCAGCAACGATTCACAAGTTGAAGGAACTCACTTTATAAATGAATGGATCACCCCGAAGAACTTAGGTCGAAGAGCCGTCGAAGTCACAGCCAGTGACTTAGCGGCGATGGGCGCCCAACCCCAAGGCCTCACGATTTCTCTCACTCTTCCAAAAACGTATTCAGAAACCGCTTTTAAAGAACTTTACTCAGGGATTCTTGAAGCGTCTGAAAGAAACGATCTCAAAATCTGGGGAGGTAACCTCACTCAAGGCCCATTAAATCTATGCCTGACCGTCACAGGTTCTTCAGGTCGATGGAACCCACTGAGAAGAGATGGGTTAAAGGAAGGAGATGATCTCTGGGTGAGCGGAAATCCCGGCTTCGCAGGAATGGGAAGAGAATTACTTCTTCAAAACCTTCAACCTGACTCCCACTTGGAGACCTTATCTATCGATCGATTCTTAAACCCACAGGCTAGAATTAAGGAGATCCTTGAACTTCGAACGAAGATTCAACTCAACTCTGCGATCGATATAAGCGATGGCTTGGCTAAAGACCTTCAACATTTACTCACCTCAACCCTTCACTCAAAACAAAGTTCGTTATCCGCTGAGCTTCAACTGGAATCGTTGACTCGTTTACCGAATAACACTCTCGATGAAGAGGAATTGCAACTCTCACATAGAGCACTCACCACCAGCAAAGATTTAACGTACTGGTCCCTCGAAGGCGGAGAAGACTACGAAGTACTCTTCTCAGTATCAAAAAAAGAAAGCTCAAAGCTCGAATCCTTAACAAAAGAATTGAGCTTTAAGCTTTCGAAAATTGGAGAGGTTCAATCGGCTACAAACGATACCCCTCCTCAAATTTACATATGTTCTTCAAACGGAAATATAGATCTCTATAAACCCTCCGGCTTTGATCACTTTTATACTTAGTTCCTGTTGTATAGACAGGAACTAAACCGAATTCGGCGATGCGCTCTGGGGATAATCTTTCAATCCCTTTACGATTTCTTCCAACCGACAATCGACCCGTTCAAAAACAGATCCTTTCGGAAAGTGGCCATCTTTACCTCGACTTCCCGCGTGATGTCCCGTCAAGATCTCGATACCTTCTTCGACCTTATCGATAGCGTAGATCGTGAATTGCTTCTTCTTGACCGCCTTGACCACATCTTCTCTCAACATGAGGTCGGGAACATTTCTTCTGGGGATGATCACCCCTTCTTTGCCGGTCGGTTTATCTGCTTGAACGCAATCGAAAAAGCCTTCGATCTTTTCGTTCACCCCACCGATCGGTTGAATATCCCCTTTTTGATTTAAGGACCCCGTCACGGCAATATCTTGACGAATCGGCAATCCCGACAAACTTGAAATGATCGCATAAATCTCAGTCGCCGAGGCACTATCTCCATCGACTCCCGAATAAGATTGCTCAAAACAAACACTCGCGGTCAAACTGAGAGGACGCTTTTGAGCGAAGTGACTTCTCAAATATCCGCCGAGAATTTGAATTCCCTTATCATGGCTTCTACCACTCAATCCACTTTCGCGTTCGATATTGATAATGCCGCTACTTCCCACCGAAGTTTCGGCGGTAATGCGAGAGGGCTTGCCGAAGAGATAATCACCTTGGTCGTAAACGGCGAGCCCGTTGACTTGACCCACACGACTTCCATCCGTGTCGATTAAGATAACTCCATCCGAAATCATCTCAGAGATTTTCACTTCGAGGAGATTCAGTCGATCGATACTTTCAGAGATCGTCTGCCCAACTTCCTTCGCAGTAATCAATCGTTTCCTCTTTTTCGCAGCCCAGAAACTCGCTTCTCGAATGAGATCAGCGACGGCTGAAAATTGAACTGAGATCTTGTTTTTACGACCCGCTCGCCGAACGGCGTACTCGATCACCTTTGCCATTCCCGTAGCTGAAAGATGTTTAAGATTTTCAGATTCAACTAAGTGAGCGACCGCTTTGGGATAATCGTTTTTGATGATTCTTGAGGTGATTTCAGTTTCCACATCGAAATCAACTCGAACTCTGAAGGCTCGAGTAAACTCGGGATCCATCTCTTGGAGAAGATCGTAAGTTTGATAATCTCCAACGAGAATCACTTTCACTTGAAGCGGAATGGCATCGGAGTCCATGCCTGTGGTGAGAAGCATGGTATTGCCTTCGTTATCGAAGAAATTCAGATGCCCCGCCATCAAACAATGTTTCAGGGTACTCCATGCATTCGGCGACTCAATTAAGTCATTCGCCGACAAAACCAAGAAACCACCCCGAGCTTCGAGAAGAGCTCCCGCCCGAATACTACCAACGGGAATGCCTCCAGGATGCTTATCGTCCCCTCGCTGCTTTTCAAAAGAACCAAACAAGGTCCCGAAGCTGACATGTGAAGGCCAGTGAACGGGAGACTTTTGCCCTTTGCGCCTTGAAACTAAAAGCTTCACTCCGAAGTCTTCGACAAAGATTTCTCCCTCACGAGATACAATCTCGGCTCCAAGCTTTTTGAAGTAGCGAGTGAGGTCCTTGTGATGCTCAAATTTCTTAGAGATCTTCTCCAAGCGAGGAAGAATCTTGCTCTTGATGACGGCCAAGCGTTCTCGTAGATGTTCTGCGGCATCGGGAAATCGATCTCGGACGCGAGTGAGATCTTTAAAAATCCCATCGATGAGCTTCTTTAACGCGAGACCTTTTCCGGGAGGCAAGGGCAAGAAGCGAAGTCGGTCAGGCGTACTGAATCGAGGCAGGCAAATCAGATCTTCAATCTGCTTATCACGCTTGCTCACTCGGGATAAGGCGTGCTTAAGAGCTGTCCTTCGCCCAGTACCCGGCATTCCACACACGAAAATATTGTAGCCAGGACTCTCCATCTCCAATCCGAGACCGAGAGCTTTTAGTGCTTTCCCTTGTCCCAGAATTTTTGAACTTGGCTTCAACTCCTGCGTCGAGCTGAATGGGAGACTTTTTGGATCACAAGTCCAACGCAGCTCTTCGAGCGGCACTTTGAGATTCTCTAAGGAGAACCGTTTCTTCTTCATATTCTTCTACTTAATTTATTATTGGGCAGAGACGAGTCGATCATTTCTGGGTGTTGCGAAACAACGGTAGTTGGTGTGATGCACCAGAAAAACGACTTCCAACCAACAACTGATCTGACAATGGGATCTAAACCTCGGTCTTGAGTGAGCCTCGGGATTTTAAGCTTGTACGAACTTAACTCAAGGACCTAAGACAGGCCTAAATATTGGTTTTGAAAGACCTTACAATGAACCTATTAAATTTTATCCTGACCGAGAAGGAATTGCTATTCCCCAAATTTGTGAAGGCTTGTTTTAATTCCACCCACGATGACCTTATTTCTGAAGAATAAGCGCCTTAGAGCATGTGACAAAAATTCAAAGAAGTCACCTTACTGTCTAAAAACAGGACAGGCCGTCAATCTGACCGGAATGTACCGCCGGTGACCAGGCTAAAATTCCCACCCTGAAAGGCTGGGTTCAGGAGGCTAAGAGTTCATCGTAAACCCAGCAATAATAATGAGTTTCGTAGCCTACCCCCAATCGTTGAAAACGAAAGCTTTCAAGTCCGCTCCTTCCGGATCTCTAATCGAGAGGAAACTCTCCAACTCCAAGCCCTAAAGTCTTAGCCTCAAAAAACCTACAAGCATTTTTTAATAGGGTATTGAAGTACAGAATTCGGGCCCTAAAATTGGTTTATTGGTATTTGCCCTTGGGTGCTTCACCTGAGACCAGATCCTATCCAGGTATCGATCTGATCAGGTATCTATCTGATATCGGGCAGGTGAAAGTCTTCCAGTTGAAGTTTGGACGAATATCTTCCCTGAGAGAATTTAGAAATAAACGAATCGCACCCTCATGATCCAACGATCCTCATGAGGTTGTTTTTCATTTATTAATATCGAGAGATGAAAAATACAGCGCATTGACAGCTTTGAAGTTGTTCAGCAACTTCAGCTCAGTCAACTTGGATCTATACGTAGATCTTTGAAGTGTATTTTTCAATTTACATTGCCTACAAATGGCAAATAAGTATGTACTTCAATATGAGAAGTACATGTTTAGAGAATTAGAGATTTTCACCTGAGTGTTCACTTCATTAATAAGAATAGATTGGAGAATTCAATGTTAAGGCGAATCGTAATCTTAGCCCTCTTGGCTGCCTTCTTGATTCCCGCCGGTTGCATGACCCAGCGTCCCGTAATCTGGAGCTGGCCGCTCCACAAGCGCAGAGTCCGAACGATCCTTGAAGGCTTCCATAAGTTACATATGGATGTCAATCGCGTGATCTTCGACATGGAAGAACGTCCCATCGAGGACCTCGACTAATTAGTTTAAGTTGAAACTTGCTCCTTCGGAGGCAGTTTCAACCGTTTCGACAATTCGAAGAATTGTCTTCACTCCGCTAAACGGAGGGTCTTCGCCCCTCCATTAGCGGCCGAGCTGATCCCAGCTCGGCTAAGTTCCTGTATAATCAGGCGCTAATGAGTTAATCGAAGTGTCGCTCTGACTCTCGTCCCGGTTCAGCTTTCTAGCTTGGACCTTACAACTCGGCGAGTACAAATTACTTTCGCAAGCAGCTCTCTTAACCGAGAGCTGCTTGCGTTTGTTTATCTCCTAGTGAAGCAAACTTCCTTGAACCAAGCTTCATTATAGGCCCCATTTCACTCCCTTCCTGTTAACTCTCATCTTGGTAATTCCATTCTCAGGATGTTATCAAACCCCCAGAGTTTCCGGCCATTGCCGATCCTCCCTCGGATGATAGTCTTCCCTGGAATCTTATTCTCTTTGAACAAAGAGGGCTAAGCATCCATTTAGGAACGAAGAGATCCCCTTGACGCCCGCCAGGACGAAGGGGCTACCCAGACCACATTATCCAAGCGGAGACAAAACCATGAGGAAACTCCTGCTCAGAGCAGCCTGCCTGCTTCCATTACTCGTTGCGGGAATCGGCTGTCAAAACTCACCCCATATGATCAATCCCCTTCACTGGAGGGACCACTTCACGAAAATCTTTGGTTGGAACGAAGGTGAATTTCACCAATTCCATCTCAATGTTGACCGAGTTATTTTTGGTTTAGACTACTTCGAACAGTTTGAACAATCCGAACCCGTCTACACTCAAAAGAGTTAAGTGAATCCGAGTTCAACTTCTCATTAGGGCCTAACAGAGTCCTAATGAGCCTTCGAGCTCCAAAAAAAGCCGAGTGGGAGCATGGACGCTTCCGCTCGGCTTTTTTATGGGGTGAAGAAGCAAATCTATGAATTGCTAAAACGGTTGAAACGAGCTTGTTTCAACATAAAGAATAGTGGCAGCGTTAACCTAGAATTTGATCGACCATTTCTTGGGGCTCACCCGGTTGAAGCCACTCGATCTCAAGTTTTCGAAACCAAGTCATCTGTTGTTTTGCAAATCGTCGTGAGTCCCTCTGGATTCTCTCGATGATAACGTGCTCTTCCTCTTCAGCCTCCCAACCTTCGATGACTTGTTTATACCCGATACACTTCCGCGCTGTACTACTGAGCCCCTCAGGGGCTTCCATTAATTGACGGACCTCTTGGAAGAGCCCCTCCTCGACCATTTTCAAGACCCGAAGATTGATCCTTTCATAAAGTTCCTCACGATCCCTCTCGATCCCCACCAATCGAAAGGTGCCCGGCTCCAAGACCTCAGTTGGCTCCTCCCACTGCTCCGTCATAGGCTTACCGGTCACTCGGATGACCTCAAGGGCTCGAACGATGCGCTTCTTATCATGAAGGTGAATCTTCAAGGCTGCCTCAGGATCTTTTTCTCTCAATTCTGCATGAACCGCTTCGATTCCCTTCGACTCGATCTCAGATTCGATCTCTCGGCGAATCGTCTCATCTTTTTGAGGGCCATCGAATAATCCATTGAGTAATAAGTTGAGATAAAAAGCCGTACCACCGTGAAGAACTGCTGGCTTTCCGCGATCTTCAAGTCCTCGAATGACTTTAAAAACTTCAGGCAAGAACTCCCCAACGCTGTACTCTTGCCAAGGATCGATGATATCGATGAAGTGATACTGAAATTCTTCTCGAAGAGACGCTGAGGGCTTCGCTGTACCGATATCCATCCCCCGATAGATTTTCATACTATCGATAGAAACGATCTCCGTTTGCAGCCGGCGAGCTAACTCCACGGCCAAACGCCCCTTTCCGCTCGCTGTGGGCCCAGTCACGATGAGGTGAGGGCACTCAGGAAGATTTAAAGATCGAGAATCGGGACTCATCGAATGCTTTTAAAAAAAGGATGGCTAGGCTTGGCTATTGATGCCCAGTTATAAATGAGGATTAGTTTGATTGGATCGGAAACGACTTGAACTGAAAACGCTCACCGTCAAATTCAAGCACACTCGCCGAAGATTCCCAAGCCCCTAAGGTAAAGAGCTGGCAAGATTTTTCCTCGATTCTCAGCACCTTTTGACTCTCGTGGTGGACGTGACCACAGATGACCACTTCGGCTCCTCCCCGAGCGATACGAGCGATTTGTTCGCAAGAAATGCTAAAGGGAATATACGGACGTCGGGAGGAAGAACTCTCAGCCGGGTTTCCCTTTGAAGATCGACGTAGAAATCGAGCAATCTTCTCGATGAAAGTTGTGGGTAAGCTCTCTGCTAAGCCTCGGGCGACCCCGCTTCGAATCAACCACCGCAATCTCTGGTGACCTCGATCTTCCGTGATCAACTCATCTCCATGAGAGAGTCGAACATTAAATGAGCCCAGCTTGAAATCATTTTGCGGGGGTAAGACGGTAAAGCCATATCGCTCGCCCAACTCTTCCTGAATTAAAAAATCACGATTCCCTTCTTGGAAGTAAATGTCGAGCCCCTCTTGCTGAGCTCTTTTTATACAAAGAAGGGCGAAGCGGTGACCGGGCTCCTCCTCTGCTCGAAGTCCAATCCAATAATCGAAGAGATCACCGATGATGAACAAGGCTCCTGGGGAATCTTGCTGACTGAGCCGAGCGAGAAAATCACGAAAGGCGTAATGATGGGGGCCGATTTGAGATCCCAGATGGAGGTCCGATATGAAATGAGCTCTCTCGATCTTCTTCAATCGATTCTCAAGAACTTCTTGAGGGAATCGATCGTAAGTTGAAGGTTGACGTTTCAACGCTGGAGCTTGCATCGGAAAATAGGGAATGAGGGGATTAAGCACTCTCTGCAGAAGTTTTAGTCGTACTCTGAGGTTCATCACTGAGGACTTCACTCGAGAGAACTTCATCTTCTGAAGAATTGGAGTTCAGCTGGTTAGGGTCTGAAGGCTCTTCGACTTGTACGGTTTCTGAACCTTGCTTAGCCGATGAATAATCGGCTACTTCCGGTTGAGCATCAGACGAATTCCGAGAGCAGTCGACGACAATCTCAGAAGTGTTGGCTTTTAATCTCACCGAGACATCAAAGAAATCCCGTTGTTCAGAAGTGAAATCGGGCCG
>JANQLS010000076.1 GCA_028280485.1 Planctomycetota bacterium
GAGTGAAAGCAAATCTGTGATTTGCTGAAACAGTTGAATCAGGCTCCGCAGGAGCAAGATTCAACAGAAACTAATTAGTACCTGTCATTCAACAGGTACTAATTCACACATTAAAGGTGGAAATTACGATTAAACCATAGAATCTTAGAATTGAATCTGCACAATTTGAGACTTTCAGGTGTCCTACTTTCGATCCTTTACACTTTTCTCTACTCTTACGTTACAAATGTCACATCGCCTGATCAGGCAAATCCTCAGTCATTTTAACCAGTGAGGTTGAATTGAGAATCCTGGCAATCGAACCTTATTTTGGGCTCTCCCATAAAGTCTTCTTGGAAGGTTACCAAGAGCACTCCCAGTACGATGTTGAGATTTGGAGCTTACCGCCAAGAAAATGGAAATGGCGCATGCGAGGCTCCGCCTACCACTTTGCCGAAAAGGCTCGTTCCCTTCCTGAGTCCCCAGCCTTCGATTTGATCTTTGCATCCGATTTTTTAAATCTACCCGATTTTATTGCGGGCTGCCCTCGCAAGATGCGCCAAATACCCACAGTGGCCTACTTTCATGAAAATCAGATCACTTATCCCTTAGGGGAGCAAGCTCCCAAGGATTTTCATTACGGTTGGATCAATCTCTCGACTGCAATGACGGCAGATAAAGTTCTCTTCAATTCTCATTTTCATCGTCACGCTTTTTTGGCTGAATCTAAGAAGGTGTTTTCACGGATGCCGGATTACGTTCCCACTCAATCTATGGAGAGCTTGTTCCAGGAGTCTGAGGTCTTTCCGGTTGGCATCGATTTCACTCCCCATCAAAGTTTTAAAAATTTGAGGGCTGAGAAGGCAAATGGGGATCGAGAGTTGACGATCCTCTGGAACCATCGATGGGAGTACGACAAGGGGCCGGATGAATTTTTTAACTCATTGATTCGATTGAAAAATAAAAACGTCCCCTTCAAGCTCATCGTCTGTGGACAATCCTTCAAAAACTGCCCCGATATTTTTGAACGAGCCCAAGTAGAGTTAGCTGAGCGAATCGTACACTTCGGTTACTTTGAAAAAGAAGAAGACTATTACAAAGCCTTAGCGACTGCGGATATTGTGGTGAGTACGGCGAAACACGAGTTTTTCGGGGTTTCGGTGGTGGAGGCTATTCACTCGGGTTGCTTGCCCGTCTTGCCCCGTCGATTGAGTTACCCCGACATCATTCCTCCTCATCTTCACCCCTTGTTTATCTATGAAGATGCAGAAGGAGCCTTCGAGCCATTTTTAGAATCGATGCTTAAAAATCCACCCGAGGAATATCGGCAAGAATTGATCGAAGAAACTTCAACGTACGATTGGCGTACGTTAGCGAGGGAATTGGATGCAGTTTTGGAGAGGGTCAATTCTTCATCGTAATCGGCACAGGCGAAGACTGAAATATTATGCAAATTCATTAGTAAGCCCGGAGCGTAAGCGACGGGATACGTCATCGTGTTGAAATCCCTCTTTGCCGTGAATTTACGGATAGCTCAGGTATCAAATTTCCACCGACAAAACACTTTTGCAATATCCCGTCGCTTACGCTCCGGGCTTATTAAATGGGTGCTTCGATAGAGAGTATGGATTTAAGGTCTGTTGGAAGCTCTAAATTCATAGTCTCGGGCTCAGCTGATTTCTAGGCTTCTTCCAATTTACTCTCAAGCTCTTTGATCTTCTTCTCAAGTTGAGAAACTTTCTTTCTCACATCGGGAAGGAACTCGATACTCGAATAAGCACGAAGCGCTTTACGAGCGTCGATTGCGGGAGAACCAAATACCGTGGCACCAGCAGGGACATCCTTGGTGACTCCTGCTTGGGCTCCAATCGTCACGCCGTCACCAATTTCACAGTGACCGACCATGCCGGCTTGCCCAGCGATCGTGACGTATTTTCCGATTCGCGTCGAACCGGATACCCCAACCTGAGAGACTAAAATCGTGTGGGGGCCCACCGTACAGTTGTGACCGATCTGAACGAGGTTATCGATTTTACTTCCCGTTCCGATGCGAGTGACTTCTAAAGCCGCTCGGTCGATGGTGGTGTTCGATCCAATTTCAACATCGTCCTCGACGATGACGATTCCTACTTGGGGGATCTTGTAATGAACGATGGGAGTCTCGGGATCTGCTTGTTTCTTCTGAGCGTAGCCGAATCCGTCCGAGCCGATGACACAACCCGCGTGAAGGATCACTCGGTTGCCGATCTCGCAACCTTGGTAAACGGTGACATTGGGGTAGAGGATACTGTCGGAGCCCACTTTGGCGTTGTCGCCAACAAAGACTCCCGGGTAGAGGATGGAATTCGGACCTACTTCCGCATTTTTTCCGACGTAGGCTCCGGGATAGATATGACAAGATTCACTCACCTGGGCTTCGGGAGAAACCCAGGCTTGGGGAGAGATTCCTCCGTGATCCCTTTGATCTGAATAATAGAGTTCCAGAACTTTCGCGAAGGCGACGTAGGGCTGATCGACCTTTAAAGTTGCAGGCCCGACAGTTACAGGTACGTCTCGCGAAATCAATATCGCTCCAGCTTGAGATTGGGCGACTTGAGGGATGTACTTTTCATTATTTAAGAAGGTGATGTCGGTTTCCCCAGCGGAATTGAGCGGAGCGACGCCGCTGATTTTCAATTCGGGATCACCGTTAAGCTCACCTTCAACTTTTTCTGCAATCTCACCTAAGGTGAAGACGATCTCAGTATTCGTTTCCATGGGATGCATATCAGACCCGATCGGTAAAACTCTTAAGGCTTAAAGAAGCCGGTGTAAGAGAGGACGATTTCGGGTTTTTGTTGGTGGTTGGTGAAGACGTGAATCTTTCCGTAAAAAGATTGTCTTTCAGGTGCACCGACTCCGGGCTCAACAGTAACCACTAAACGATGGGTCTGTCCATCCGGTGAGGAATGTACCTTCACTTCTATCTCAGGAAGAGGCCCTTTCTTCTGGCTTCTCTTCGACGGTTTGATTTCGGTTTTTAAAACGGAAAAGGCTTGGTTGTCTAAAGATGTTAATATGACCTCTCTCGTTCGTGATTTTAAATTCTTCTTTGAAGATTGAGAAAAATTTACGAATCGAGGAGTGACGAGAATATCTTTAAACATCTCCCCGATGATGGGAAGGATCAAGCGCTTTCCGTTGAGCTTGGCCTCCAACTGGGCGGAGACCCGGCCCTCGGGATGCTTGGGATCCAATTCGATGTGAATTCTTCTGCCCCCCAGGATCTTCTCGATGCGAGTCTTGAAGTACTTCCCTCCGGGACGCTTAAATTTTCCTACGATATTGATGACTTCCAAGGTCATCTTGGGATTAGCGACCCTTTTACCCGTCAGTTGATCGATTTTCCGAGTGAATACATCTACATACTGTGAAACGGGCGGCTTTCCTTGTTTCCCTTCGTACTTGAGTTGAAGGGTGCTCATTTTAAACCCATCGTGAACCTTCATCGACACGGGTAGGGTGATTTTGGGCCGAGCCAGATCGTTAGAAATGATGGTGAGAGTTTTACTAAGGAGGCCCATCGCCCGGCCGCTGCCCATCGAAATGTTTAACTTGAGAGATCCCTTTTGGGGAATTGTCGTGGGACGATCGGGGCTCACTTTGATGCACGAGCAACTCACCTTATATTCGAGTATTTTCAAAGGTGCAGATCCCGTGTTTTTGATTTCGATGGTTTCGACGGGGCGTTCGTTGTGACCTCGCTCCCCGAAATGAATCGAGCGAGTTTTCAGAATCAATTCTGGAACTTGAGCACTGAGCTGAGAGCCACCCCCAAAGTTGAGCCCGAAGCTGACCCCAAAGCTAGGGCAGATTAAGAATATCCCTAGAGTGAGAGGGAGTTTTCGAAACTTCTGATATGAGGTACTAAGGGGTGTTAAGGTCAATTGGAGTATAGTCCTGATGTTCTTACGATTCTCTATCGGTGCTTTGTAGATGTCTTATGTCGTTTTATAGATGCTCTATCTTAGGAGTTAAGGGTGAAGCGGTGCTTCTCATAAACCGATAACCGCCTTATAATAACCGAATTGAACCCGACTGTCCGTCAAGAAATCTTCTTCATTTCTCCTCTCTGAGAGCTTCAAAGCGATGATTTTTAGAAAATTTTGTTTTATTTTTTTTCTCGCCTTTGCCTCAGAAAATCTAGCTCAAGAAGGTCCAGAGATTTTTCAGCAAATCGAGCTCATGCTCTCGGCCGGGCGGTATCGCGAAGTGCAGGATTTTGCGAACCAAAAGATCTCCCAATTGGGAGCCAAAGCAGGGAATGAGGAGCTGATTCTGGCTTGGAAAAGGGTTGCGGCTCGGGCTTATCAACGTGAAGGGCATTTAGAAAAGGCCCTTCAGATTTGGCAAGAACTCGCGGGCACTCCAAATCGAATCACCCATCTGCGGGATGGCCTCAAATTGATTCAAACTCAGCTTGAGATGTGGGACCTCGAGGGAGCTAAGCAGTGGCTTAAAGCTCTCCCTAAGCCCTTACCTCAAGAATTTAAAGACGCCCAACAAGAGTTGTCGGCCTTGGCTCTTCTTCTATCGGGAGAGCAAGGTAAGGCTCGCCTTCTCCTGAACCAAAGCAGCGAAAAAAGTTTTACGGGTTGGCATAATTTGGGTCGTCTCGAATTCGAACGAGGGGACAACGCTAAGGCCTTAGTCGCATTAAAAAAAGCCGCTAAAATCGATCCCGATGACTACTACAATCGCCTTTACCTCGCTTGGAGCCATCTGAGGCTCAATGACTTGCCTCAAGCGACTGAAGCTTTTACGAGTTTAGCCCAGAGCGCGCCGACGGCGGAGGTCTTCGAGCTCTTGGGGAGATTAAAACTCCGTGAGGGGAAATTCGCTGAAGCTCGACAATGGTCCCTAAACGCATTGACCCTCGATGCCGATCTGGCGGAAGCTCAATTTGTTTTGGCGACGGCCTTGAAGCGTCTCGGGAAAACGAATGAAGCTCAACAGGCCTTCAAAAAATTTAAAGCGAACCACCAAAAGCAACAGGCGGGATTGAAAGAAGCCTACCGGTTGAATCAAATCCACCAGCAAGATCCTTCAGATCCCGAAAAAGCCTTAGTTTTGGGGAAGCATCACTTAAGTGATGGAGATGTTGCCAGTGCGGAACGACTTTCTTGGAGAGTGCTTCGAAAGCATCCGAATCACGGCCAGGCTCGATTGACTTTAGCTCGCGCTTACCGGAAAGTTCGACGGTTTTCAGCTGCCGCGATTCAGTACCAAATTATCTTAAAAACAAAACAAGGGGCGATTTATTCAACGGCTCGAAAAGAGCTTCAAGAACTCATTCAAGCCCACGCAAAAAAGAGGAGCCGTTAGGAAGAGCGCCGAATGGAAATGAACGTTTTGAATCGTATTCCCTGCCTCCTTTGTCTACTGCTCCTCGCGCTTATTTTGAGCTGTGATCGTCAGTCGAGTTCCCCTTCAAAGCCAACTTCTTCAGGGCCCTCATCTCCTTCTCTATCAAAGACCGACCCCTTCCCCGATCGGGCTAAGGAGTGGGGCATCCATCATCAACAAGCGTCAGGGAGAAAAGAACGAACCGCCATCTTCGAGAGTCTGGGGAGTGGAGTGGCCGTTTTCGATGCGAATGGAGATGGGCTTCTCGATCTTTTTTTCAACAACGCAGCTACGGTAGAGAAGAGTGGGGATGCCTTAAAGTTTCTTCCTGGTCCTGGCTGTCGATTTTATCTTCAAAAGAAGAAGGGGCAGTTTGTCGATCACACTCAGGAAGCAGGGCTCTCGTTAGACCATTGGGGGACGGGGGTCGCGGTGGGAGATATCGACAACGATGGAGATGCCGATCTTTTTGTCGGTGCTTTCGGGAAGAACCACATTTTTACTAACCAAGGAAATGGAACGTTTAAAAATCACACGGATGCCTCGGGATTAAAGGGAGAAAAACTGACTTCTAGTGCGGTCTTCTTCGATTATGACCTCGATGGTGATCTCGATCTCTATGTTGCGAACTATTTGAAATTCGATTTAAATTCTCCTCCAAACAATGGCAAACCCTGCCTACAAAATGGGATTCCTATTTCCTGTAGCCCAACCCTGTTCGATCCTGAAGACGATCGCCTCTATCGAAACGATGGAAAGGGGACTTTTGAAGACGTCACTTCTCAAGCGAAGCTCACCGGTACGGTGGGGGGATACGGCCTCGGAGTGGTCGCCGGAGATTTAGATCGAGATGGGCATCCCGATCTCTACGTGGCCAACGATACGACGAGTAACTTTTTGTGGAAAAATTTAGGGGATGGAACTTTCGAGGACATCGCCTTATTCAGCGGCACGGCGTTGAGTGAAAGCGCTCAGGGTCAGTCGGGTATGGGGGTTGACTTAGGGGACCTCGATGGAGACGGATACCTAGATATTCACGTGACCAATTACGCTGAAGAGTCGAATGCGTATTATAAAAGTTTGGGGGATGGTACTTTTGTCGATCGGTCTCACCTCAGTGGAATTGCGAGTGATTCCTTCCCTTATTTGGGTTGGGGAAGTCGCATCATCGATTTTAACCACGATGGGTACCTCGATATGGCAGTAGCCAACGGTCATGTTCACCCGCGAGCTGAAGAGTTGGGGAACGGATCTGATTTTGCTCAGCCGACACAAATTTATTGGGGAAGCACTGGGGGAAAGATGAAGTTGTGGAAGACCGAAAAAGATTGGGCTTTAACAGTGCCCCGAAATCATCGAGCCTTAGCGAGTGGGGATCTCGATCGCGATGGAGATCTCGATATCATTCTAACTCACCTCGACAGTCCTCCCGTCATTTTGGTGAACCAGGCTGCAGAGGGAGATTGGATCGGTTTTAAACTTCAGGGGAAGAAATCGAATCGAGAGGGGATCGGTGCCCGGATCACCCTCAAGGCGGGGGATCGAGTTTGGGTGAAGGAAGTCACTCGAGGGGGAAGCTATCTGAGCTCGAATGAAGCAACGAGTCACTTCGGATTGGGGAAGAACAAAACCGTTTTAGAAGTCACCATTGAATGGCCTTCAGGTATAAAGACTCGCCTAACGACGCTTCCAGCGAATAAAGTGTACCTCGTGGAAGAAATCAAAGGATCGGCTAAGGCCAAAGAGTTATTTGGGGGATGATGATTCTTCCTCGGTTTGCTCAACTTGCGTTTTATCAAACAAGGGGGCAATATTCTTTTGGTATTGTGAGTACAACTGGTAACAACCGACAATAATCATCGAAATGAATGCCAACCAGAGGAAAAAATCTTTGAAGGATTCTGGGGCGATAGAACGGTCTGTCTTTTTATAACGCAAGTAAACAGTTGCGAAAGCTAAGAAGGGCAAAACGGAAGCTTGGGCAACCCCACCCAGAATGATGAGATGGACGGGTTCTCCATAAACCATCACCGTAGCCCAGCAAAACAAGGGGGTAATGAAGCAGAGCGCTTGTAGGACTCTGAGTCGATCTTTATCATCGCGGTAATGAAAGATCTTGAAGACACCTAAGGCATCGGTAAAGAGCCGACAATTTGAAGCCGTAGCGACGAAGAACGTCGAGAACAAGACGGCGAAGGCTCCGATCAGGTAGAGCCAGTTTCCACTCGCTTCACCGAAAGTCGAAGTATATAAGTTCGAAAGAACGGTGTGCATGTCTCCCGTGTCGGGTACTAAGCCTTGGCGATTGAGAACGGCGGCTCCCAGGAGATAAAAGGCAACTGTTCCTACGGTATAGATGACAAATGAGATCCAAGCATCCGTCTTCAAGACCTTCATCCAGCCCGTAGCTCGTTCTTGCCATTCTACTGATCCATCATTGGGACCCGTGAATTTGGCATATCCCTTTTCCAAGCACCAGTAAGGATAGTAAATTAATTCACTCGCTCCCACGCCGGTGATGCCTAACGCAGCGAAGGCAGTCATGATACCCGCTTCAGGTATTTTGAAGCTCAAGCCTTCAGAGATATCACTCGCTTTGATGGCATAATCCTGCGTCCATTGAAGCATGATCACCGAGAGAAGGGTGACTCCCGAAAAGATGAACACCATGAAGGTTGTCGTCTTCTCGACGAAGATGTACCGACCTGAGACTAAGAGCCCCGTGGTGATCAGGGTGATGGCGATGAACCAAACCCATTGTGGGATTTCATTGAGACTTCCCAGGGCTGGAATCTCAAACACTTTGACTAAGCCGAGTAAGATTCCCGAGAGCTGAAAGACCGAGCAGAGGGCCATGATCGACCAGAGAGCATTCAACCAGTTGATGCTGAAACGCGAACCTAAAGTAACTCTGGGACCCGGGATGAGGCTGAAGGCTTCCAAGGCGGATCTTCCCGAAGAAACGACGTATCGACCGAGTTCAATCTGGAGGAAGACTTTGATAAAGCAGCTGAATAGAATCAACCAAAGTAAGGTGAACCCAGCTTGGGCGCCCAAGTGAGTTGTCACGATCAATTCACCCGACCCGACGATGGAACCCGTGATGATGATTCCCGGACCGATACGCTTTAAAGTACCGATTAAATCTTTGGGAGGGGCGATGGGTTCTACCGTCTGAGCCTGGCGAGGATCGCTCATTGAATTATCCCGTCTTCTTGATGGAAAGGTATTCGATGGAAACTAACCACCAATTCGAGGGGCTTGAAATCGCCCGATTCTTGGAAGTTCACCCACCAACGGTAGGGCGTAATCGATGAAAGCCTGAGAGATATCCGATTCATCTTTTAAGATGAATTCTTCATCGAGATGTCGAGTGTGCTTGGCGACGGTTTTTAATGGAGTGACAAACGTTTCACTCGCGTAGTCTTTGCCGTCGGAAATTCTTCGAATAGCGATAGAGCCACTGGCGTGCTCACCCGACAAGGCGGCGCGAACAGCGTGGGCCCCGACTTCACGAGCTTCGCGACTGTCGACGTCCGAGGTGACGGTGGGATAGCACCGTTGGAGATAGCCGAAAGTGTCGGCTCTCACTCTTTCGATCTTCAAGTTCTTTTTGACGATCGAAGTGAGGTAGTCGCCCAAGGCTCCCGTTCCTGAAAGTTGAACGTTACCGTGTGAATCTTTTTCGTCGCTTTGGAAGATCGGGTTGCCATCGGCATCTTGAATTCCTTCGCTCACCGCGATCAAGCAATTGGAATGTTTACTGAGGACACGTTCGATGTCGGCTAAGAACTTTTCTTGGCTGAAATCGACTTCAGGGACGTAAACCAAGTGGGGGCCATCGTTGTCATGCTGCCTTCCTAAGACGCTCGCGGCAGTTAAGAATCCAGCGTGACGTCCCATGACTACATTGATTTTGACTCCAGGTAAGGATCGGTTATCCAAGTTGTCACCCATGAAGGCCAATGCGACGAAACGAGCCGCAGTTCCAAATCCGGGACAGTGGTCGGTGACTAAGAGATCGTTATCGATCGTCTTGGGGATATGGAAGACTCGAAGGTCGTAGTTGTCTTCTTCGGCAACGGTTTGCAGGATGTGAGCCGTCTCGGCGCTGTCGTTTCCGCCGACATAGAAGAAGTAGCGAACGTCGTGTTTTTGTAAGTTCTTAAAGATGGCTCGGCAATCTTCGACCGTCGGCTTCATGCGGACGGAACCGAGGGCAGCCGATGGTGCTTGAGCGATGAGTTCTAGGTTTTCATCGCTTTCTTTGAACAGATCGATGAAGTCTTCTTTGAGAACTCCCTTCACTCCGTGAACGGCTCCGTAGAAATTGACGATCCCATCCTGGGTTTTTCCTTCGAGGATCGCACCAACTAAGCTTTGATTAATGACGCAGGTGGGGCCTCCAGATTGGCCGATTGCTGCATTTCCTTTAAGAGTCATCACTAAATCCTGTGAATGTGAGTCGAGATAGATTCCCACTTGAGACCTTTCTCAAGTGTTCAGTCGAGGCAACCCCGCTTCTTATCCCGTAATTGGCGCACTTTTGAGGGTGCGGCTCGGCCGAGGTCGAGTGGGTCGGGATTGGACTGTCGGGATCATTCAAGTGGGGGAGATTCGACTGGAGCCCACTTTTACCAAACGGGAAATAGTAATGGAATAGCAGAACGAATTGAAGCTTAAAGAAGGGGAGTGAAATCTCCGGCAGAGATGGCTAATTAATAGCCGGAAATAAGGGAGAGAGGTCCATTGTGGCTAATTTATAGCCGTCTCCGGTTGAACACTTGGCTAAATCTTAGCCGCATGCTGTAAGCTTTTATATGTTAATTGTTTAGAAGTTTTTTGTGCGGTGGATAGGGCGCATTGGAGGAAGCTTACTTCTGTTTGAACCTTGTGATCATTCTCATCGCGGCTAAATTATAGCCGTTGTGATTTATGGTGAATTCACCCGTATCTTGAATTTAATAATTATAAGTGTTTTTTTCATAACATCTTAAGAATGTTCCGGGAATTCTCGGAGTCCCTTGGTACAGAGCTTGCAATATAGGCCGGCATACTTGAGAACGCAACTGAGAGGATTTAGGATCACAATCCTGCGCTTAAGGGTTAGAGCGCTCCTCTCTATCGAAAGGGTAAACTCAAGGTAGGGTTTTTTGGGTTGGGTACAGCAGGGGTAGGTGAGATTGTGGGCGCTCCAAGTGGATTGGGTGGATCCAAGAGTGTTTACTTAAAGCACCATGCTTTTTTAAACAAACGGCTGTACTAAACGGGTAGGTAGGACTCAAGGCTTGGACCTTGAGATTTAGGGTGAGAACTTGGCTTTCAAGTCGAAAGGGGAGCCAAGGGCTAAAATAGAGGAGGCGAGGTACTCACGTACCCCATTTCTCCTTTTACTTGCTTCATTTCTTACGGAAGGGCGCCAAGCTTCTAGGCGCCCTTGCTTTTTTTTATAGCGACTCCGAAACGTATTCTCTGTTCAAATATTCCCCCCTTCACTTTGCTGATCGCCCCTAATAATTGAACATCGACCTTTCTGAATCCACAGATTCATTCCCCAATCGATTCCCTTAAGTTCATTATTAATCTACTTTATCTAAGGGCTTCCCCTAGATTGGCCATAATGTTGGAAACTTTTTTCTATCTAGTTTTCGTTCTCTATAAAGTAAATTGATATCTGACCAATTCTGAGCAACTTATTATTTGCGGGGCCATAAATAGCCTCTTATACTCAAGGTAAGTTGTTTGTTGGTTTTCCCTACAATATTTCTATTTCTTCCCAATTCTTCGAATGGGAAGACTTCAAAGGGAGTTTCTTCAAATGGAACTTCTTCAAATAGAAAGAGGGGGGGGATCGATAAGAAACGATCGAAAAGAAGACGACTCTCTTAAATTAAAATACATTCAACATTTGCTTGATCAACGTGGAATTTCAGCGGAATTTTAAACGGACGGCGCCGACTCCCCAAGATATTGAATAATAACGGGCTTTTGACTGACAGACCTCTAAGCCTTTTTGAGGCCTAACGAGGTAAAAAGGGAGTTACTAATTTCGGAAAATACAGATCTCTGCATCTTAGTCCTACCTACAATAAAAATGGATCTGATTTGAACGAGACTGACGAAGTCTCTCTCATTTGTCTTAAGACTATTTTTCACCACTAAAATTAAAAATTTAACGGTAATAAGAAGATCATTCTTCCGTTATTACGGAAGAAACTCACTTGTTTCATTTTTTTCTCCTCGTTTGTACCCCCTCGTGAAACCTTTCGCGGGGGGGTTTTTTTGGGCAACTATTTCACTTTTGAAGAACCACCTGAATGCGTATTGATCCCTCGCAAAAGCTTCGGGCTTGGAAGGTTTGCTCTTCGTTTAGGGCTATGCGGTAGATTCTAGAGTGAGCTTTGCTGTCGGTATTGTTTTTAAAGCAAGTACACGCCCACCAAGCCCGAAGCTTTAGCGAGGGATCATCAGAACTCCCACCGACTTAGAATCGAACTGATTACAAATCACTATCTCATTACGCCGTGAATAAAAGGTAAAAAAATAAGCCTACCAATATCACTGAAATCCCATCTATGATGAGGGGACTCCAATATATAGCTTCAAGGCAATTTCTCTCCCTCCCAAAAAACATGACTTACTTTGATATGAAAAAAATCTCTATCATTCCCATTACCTCTCTCTTTGTCGTTTTATTAGGCTCTCAACTTCTCTCCGATGAAAGCATTGAAGGAAAGTCCTTAAGTGAAAAATTGTTTCAACAGGACCATCTATTAAAGGTCGAGATCAAAGTCTCTGACTCGGATTGGGAAAAGCTGTCGACTGAAACTCGTCGCATGATCGATGCTTTCAAAAAAACTCCTCCTGAACGACCGTATAATTATTACCCAGCTCAAGTCACCATCGACGGAGTGACCTTTGAGAAGGTGATGATTCGTAAGAAGGGGCTCGTAGGAAGCCTGAGTGAAACTCGCCCTTCACTAAAGGTCAAGTTTGAAGCTGAAGAGAGGAACTCTAAAGGCTTGCCGGTGTCTCGATTGACCCTCAATAACAATGTACAAGATCCGTCTATCTCTAGTCAGTTCTTGTTCTACGATCTTTTTAAACGGGTGGGGCTGCCTGCTCCGCGATGTAATCTGGCGAAGGTGACGGTCAATGGAAAATCTTTAGGGATTTACTCGAATGTGGAATCTATTAAGAAGGCATTTATAGAGCGCAGTTTTAGTGATTCTTCCGGGGTTATGTACGAAGGAACGGTCGCCGATCTTTTCCCGGGTCGTCTTCAACGTTTTGAGATTAAACGGGATCCCAAGGGTAGGGGCTTAGCTCCATTAGAAGAGCTGACTCAAGTGCTACACGCCAAAGAGCCCAGTCTTCAAAAAATTTCTGAACATGTCGACTTAGATGCGTTTAGAAAATTTTGGGTTTTAGAATCGATGGGGTCTTGTTGGGATGGCTATTCGAGTAATCAAAACAATTACTTTATGTACCACAATCCCAAAAACTCGAAACTCTACTGGATTCCCTGGGGGGCTGATGCCGTATTTCAAAAAGCTCCTCCGCTCCCCTTTTTGCCGAACCCACCCGTATCGATCCATCCTTTTTCTAAATTAGCTCACACCCTTTACCAGTTGGAGGCAGAGCGGGAATTAGTTAAGAAAACGATCAAAGAGTTTTTTGAAACCGTTTGGTCAGAAAAGGTCTTTACAGAGAAAATCGAGCTCATCGAGTCTTTGGCTCAAGATCACGTTCACCCGGATCAAAAAAAGTTCAGTGAGAGCCAAAAGAATGTTTTGAAGTTTATCAAGAATCGAAAATCAAAAGTTTTGGCGGAGATGGAAGAGTGGCCTTTGGATGTTTCAGAATCCTTGAGAGTGCCCGTTTATTCCAAGCTGGTCGGAAAGATAGAAGGAACTTTCGAAACGAATTGGAGCAATAAAAACGTCGTTAATCCGATGAATGAAGGCAAGGCAACTCTTCATTTAGAGTATGAAGGAGAGAAGATCGAGCTTAAAAAAATGGGGGTGAGTGCAGAGCCTTACAACCAAGGATTCGGGCAGGTGAAGGGAGATGTAAATAAAGTTCCCCCGGGGCTCGCCTTCATGGGGATCAGAAAATCCAATAACCAATGGATCACCATTAAGTTGATCTTCAAAATGAAAGAGTTTAAGCCAAGTTCAAAAGACGCCGGCAACGAAGATAGTGGCAGTGTGGTAGAGGGGTTTTTTATCGAAGGATTTAACTTCTTTAATTTTGAAGCTTACCGCTCAGTTCAAGGCAAGGTCACTCTCAAGGAAGCCAAGAGAGAAGATGGTGCTCCTGTAGCCGGAAAAATTCATGTAGAGATCTTCCAATGGACCACAGACTAGGTGAGCGAGTGGTTTGTTGGGGGGAGAATGGGCTCTCAATCCACCGTGCAGTTGGAGAGCTGGTCTCGAGTGCGATCAATTCCTAAGTAGGGGAAGGGAGCTTTTGGAGCTTGTCCCCCGAGATAGAGATATTGAGCTAAATGGATGGGATCCGTAATATCGATGTTGGAGTCATCATTGACATCGAGCGGTTTTTCACACTGGATGGGCTCGGAAAGAAACAGGTATTTCAGAAGTTTCACCGTATCTGAAATGTCGACCGTGTGGTCTCGGGTGACATCGCCTCTCACGAAGAATTTACCTTCTTCATGAACGTAAACGGCGGTTCCTTTTCGGTCGATCATCGGTAGATGAGAGTTCCCCAAAATACTGAACTCATTCACGACGGATGGATGGTTTTCGGTGATCCCCGGGATGGTTTTCATTTGGAGATAGAACTTATCACCCGGCTGAGCATCTTTGGTGATGGAGAAATGAAGGTTGGCAACCGGAGCATCGCAGCCGCTCGGGATGGTGTTGCCTTCAAAGGGGGCGGTGTACTCCATGAAGGCTGAAAAAGAAAAATAACCTTCATCGATCCGGCTATTCGCTTTGAGGATCCAATCCGGCTTGTGGACGGAAAGAATCGTATTCTCGAAGGTCACCCTTTCGAACCGAAGCAGTTTGGGGTCGGCAAAAAAGCTCAATGTCAGACCATCGACGGGAAGTTCGTTTCTCAGAAGAACTTTGATTTCGATATTCTCTTGGCCAGGGAAGACATCTAATGTTCGATCTAAGAATCGAACGAAGTCTAAATCTTGCCCCAGTTCATTGAGACCATCGCAGCCCAAATTAAAAATGTTGTCGATCTTGTCTTGTTGGATTTTTTCTAGCTTCTTATGGTGGTCCTCGATGGCCCGAGCTGCTTGATGGTTGCCTATAGCAAGGGGAGAAGGCGTACTGCAATCGAGGGCGTCATCGGTGAGGTCGTAACCGGGATTCGGATAGGGGTGTTTGGGGAATCCGGATCCGTAAAAGATGAACGACAGCAAGTTGATGATGTCACTGTTCTCTAAATCACCAGAATCGTTGAAATCCCCGGCATCTTTACATTTTGGGGGGGCGGGGCTGATGTAAAGGAAGCGCAGAATCGAATAAATATCGGCGAAACTGACGATACCATCAGCATTGGCGTCTCCGCGGACGAATGCATTTCGAGGAGTGTTATCGGGTTCATAAAAGACATGCCCATTACCGACCTCTTGGCTGAAGAGGGGGCTTGTCGATGTAATGAAACTGAGCGTAGAGAGATTGAAATAGACCAGAAATCCCAAAAGTACTAAGCCGGTAGACAGCTTAGATGGGGTGTACATATTTCTTCTGGTTAAATAGCAACGCCTCAATAGAAAGCTTCGCATGTTCCCCTACCCTTGTTGGATTAGCAAAACCTATTGATCAACTATGGTGACCTAAAAATTGAACTTAAAATAAAATGTGGTGGATCGAGCTTTGAGAATTTTCATTTGCTCGTCAGTAGCCCGTCACAAGCTCTTAGATGGAAAATGGAGCTCAACGGGGGCCTTTTGAACCCTGACCACAGTAGCGATGATAAGTACGGATGGAACCCCCGTCAAATAACAAGTTTAGGCAAATTGAGTAAATTTATTTCTCTTGATTATTCTGGCAATAAATTGAGGCAGATTTGCTCCATGCACTCTGGAATAGATTGCCTTTAGGCATAAAAAAACCCTGAAGATAGCAAGCTAACTCCAGGGTACTCGTTCCATCAGAAAAGCCACGATGTGGGTAGGGTAGCATCGGACTTTTCTCGTAAGCTCATGGTGTTTGTGGGATGCCTTTCCTCGTTTGCACCCCCTTACCCCCTCGGATTCCCCTGGGTAGCGGGCTTGGAACACTACCTTGTAATTAATACTAACTTCTCAGGGTAGGAATTGAGTTGCTAGCATGTCCTCAAGGGTTTCCTCAGTAGGCATCAACATAAGCTCACCCAGCTAATGCAATACGTGTGCCGTAAGAGATCTATAAATTCGTCTGAGCTCTTAATGCATTTAACCGTAGGGCTTTATGGATTTTGGGTGGTTTTGGAATAATTTTAAACCCTCAGACTTCCCGACTGGGCTTTACAAGCCAATCCACTGACATGGATCAAATGTTCTAGGTCGGGGGAATCTTCCTTCAGAGAGATGCGGTGAGATTTTGGTTTAGGCCGCTTTTAAACCTAGTGGAGTTTCACTATCACTCGCTCAAGCGTAGGGCTTGAGGGAGAGGAATTCCCCTAAAAGAAAATAGGCTACTTCGAGGATTTGTAGTCGGATGGTTGGATCTCATATTTTTTGAGCAAAGTTCCGAAGTACCTCCGGCTAACCCCGAGGGCCTCCGCTGCATGAGTCGCATTACCTTCAAATTTCCTGAGGGCTTTCTCCATCAACTGAAGTTCCAGGCTCTGGCGGGCTTCAGTAAGGGTTGGGAGATCCTCATCGGCAATAACGAGATTTTGAGAAGAGTTCAATGGATCCGTTTCTGAGCTGAGAGGCTTCAGGTTATCAGGGCCAATCTTCTGCGGGCGATCGATGGAGGCTCTCCTCAAAATGATTTCTAATTCACGAATATTTCCATCTAAGGGTTGCTGCTTTAAAAACTCGATGGCTTGGGGAGTGATCTCAGGTTTTGGTATAGAGAGCTCCTGGGAGATCCTGGTTAGAAGGAGATCCACCAGAGGAGGAAGGTCTTCAGTTCGCTCTCTCAGTGGAGGCAAGGTGATCACCTCTCCTTGAATTCTTGAGAGGAAGTCTTTTCGAATCGAATCTCTTTCAAGGAGCTCTTCACGTTGGAGTAAACTTGAAGAGACGACGCGAAAATCTACTTCGACTTCATGGGAGCTTCCGAGGGGGCGTACTTTCTTCTGTTCGATGACTCTCAGTAATTTGGATTGAACCGTCGGGGGGAGATCTTCGATGCGATCGAGATAAAGGGTGCCTCCCATCCCATTGACTAAAAGGCCATCGCGGTCACTTTCAGCTCCTGAAAATGCGCCTTGAGCCACGCCGAAGAGCTCACTTTCGATCAAGGCTTCGGGTAGCTCGCAGCCTTGACCCATGAAGGGAGCTTGGGAGCGGCGACTCACTTGATGGAGGAATCGAGCGAAGAAATCTTTTCCAACTCCGTGTTCTCCGGTGAAGAGGACGGGGATATCGGTGTTCGCTAAGCGTCTCACTTTAGACACGATTTCTTTCATGCTTGAGCTTTGAAAGATTTCGATAGCTTCTAAATCAAAATTTCCCTCTCCGAGTGAGCGACGGAGTTCGAGAGGCTCTTGGCGCTGGCTGATCACCGCGGTTTCAAGTTGACTCTTCTGCTGGATTAAATGAGTGTGAAGGCTTCTCAGCTCTTCGCTGAGTTGCACGCGTTGTTGTTTTTCTTTCTCCGCTTCGTGAGACAATTGATGCGCATGGATGGAATAGCTAAGAAAAGACTTCAAACAGCCCACGAGCGATTTTCGAAATGTTAATAGGTCTTCTAACTCGGTAGCATCTTTAAAGCTGACAAACAAAAGTGGGGCAGAACGTGGGGGATGAAAATTCGGCAGGCGAACGAGAGCCCAGTGACTTTGGAATTGATCTTCCCCCGTCTCACGAACGGAATTCAAAATTTGGTGATCTTGGACGCAGTTTGAAAAAGAGGCTTCATCCGAGCCTGCTGCAGTCAGTATCTCGGGTAAGTTCGAACTGGGTACTCCTAGTAAGCTTAAGCAATGAAGATCACAACCTTGTCTCAGGTACTCTAAGGAATCTGGATTGGGGTAAGCAGCCTGCTCCTTAAGCGAGGGGGGCGCTTGATTAAGAGTATCCAGAAGGAATTTAAAGGATTCAAAAAACTGAGGCATGTGAATCAGATCATCCAGTGGAGAGGGAATTGAATAAAGCTCATTTACTTTTTGCCTGATTTGACAGTTTGGCGAAGTCTCTTGCTCTCTGTGATTCGGTCGATGCTTAAGTAAGAAAGGCTCCAGTTTATCCGGATGCTCTAAGCCTCGTCGGGCTTTGAGAAGGGCTGTTGCAAATTCTAATTTGAAACTTCTCGCGTTGTCTATTCTCTTCCAACTAAGAGATCTCAGGATGAGTGCTTTCGCCTGGAGGGATTCCCAGAAACTTGCTTCCGGCTGCTGGAAAAATGGATTCAAATCTGCTTCCTTGAGCTCATCATCTGAAAATATTACTTTTGAAACTTGATTCAAAAGGTTGAAGGGCATCTTTTGGCTTTTTGATCCCGTTGAGAAGTCTTGCTGAAACCAATTAAGAAGATTTCCTGTAATGCGTGGGTGACGGGCTTGAGCAACGATTTCTAGAATAGAAAGTGATGCTAAGAATTGATAAGTTGATTGTCCCAAGTTTTTCGCCTGCCGATAAGCGAGCTTAAATTCATGAAGCTGTTGCGAAAGAGTAGGGGAGGGGTGAGTGAACTCAGAACTCAAAAGTTGGGCACTCAAAAACATCAAGAGAGGAGTCTGTTGATGGTCGATGAGTCCTGATTGCGCTTCTTGAAAATGTTTTTTGGCCCGTTCAAGTTCACCGATTTCTAAAAAGATCCTCGCCACCCCTAAGTGGGCTCTCGAAATCTGTCGAGCTAAATCGAGGGTTTTAGACTCGTTCAATCCTTCTAAGCGAACTCGTAAGGCTTTGTCAAATCGCCCGAGAGACAGGTACACATCTCCGAGATTGAAAAGCGCATTCAATCGAACGGTGGGGTCGATCAATCGGTTTTGCCTCAAGACTCTCTTAAGATAGCGAAGGGCCAGTAAGTGATTTCCCTCTTGTTTGGCGATCACTTCTAAACCCATCAGAATAGGAGTTCGATAGCGGTTGGGTCCCAAGCGCTCACTCATTTGTCGGGCTTCTTCAAACCGGGCCTTGGCTTCTTGAAGATGGCCGAATTTGAAACTTAAGGTGGCCAGATTGACGAGAGTTTTTAATTCCCCGAAGGTATCTGAGTTTTGTTTACAAATTTCCCAGGAGCGTTGAAATGAGGCTTGGGACGCCGAGTAGTTTCCTTGACGCGCGTGAAGAGTTGCCAGTTCGTGAGTAGCCCGTTCTTCTAATTCAAGGTGACTTAATCGGTGCGCCAAGAGTTCAGCTTTTTTTGAAAGGAGCACGGCGAAATCGAGGTTGTCGTTTTCAGCTTCGATGGCCGCCCAGTTAGCCAGGAGAGCGGTCATGACTAAGGACTTCAAATTGGGACTAGCACTTGAATGCTGGTCTTCCATTAACTTCTTGGCTAAAGAGCTTCGTTTTTTTAAATCACCCTGAGGAGATTGTAGGCCCGAGAGTTTCGATTGAATAAAGAGGAACAAACGAATCGCGTGAAGGACTTCACGATTCCTATTAGCAGCTTGAAGGACTTCTTCCATTTCCTGAAGGAAGTCTTCTAGTTTTGAGTTGTCGGTAAGGTCAGAGCTCAAGGCGATCAGCTCTCGAAGGATGAAAAGCTTTTCCCGTGAGTTCCTCGCCAAAGAGTTTAAGGATTGGCAGTGCTGGTAGATGACTTGAAGGTCTTTTTTAGTGGCTCCGAGGGATCTCGCATTACGTGAGGCTCTAATGGCCAACCAAAAGAGCTTAGCTGGTTGTTGATTTTGTTTTTGAAGTAATTGATCGATGGTCTTTAAAAGAGGCTTGAGCTCTGTTTGGGTCGAGCAATGCCTCAGCGCGAGTTTCAACACCGAGACCGCTCGAGAAAGCTCAGCGTTCTGAGCTAGAAGAAGCGCATGATGCGGGACATCAGCCTGAATGAGAGTCAGCCTTTTGAGTTCTTCTCTTTGGAAAAGCTTTGAAAAATTTTTACGAAGGGATATCGAATGAGGCGACTCCTTGAGGCCACTCGAGGTTTGTTGAACTCTTTGAAGAGCTGGATTCAAAACGGAATAAAAAGCGATATCTTCCCTATTCCATTTTTGAATTTCTCCAGTCCAGAGTCCTTTTTCAAAGAACTCTTTAGGATCCCTTAAGAATTCGCTCACTTCGGAGTGAAGTGTCGATTTGGGGTTGAGAGATTCGATAAAGGACTCAACGAGCTGATGCCATTCTCGAAGGGTGAGGTGGATACCCAAAAGAGATTCGAATAACTCAAAAAGATTCGACTTCGTTTCAGTTTCAAGAGGCGGATTTAAATCTGAAGATTGAGAACTTTGATCTAAATTGGTGATTTTCTCTTCCCAATCGGGAGGAACGATAAACTCCCCTTCGGAATTTTTTCCAGACCCAGCTGTAGAAAGAGATTGAAGCAGTCTCATGAACTCTCCCGGCAAACCCCGACTCTTTTCATAGAGATGAGTGAATACGTTTTCGGGGAGAATTTTCGATTGAAAAAAAAGTTGAGCGAATTGAAGCGAGGCTTCCTTTTTGAGAGGAAAAATTTGAAGAGAATTCGTTCGGAGGGAACTCAAGCTGAATTTCTCGTCGTCGAGTGGAGCCGTTGTTTCGATAATGATTCGAGACTTAAAGCCGGGTGCTTGAATTTTTGAAACTTCTTCTAAGAGATGAAGCACGGGTTTCGATTTGAGAATCGATTCGATAGACCCAATATAGATGAGGAGCTTCTCTTGAGAGAGTTTTTCTAACCAAGTCAAAAGGGCGCCGGGCTGTGAATGTTGACTGCCTAAATTTTCTTCTAGGGTACTTAGGGCTCGGCTTTCTTCCTTAAGAATGAGAGTTGTCATTCCTTCGAGCTGAGCTTCGGCTAATACCTCTTTGATGATCGTCGTTTTACCAACTCGTTTTTGGCCATAAAGGTTAAATAGCCCTGAGGTATCTACTGACAGAGGCTCTTGTAACCAAGTGCTGAGAACCTCAATTTCTTGAGTTCTCCCAACACAGCGAGTTATAGTTTTTGATGCTAATGTTGAAGGACGATGTTGAAATTGTCTTTTGAGGAAACTCGTCACTTCTTGAGTCGTAAAACGATCTTCTCGGCGAGGCTGAGTGAGTTGCTTGAGAAGTTCGATGAAAGCTCTTGGTACTGAAGAAAAGTTTCCTTCCAAGGTTGCTGGTTTTTCGGAGTTGAGCCATTTTTCATGGCTATCCAACTGATCGATACGGAAGGGAAGTCGACCTTGAGCCGCGTGGAAAAAGCTTAAGCCCAGGGCGAAGAGATCATCAGAAATCGCTCCATCTTGCTGTTGAGGATGGGGGAGATAAGCCGGTGTTCGTTTTCTTCGAATTCCTTGAGAGAGTGCTCCCCGCTGAGAGCCGGCTCCACCGAAATCGATAACCGTTAACTTATAATCTGATGGCTTCGTCGATTGTTTTGACGATGTTGAGCTGATGAGAAGGTTCGATGGTTTAATGTCACCGTGGTAGGCACCGGCCTGATCGATTGCAGTGAGGGCATCGAGTCCATGATGGAGCAATGTGACCCACGTTTCTGGAAACTTTTCGAGAGGATTGTCTGAGGCCCAACTGAGGAGATCAACTCCTTGAATCAATTCCGAAGTGAAATAAGCTCCACGTTCATTCTTTAAGAAACCAAAATCGATCACTCTACTGATCGATGGATGTGACAATTTTCTAAGCCACCTAAATTCATCGCCGATGGCGGATATCTCTTCAGGACGCAATCCCGAAAATTCAATGATTTTTAGGGCAACACTTTCCTCAGTTCCCTTTGCTTGAGCTTCGAAAACACTTCCCTCTCCTCCCTCACCCAATTTACGTATCAAGTTATATTGCCCCTCGAGCCAAGAAGATTCAGGAATGGACTGATCCTGATCTATTGGCGAAATCCCTTTGAGGGGATTAGAAGATGAAGAGGGAGCCTTGGAGGCATCGGATGGATTCATAACATCAATTTTCTCACTCTCGGGATAAAGAGTCCAAGGCTGAAATTTTAGATTGAGGGGGAGAGGCCCAAATTCCTTGAGTTATAGCCAAATTCACCAGAATTTGAGTGGGATTGATTCTCGGTAGCCAAATTCGCCAGAAATTGGGTGGGGGAACTTTAAAGTAGATGAACTCATCCACCGATGTTCGAAAGAGGATGATTGAAATGAGTTTGAAGGACCGGTAAAGTTTGCGCTCATTCAATCGAAGATCAACAACGCATTCAATTTTAAGAAGTGAACCGAAATGGAATTGCCTGAAGTGTGGAAAGGCGCGATCCTCGGGATCGTTCAAGGCTTGACGGAATTCTTACCGATTTCATCGAGCGGCCATCTCATCGCTAGTAAAGAGATCCTTGGATTTCAGGAGGCCGGTCTTACTTTCGATGTCGCTTTGCATGTCGCCACCCTCGCTGCGGTTATTTTCTATTTCCGAAAAGACATCTTAACTCTTCTGAAGAGCTCCAATCGGATTCGGTTCTTGATGATCATCGCCTTGGGAACGATTCCCGGAGTGGCTTTAGGAATTTTTCTCAGCGACTGGAGAGATACGGTCTCCCCATGGTTTGTCGTCGGCGGCTGGACTTTTTCGGCGACTTATCTTTTGTTCTCCAAAGGGAGAGGGGGCGAAACGCAACACGGGGATGTTTCCTGGTGGCAAGGACTGGGGGTAGGTTGTGCTCAGGCACTCGCACTGTTTCCTGGGGTTTCTCGGGCCGGTTCCTCGATTACTTGTGGTTTGTGGTTAGGGCTTTCGAGGGAATCAGCCGCAAAGTTTTCATTCTTATTATCGATTCCCATCGTGAGTGGTGCGGGCCTCAAAAAGGCCTATGATTTATATAAAACCCAAGAGGGGAGCCTCGGAGATGCCCTCGGCGCTCCCTTGATCGCGGGGATGGTTTTATCCTTCCTCGTCGGTCTTGGGGCTATTTTTATTCTGATGAAAGTCTTGAGAGGCAATAGCTTTCACCGCTTCGGTTGGTACAACCTTTTTGCTGCAGTTGCTTTCGGTTTATTCTTATTTTTAAAAGGCTCCTGATTTCCCAACCTTATGAGCTTGAATGTTTGGGGGCGAAATCCTTAAGATTTCTAAAACTTGCGTGTTTCCCGTAGCCAAATTTGGTCCATATACGCCCGCTTTAAATCAGCTCTTAATCGCCCTCATCTCCCCTCAATTCACGAGGAGCTTTACTGTGCGAACATCTCTCATCCTCTTGCTCGTCATCGCCAGCTTCGGTTGTAATACCACCATGACCTCATCCGATTCTCTAAACTTAACTCTTCGCTCTCGCGATAAAACCACGGGAGAAATTTCAATTCAAGACACGAAGTGGGACCCGAAGAAAACCGCACTCGTGATCTGTGATATGTGGGATGATCACTGGTGTAAAGGAGCGGCGAAAAGAGTGGTTGAACTGACGGGTCCGGTAAATCAACTCGTTGAGAAGGCGCGAGAACAAGGGGTGTTCATCGTTCATGCTCCCAGTTCGACGGTTTCTTTTTATGATGGCACACTGCAACGCAAGTTAGCTCAAGAAGCTTCTTTTCATAAAACTCCGAAGCCCCTTTCTACGGAAGATCGTTGGGGAACGAAATGGTGCTACCCCGATAAAGAACGGGGTGAACCAGAAATGCCGATCGACGATTCGGATATGGGTTGCGACTGTAAAGAGAAATGTGAAATTAGAAGTGCCTGGACGCGTCAAATCAAATCGATCGATATTAAAGATGGGGACGCCATCACGGACAACGGCCAGGAGGTCTACAACCTCTACAAAGAACGGGGCATTGAAAACGTGATCATCTGCGGGGTGCATCTCAACATGTGCGTGCTCGGCCGTCCCTTTGCCATTCGACAAATGGTGCAGCAAGGTATGAACGTAGCTTTGGTACGGGATTTAACTGACACCATGTACAACTCGCAAAAAGCGCCTTTTGTGAATCACTTCAGTGGTACGGATTTGGTCGTTGCTCACGTCGAGAAGTATTGGTGCCCCAGCTTTGAGAGCTCCGATATTTTAGGCGGGAAGGCGTTTGTTTTTTCTGAAGACAAGCGTTAAGACCTGGAGGCACTTTCTTTAGCTCTTCGTCTCTTCAATATCTCAATTAATACGGCCCCGGTGATGATGCACCAGAGGGCGAAGAGCGCCGCAGGCACTGCCACTCCCTCTTTATCTTCGAAGGCACCCACGGCTAAGACCACTCCCATACCTGCGTTTTGCATGCCCACTTCGATGGAGAGGGTGATCTTTTGTTGAGTCGTTAAACCATAGAGTCCACCTAAGAGACCACCTAATATAAATCCCAAGGCGTTCACTATGACGACTCCGAAGGCGATGATGAAGGTCGTTTCTTTGAGATGGCTATGGGTCCATTGAACGACGAAAGCGCAAATCAAAACGATTGAGATCACAGCTACGACGGGTGAAGCTTGTTCGAAGAACTCTTTTCCTTTGGGATAGAGAACTCTTAAGCTTAATCCCGCTAAGAGGGGAATCGCCACTGTCCAAGCGAGTTTCCAGATTTGAGGGAGGAGGTCGAGTTGAATCGTCGCGCCCGCAAGCGTCACCACTAATATTGGGGTGAGAAAAACAGCGATCACCGAAGCGAAGCTCGTTAGGGTTACGGAGTAAGCGGCGTCTCCTTTGGCCAAATAAGTTAGTACGTTACTCGTCATGGCTCCCGGGGCGCAGCCAACGACGATAAACCCTAAAGCGATATCGGGATGAAACTGAAAGGTTTTCGTCAATCCGAAGGCGAGTAAGGGCATGACGCTGAATTGTGTCAACAAACCCAACAACACGGCTTTGGGATGCGTTGCCAAGATCTTAAAGCTCTTAGGATCGATCACTGTCCCCACACTGAACATCGTGAAGGCAAACAACCAATTGAAGATTGCCTGATCCCAAATCGCGAAGATCGATTGACTTTTCTCAAGCGGTGTTTCTGACAGAAATCCTCCCAAGAAAAATCTCAGCGAGTATTGCGTCCACTCAAAATCCCCCGGGCGATAAAAAGCCCATACTCCGATGATGATCACCCAGATGGGGAGTAGTGCGGTAAAGGTGGAGAGGGATTTTTTCATGGGGGAGAAGCGTTCTAACGCGTGGATATAATTGATTGAGTTTAGAACTTTAGATTCTACAAAATTTTTTGCTGAAGTTCAGGGGGACATATCTGAATTCTTTAGTTGTGATCGATGTGCAGTGAGTGATTTAATTTGCGGTGTATAGAAGATTGAATTATTTCATTAGATCTAAGGCAACTATTCGCCAAGGGCTGAAAGCCCGTAACTTCATAGCCCAGGGCAGAGCAGCGAAGCTGCGCCGCCCTGAGTAAACATCATCTCGAAACAAAGCCCTGTAAGGGCGACAGTATCAAGGAGGAATCTCGCCCCAAGATTTACTGACGCCCTTACAGGGCTCGACCGTCTTTCAAATTTCAACCCAGGGCGACGCTTCGCTTTGCCCTGGGCTATAAACTAGCAGGCTTTCAGCCCTTGGCGAAATGGCCCGGCTTGAAACGAATTTAAATTTCAATATTTCCCATCGGGGTTCAATAACAGAGCCCTTCGTGTCTCCTATTATAATTTCTACACCAACATTCCATAAAAAAAGAGCCAAGGCACTCACTGAGTGACCTGGCTCTTTTAGTTTTAAATCAAAGACAAGAATTCAGTTTAAGGTTGCGTCGGCTCAAACCTCCTCACTATCCTTCTTCTTATCTTTCTTTTTATTATTACGTTTCTTCTTTTTACTGTTTTCTTCGCCGTCAGAATCCTTGGCTTTGTTTTTATTGCGCTTGCGCTTCTTCTTATTTTCACCTTCGCCATCAGAGTCATCGGACTTGGCTTTGTTGCGTTTGCGATTACGTTTTTTCTTGTTCTCACCTTCCGCATCGCCGTCTTTATCTTTTTTATTGGCGCCACGCTTGCGTTTAGCGGGAGCTTTTTCGGCTAATAGTTTTTCTAATTGCTTTACGGCTGCCTCGCTCATCGGGTCTGCGTTGGGAGCGAGTTTTGCTACAAGTTTTCCTTTTCGGTCGACGACGTACTTTTGGAAATTCCACTTCACGTCGCCAGCGAGTTTCTTGGCGGTTTTCTTTCCGGTGAGGAACTTATAGAGAGGATGGATACCATCACCCTTGACGACGATCTTACTGAAGAGAGGGAAAGAGACGCCTTTGGCCTTGCAGAACTCTTGGATTTCTTTGTTTGTGCCTGGCTCTTGCTTGCCAAATTCGTTGGCGGGGAAAGCTAAGATCTCAAGGCCTTTTTCTTTGTACTTCTTGTAGAGTCTTTCAAGGGCGGTGTACTGACCGTCGGTCAAGCCGCATTGGCTGGCAACATTGACGATGATGAGAACTTTTCCGCGGTACTTATTGAGACGTACTTCTTTGCCAGTGATATCTTTAACATTGAATCCGAGGACACTTCGGGGAGTTCGAGTGGCTTTCTTTTTACCTTCTTTGTCGCCGTCTTTTTTGTGCTCTTTGTCTCCGTCTCCGTCGCCTTTGTGTTTCTTATCGCCATCTTTTTTATGGTTGCGTTCCTTATCTCCGTCTTTTTTCTTCTTCTTGCCTTCCTTGCTATCGTTATCTTTGTGTTCTTTGTCTTTTCGATCATCGAGTGAAGCCGCGAGGCTTACGGTTGAACAAAAAACGCTGAGCGTTAATAGGATAGAGAATAATTTTTGGATGGAGATGTTCATGGGAATCATTCCTTTAAGTGAACGTTTTGAGTTGACTTTGGTCCCGTTGGTTGACGATCTGATATTTTAAGGGATTGCGGAGGGAGGGAGGAGGTGAAAGCGAAGGGATTTTGGGAAATAAAGCTAATATCGATTTTTCTGCTCGTTTCACGCCTCGGGTATTCGAGCCCTTTTCGGTTGGATCGACCCCTTTCCCTCGTTGACACTTCGGGCGTGAAATAGGGCTTACTTTATGGACCGTTGACGATACGGTTCGCGCCCTGAGCGTGGTCATCGATGAGGGCGACGGGGCTGCGGTAATTACGAGGTTGCAGGTCTCTCGAAGCGAAGACGCGACGGGGTTGGAACGCGATTCCCAACACCAGGCCCGCGGCGAGGAAGGAGGTCACTAAGCTGGACCCTCCAAAGCTCACAAAGGGCAAAGGAAGGCCCGTGATGGGAGTGATCCCCATCGTCATTCCTAAATTTTGAAATCCTTGGGCGGCGAATAAAGTTCCTATTCCACAAGCGACTAACCGAGCGAAGGGTTCTCGAGATTCCATCGCGATGTAAAAACAACTTCCTACCAATATCAAGTAGAGCGTGAGGACTCCCATCGCGCCGATAAATCCCCACTCTTCGGCGATGATACTGAAGATGAAATCGGTCTGCCGAGCGGGGAGAAGATTGAGCTTATTCCTTTGTCCCTGGCCGTAACCTTGGCCCATGAGACCCCCCGCGCTGATCGCGGCCTTCGACTGGCGATACTGAAAAGCCGAAGTCCGAAGTTCCTCTTCATCCGCCGCCCCCAAATAAGAACTGATCCGTTTGATTTGATAGTTCTTAACGATTTTCTTGGAGAGGTCTTCCGGGAGCGAATAATGAATCAATAGCATCCCGGGAAGGAGGCACGCACCGGCGAGAATCACCGTCAGCAAATGTTTCCAACGCGCCCCCGAGATGATCAACATCGAGAGGAGGATCGGAGGCAGCATCAAGCTGGTGCCGAGATCGGGTTGAGCGATCACTAAAAACATGGGTCCTGCTGTCCACAGGAACGGTTTGATAAAACCCCTGAAGGAGCTTTGATCGTGACGAAACTTGAGAAAGCTGGCGAGAGTGATCACCAAGGTGATCTTCATCAGTTCACTCGGCTGAATGTTGAAGAAGCCCACTTCGATCCACCGATTCACTCCTGCCACTTGACGTAGAGTCAATAGACAAGCCAAGACTGCTAACAAGAAGAAGTAGAGAAAGTAAGACAGTCTCTCGATGCGCTGGTAATCCAGAGCCAGCATAAAAACTAAGGCTCCGATACCCACTCCGGCTTTGATGAGTTGACTCATGGCTTCTTTAGTCAGAAGCAATTGATCTTCGGCTCCGCCTGAAGTGGAATTGACAAAGACGATACCGATGACCGTCAATGCCATAATAGAAAAAGTCAACAACATCCGGATGCCCCAGTTGGGTCCGGTGAAATTGAAAAAGAACCCTTCGACTCGACTAAAGCTCAAGAGGCGGTTCATAGTCTGGCCTCCTTCAGTTGAATCGAGTTTGTGGTTGGATCGGGGATCAGCAAGCCTACTTTTTCACCCGGACGCAGATAGAGTTCAGGATCTTTCTCGGCGAAGTATTGAAGGATTTTTTCGATGATGGGGGCCGTCGCGTCGCCTCCTCCGTTCGGAGTGAGCTCAAATCTGACGATAAAAGCAATTCGAGGCTTATCCAATGGAGCGAAGCCTCCGCCCCAGGAATGATAGAGCTTGTTGTTGGCTGCATCGCGTCTTGCTGTTTGGGCTGTTCCTGTTTTGAGTGCCACCCAGTAATCACTGATTGTTAGTTTGTTGGCTGTTCCTCTGGGTAACCTTGCCGCTGCTTCCATTCCCTTACGCAAGGGAGGGAATGGATTGAAACGTGTATTTATAGTTTCAGGAGGTAAAGGCTCTACTAAATAGGGAAAGGGTACTTTTCCATTGAGCGCGATCGCAGCTAGTGATCTCAAGGCTTGGAGAGGCGAAGCCTCGACATAAACCTGCCCGATGGTGTAGTGAAGGATCTTCGGAAACCGGCGACCTAAATGACGATCTAATTTTCCTTTTCGACTCGTTTCAGCTCGAAGTGGGCGTCGTTCGATTTGAAGTTTTCTAGGAGTGTCTAAATCGAGGTAAACGGGTCGGCCATAACCCAATTTTCTTCCCCAGTCCCACAAGTGACTCGGGCCTAAACGAGAACGGCCGAGTTCATAGAAGTAGGTGTTACAAGAATACCTGATGGCTTCAACTAAGTTGAGGTCTGGGCGGGAGTGGTTGTGTTGGTGTTGGGAGTTACACTTAAACTTTCCTTCCCACCGTTCATTATCAAATACGTATCGACATTCGTAACGCTCGTGCGCCTGGAGGGGAAGTTGGGGCCATGCTTGCCCAGGTTTTGTGCCGCCCCCGATTCTCACTCCGGATTCCATCGCCGCCATCGCGACGATCAATTTGAACATACTCCCCGGATTGAGGTAGGCATCAGTGGGGCGGTTGAACAAACTCACCTCGGGGTTTTCGCCACGGATCGCTTGGAGTAAATACTCTTGATCATGGCTAAAGGATTCCGAATTAAAACTGGGATAACCCACACACGCCAGCAATCCGCCGGGAGTTTTTTTATCGGGGCCATTCCCTAAATCCATGATGATGGCACTGCCCCCTTTACCGTTACCCATGTGACGAACTTGTTGCTTCAGCTCTTCGTGGAGTTTGCGTTGAAGTTGGAGGTCGAGGGTGGTTTGAATCGACTTGCCATCGATAGGTTGGATCGGTTGGTCGACCAGCGGGATCCAACGTTGAAGTGCATCTTGATAATCCGCCCGTAAACCGGGGATTCCTCTTAGTTCATCTTCGTACGCTTGTTCTAAGCCTCGCCGGCCGAGGAGGTCTTTACCGAAGTAAGCCTTCTGCCGTTGTTGGGTGAAACCATCGAAATAAGCCTTCTTATTTTTCGTGGGGAAATCGAGAAGGCGCCCTTCATTTTTTAATATTTTCAGCTCTTCTTCGTTCACTCCGGCTAAATAATTTCCTAAGTAACCCGTAATCAAACCCGTGTATTCACCGTGGGGGTAAATTCGTCGGCTTCTTGATTCGACGGTAAGTCCGGGGAATCGATCTGGGTGGTAAAGCACTCGAGTTACCGCTTCCGGAGTTATATCTCGCACGAGTAGACGTTCAATTTCTCTGAAGCGAGAACGCTCATAGCGGTTGGGAGGCGAATCACCTTGGAGAAGTTCTTTGAGTTTCGTGGAAGCTCCGTGGACGCGTTCCAGCATCTCTTCATAGATTCCACAATTCATATCCGCTAGTTCGAGTAAGCTGAGCTCTGGTGCTAAAAAGGCTCTCGGGTCGATAAAGACTGAACCGATTTCTTTATTTTCACTGGGAATGAACTCATGCCCTTGATCTTTAAGTGACTTTCTTAAACCGTATTTAAGCCTTCTCCAATTTTTAGTTTCGATATTTGAAAGCCATTCTTTTCTTCGTTGCTCAAATGGTAAATCTAAAATATTGCGTTTGTAACTACGCAGGCTATGGCTGTTTGAAATGATGGGTTGGAATTGATTTTCCAATGTGGAGCAACTGCACATGTCTAACGGACCCGGTCGGGGAACTTCTGTGCAAAGTTCGTCACTGAGAACACGCTGGAATTCAGCTAGGTAGAGTTCGCGTTTGAAAAAACTCTCCAGTGTGAAAAACAGATCAAACTCCGTTTTATTTCCAGCTAAGAGAACGCCATTGCGATCGTAGATTTCCCCTCTTTGTGCGGGTAAAGCTTTAAGCGTAGATTTTTCAAAAACATCGACCTCACTGTTTTTTTCGGGAAATAAAATCTGAAGGTCTAAGAGGCGCCCGATGATGACGAAGTAAGGAATGATGGTCAGTGTGATGAGGATTCTTAATCGTTTTCTAACCACCGGTTCACCTCCAAAGTCGGTTCGAGGGTTCGGGGTCCCAACCTAAGGTCAGTCGGAAACGATCTAAAATGGAGTGAACGATGAAGGCGAGGGCTGTCGTGTAGAGTGCAGAGAGAGTTGGTGTCAACAGTTCGACGGACTGCCATGAAAATTGATTCATCGACAGAGCTTTCCAAGGGAAGGCTTGCAAGCTGAAACTGAGGATGAGGATGGGCAGAAGAATCCAACACCTCAAGAGGGAATGTTCGACGATAAACCAACCTTTAATTCTTCCCGCCAAGTAAATGGCAGGAAGTAAGCCGGTAAGAAGAAGACCGATTGAATTCAAACTGACGAAGCTCAAGGCGAAGGCAAAAGTTGTAGATAAGACTAAGAGCGAGAATGTGGGCCAAAACCACGCTAAGTATAAAAATGCGATCAAGATAAAATTGGTGTGCACCTTGTCGAAGGCGTACCACGGGCCTACCACGGCATCAAATACCGCAGCGAGAACGATCAAAAATAGAGCTGAATCGATCCTTGGCATCATGGATTTGTTGATTCTTGGCCGAGTAGGTTTTCGGTTGCACTCAAGGCCCGGGCGGTGGTCACTTGGCGATCGACGAGAACGACTAAGTCGGATAAACCATTGGCTGAGCTTTCAGCGCGCACTTGGAACTTCGAAGGTTCACCGGGTCTTTGCGAAGGGACGAGTTTCCCGATGAGTAAATCCCGGGGGTAAATTCCATCTCCGCCGTCAGTAAAGATTTGAAGACCCTCATAAAGGGGAATACTCGCACTTAAGAGGTCGAGGTCTAAGAGGGGGCGATTGTCGTTGGGATCGACCATCCCCGTACCTTTCAGAATGCCCCAAGCGCCTCGATGAACCGAATTTTCGGTTTGAGTGGCGAACTTAAATCGCACGACGAACTGTTGATCAAGGAGGCTTTGAACTAAGGCGATGGCGGGCTTGGGGAACGACTTTTGAACCCGTCCAACTAAGGCTCCTCGCGATACCACCGCGAAGTTTTTTTCTAAGGGGAGGTCACTTTGAGAAGCGATCCAAAATGCATTTCGGTAAGCGGAGGTGTCTCCAACCGGAAGAGCTCTTACAGATCGAGGGGAGTAAAAGGAGTCCCAGCTCGTGATCAGTTGGCGATCTTGAGCGATGGTATTCAATTGTTGGCGAAGGAGGGCATTTTCTTGTTCTAAGCTCTCTAATCGGGCGAGAGTTGGAGCCGAAATCTCTTTTCGAACACGTTTGAATTGAATCTCTTCGTAGATGATTCGAGCTGAAGGAGGTGCGATCAGGCAGATGACTAAGAAAAAGAAAGCACCGTCCGATACTGATTTTCGTTTTCTTCGTCTTACCATGCTTCTGTCATTCGACTGTTTAGTTTGTTTCCCATCGAGAACTAAGCCGAGTTGTTCTCAACTCGGCCGCGAGTGTTGACTCCTAGAGTCAATGCTCAGCGGAGTGAAGGCAAATCAATGATTTGCCGAAACGGTAGAAACAAGCTCCGAAGGAGCTTTGTTTCTACTTAAAAGATCTAGAGGTCGTCTTCTCCACTCTGAAGATGCTCTTTAAATTCGTCTAAGTTTTCTAAGAGCATTCCGATGCCCCGAGCTACTGCAGTGAGCGGGTCATCAGCGAAGTGAGTCGGGAGTCCGGTCTCTTGGCGAATCAATCGATCAAGACCTCGTAACAAAACTCCGCCTCCACAGAGAGTCATACCTCGCTTTAAGAGATCAGCGGAGAGTTCGGGCCCGGTTCGTTCTAAGATATTTCGAATGCGATCGATGATTTGGTAGATCGGTACTCTCAGGGCATCCCGAATCTCAACCGAATTCACGGTGACGGAGCGAGGTAAGCCGGCGATGGCATCTCTTCCGTAGACTTCGATTGAAAGTTCTTCTTTAAGAGGGATGGCTGAACCGATTTGTACTTTAATTTGTTCCGCCGTGTTCTCTCCGATGAGGATGTTGTAGTTCTTTTTCATATGGTTGAGGATCGCCTCATCCATGGCGTTCCCCGCAACCTTGAAGCTGGTGGAGACGACGATATCGGCTAATGAGATCACTGCGATTTCGGTGGTTCCCCCGCCGATATCGATGACCATGTGGCCACAGGCGGTGTGAATGGGAAGGCCCGATCCTAAACCGGCTGCTCGAGGTTCTTCGATGAGATAAACCTCGCGAGCACCAGCGCGCTGAGCGGAGTGGATCACGGTGAGTCGTTCGACATCCGTAGCGTCCGAAGGGATCGACAAGAGAAGGCGGGGGCTGAACCAGCGTTGACGGTTATGAACTCGACGAATGAAGTACGCTAACATCGCTTCTGTCATTTCACAGTTGGCGATGATCCCGTCTTTCAGGGGGCGGATGGCTTCGATGGATCCGGGGGTGCGGCCGTACATGTCTTTGGCGGTTTGGCCGATGGCGTCACCTTCTAAGAGAACGTTTCTCGTTCCCTTCTTGACGGCGACGACTGAAGGCTCTTCGATCAGGATGCCACGACCTTGTACACAAACCAACGAATTGGTTGTGCCTAAATCGACACCCATATCGGTTGAGAACAAGCCGACGACCTTAGAAAAAACCATAACCTCAATTCACTTCTTTAGTGCCATCGCGGATTTGAATTCATAGAGACAGCGGATATCAATTGAGTCGCTTTGATTTCTTAGAGCTCTCGATTGATTTGAAATTCTAAATCGGGATGGTGTATCCATCTCTCTGTCACTTGCCTCTTCCCCATATGTTGATTGAGTGAGTTCTCAAGCTGAGATAATTAGGAATGCTGCTTGAGAGGGGGAGAGGTCTTCAGTTTCTCTTGGCCCTGATTTTAGCTTGAATTGAGCCTGAGAGGTACTGATTAGTCGGGAAAAGTAATTAAAAGGTAGTCGGCTCAGCCCCTGAGCCGAATTAACAATGGGATTTAATTTATAATGGGTAGGAACAGAGAGAAGAGTCGCTCCTTAAATCTTAAAGGCGGAACGACCTTTCAAATACCGGCTCACAGGGAGGTTGTGAATTTTTAGATTCCTATGAATTAAGCGCCAATATTAATAAGCCCGGAGCGTAAGCGACGGGACAATGCTAAAGTATTTCGTGGGTGGGAATTAAATGCCTGAGTTATCCCTAAGGATGTGCCGATGAGGATTCAGTGCGATGACGGATCCCGTCGCTTACGCTCCGGGCTTACTAATGGATATCGAATAAATTCAAAGCCTCAGGGTGAGCCACCCCCATAAAAAATGAAAGGCTCATGAAAACAAGATCATTTGTTTTCATGAGCCTTTGGGCTTTGATATTTGAGCGCTCAGTAGGATTGGGAACGCCGAGACGCTCTATCGTTTCGAAGAAGTTTGAGGATTAAGGTTCTTCGCCTTCTTCCTCTTCTGAAGTTTCTTCCTCGGTGGTTTCTTCTTCAGTCGTGTCTTCTTCATCGTCAAATTCGAGATCGTCTCCTTCATCGTCGGATTCGCCTTCACCTTCTTCTTCTTCAGAAGGGGCGAATTCGGGGAACTCGTCTCGGATATCACTGATGGCGGCTTTGGCTTTATTTCTGAAATCTTTAGCGTCATCCCCGGCAAGTTTGACGGGATCTTCGTTCTTACCGGCGTCTGATTCGCGCATTTCTCCGATATTGTAAAGACCGAAGAAAATAGCTAAGAGCAGGAAGATCGTGGAGATAAAGACACAGGATGTAGCCATCGGGCTCGATGCGGAGCGCTCCAAGTTGCTGCTATCCATTTTTGTTTACCTTAATTACTTAACTTTAGATTTCGCTTCTTAGCGCCTCGGTTTCCGAGGATTTCAAAAGCGTTGGTTCACCGTACTACGCGTTGCTTGAGGGCAAGCGATTACGAACGGAAAGTCTCGATGGTGTCACCCACTTGAATGTTGGTGTTCTCTTTGGTGTAGATAACGCGGGCACCAGAGAGATCTTGGTAAACATCAGTTACTTCGATCTTACCGATATAGTCACCACCACGACGTACGGCGAAAACGTGTCCGTGCTCAACCTTTTGGTCTTTACCGACAGAGATCACAACGATGTTTTCTTCGTTGCTGACAGCGTCGATCACACCATTAATTTGAGGTTGTTGAAATTGATCGAGTTTATAGCCATTTTTCTCAGCGGCAGCGATCATGATCTCAAACTTCTCAACTTGTTGATTGGACTCTTGTAAGTCAGCTCGAGCGTTGGTGAGCTCTTCTTGAGTCTTGCTGAGGTCGATCGACAGTGAAGTGTAAGCTACAACAGCAGCTTGCTTGTCGGATACCGCTTTTTGTCTCTCGTTACGAAGAGTTTCGTTTTGAGAGTTCAAGTTAGCGATGTTGTCGTTGAGACGTTGATTGTTCTCTTCTTGCTTCTTGAGAAGAGCCAATTGTTCTTTGTTAGCTTCGGTGAGAGATTCTTTCTCAGAAGTGAGGTTTTGAATCTGCTCTTTGAGCTGATTGTTCTCTGATTGGAGATTGTTACGAGCTTCTAACAAGCCTCGGTTTTCCGTGCGCATGTTGCCCATGCTCGTTTTGTAAGGCTCGAAACTTTTAATTTGCTCGGCCAATTCTGCTTGGGTGCTCGTTCTCAGTTCTTCGTAACTGGCTCTCCAGTTCTTACGAACCATGAAAAGGGTAGAGGTTACGCCAAAGAAGGCGACTGAAAGGACCAAGTTAATGATAACGAGGATCTTTGCGAGGGTACTCATTGCTTCAGATTCCTATCAAAGCCTCTGCTTCTGGCACTCAACAAATCCAGTTAAGAATTCTCAGAAAACTTAACTCCAGAGAGTTTTCTCTCTCGGACATGTTCCCCGCGGTTCCCACTCGCACGAGATACATATCTGATTTGAAACCAGTTGCAGTTAGGGACTCTATTTCTTGTTTTCTCTCGAAGTTGGATAAGCCCACACAACCAAAACGAGAGCGGTTCTGGTACGGGCGATAGTCCGATTAAAGTGATCTGAGCTAAATGGGTGAACTTAACTCAGAGGGAGACCGTCTTGATTCCAAAGTTCCCACTGGATCACCGTTCTCATTTCTGAGGTACAGTGAAATTCCTCACTTACTTCCAAAATGAAACCGTCTGGCGAATCCGGTGAAGGGCGACAGAAAGATCAAGCTGAAAGTTTGTTGCTGAACTCTGTATAGAGTGGGAGTCTGGAACTGCTTGCAAGACACCAGCCTCTAATCCAGATATCACACGTATAACGATTGCGCTGGTTTAGAAAGCTGGGATTCAATATGAATTGAAACCCAGTGAAGGTATCTGTTCTCCGGGAACCTTGTCTATTAAGTGAGAAAAGGTAAGGAGATCGTCTAACTTCACAACATTCATGATTGAACTCAACCGTGAATTAGACCATGGATCAGATCAATTTGGGCTCAAAAAATATTGAGTCTTTTAAGATTTTACCGGCCCAAGGCTAAATTCTGAGCCTGAAAATTCTGAAAAAACTAGATCTTCTGAGACCCTGCTTCTGAGATCCACAGATGATAACTGGAGATCTTGGATCTAAATTCCCGGATTTCGTCATCCGATGTCCTGAAAACAAGCAGGGGATTTTACTTAAAGGATCCTTAGATGTCTTATAGAAAACACCAGCAATCCTTATTCCTGGCTCGTAATTACTTATAAGGTAGTCAAATAAGTGAAATTACGGTTCGAAATTGTCTACTTCTTTAAGAAGTGAACAATTTGTGAACGGCTGAGCTAAAGGTAAGTAAGTACTTCTTTTCAGGTCAGTTAGAACTAAAATTATACCGGCCGATAATATGAAGTCAACATGGGCAATCAGCAGTCTTTTCCGGGACTCCGCCAGCAGCCTATGCAGGCTGCTGGCTCGGCACGGGTGGGGGAGGAGGGCCCCGTTCCACGAGCGGTTTCAAGCTCGGAAAATATAAGGGATTATGGCGATTACTTTCCTTTTTTCCCGGAGTAATTGAGGCTTCGGATAAAGATCTTGAATTCAGCATCCAACTCCTCTAAATCTCTCCAGCTCGAGATTGTATCAATATAGAGCTGGTGATTTTGCCCAGTCCAGCCCATCTGGGACTCTTTTTTAATGCATTTCAGAAGGATCTCCCGGTGTTCAGCCTCGTTGTGGAGGAAAAAATAGGCCCAAGCCCATGCGAAGGAGTAGGCCTGGTGCACGGTTCTCCCATCATAGGAAGTACGGTCTCCGATGTTGGTTACGCGGAAAAACTTAGAGGACGGCACAAAGAGATCGGTAAGCATTTTGTTCTTTTTAAACTCCTCAAGGGAACTTCGCTCGGGGCGCCCGATCTCGATAGTGTAATCTTTTTTGACAATAGCTCCCTCAAAGTACTGGGCGATGCCTTCAGAGATCCAAGTCGGATAAACGGCATTGAGAAGTTCATGGCACAGTTGATGGGTAATTTCATGAATGAGAGTGGGGAGTAAGTCGGAATAATTGGGTTTTCGATAAAAGAAACTACATTCCTTTTGGGGATCGTAGAAGCCCGCCGTTCTGAAGCTGAATTGAATCTTTCTTTGGCGGAGATATTTACGATAACTGTCTTCATCTTTAAAGATGATCACATTGAGACCATTTTTAGCGGCAGTCTTCGAGGGAGGGACGGGGCTAAAAGTCCAGGTGAAGCGTTCGTAAGTAGATTCGAGTACCTTCAACACCGGAGCCAGCCACTTATCCATGTTTCGGCTCTTTTCCATATTCGTGAAAACTCTGAAGTGGGGAGTTCGCTTGAAGCGGTATTCATCATCGATGATCAGAGCACTGCGAGCCTTATCTTCTAAAGTTTTCTCTTTCGCCTTTATTGATTTCAACTCGGCTTTGGTTCTCCAGTAGCCGAGAAAAAATCGATAATCGAGCTTTTTGAGGTGAGTGTGAGCTTTAGTGTATTTGGGATGGTAATCAATCGCCTTAAAGAGATGCGATTTTGCTAAGCTCTCGTCCCCTGCTTTAAGAGCGGTCGTCGCCTTCTTAACTTCGGTTGAAGCTAGTTTGACTTTCAGCTTATAAACCTTGCTCGCGAGAGCTTTGGTTTCTGGGCTCAAAAATAAAGCTTTGTTATAAACCTCGAGAGCCTTTTCATACTTTTTGTCTTTTTCTAATGCTTTCCCTTCCTTGTAGAGCTGCCCTACGGAATTGCCTTTAATCGTCATCGGGGAGCCGTTGATCGGATTAAAGTTGAGATGGATGACAAAAATAACGGTGAAAATGAGTAAAAGTTTAGATCTCGTTAAATGGAAATTAGGTTGCATTGAGATAGCCCCCTCAATGATAAGTATATTCCCGACTCAGTGCCTAAAGGAGCGAAGAACGAAGCTGGATTGAAATGGGAGGATGGCTCATTTCTAAAAGATGAGATGACTTAAAAAGAATAGCCCAGTTCATTATTCCGTTCGCAAAAATAGGGAGAGGATTGCTCACGTTCTTTTGCCCCTAAGGGATGATGTCGGGTACACACAATGCCAAAAATTGCTTGAGTTTTAGAGTCGGCCCTACTGATGAGTGATATTGAATACGGGTCGACTCTAAGTAAGCTGCCCATCGACAAACTTTGAATCCATCTTTGGATGAAGAGAATGCCGATACAAAAATGTTTAACTGAATGTTGTAGTCATCAGTTAATTGAAGCTATTTCATTTAAAAATGAATTTCATGCCCTGCTTTTTGCCCTTTTTTCTTTAGGGGAGTAAAAAAATTTGCCGCTGTATTGTTTTTTCGATAAAGCTTTAAGACTTACAGTTTAAAGGATTGAGTCACTAAAACTATATTTAGTGTTAATCGCGGCCTCAATGATGTTCTTTAAGAAGCCCTGAATTAGATTAGATCAAGTGAAGGATAGTTAACTTGATATAGTTACTATCATCAAGATAAATTAATTAGTTCCTGTTGATTAAACAGGAACTAAGCCGAGTTGGGATCAACTCGGCCGCGGACATTGGCGCGCAGAGCCTATGTTCAGCGGAGTGCAGACAATTCGAAGAATTGTCGAAACGGTTGAAACGCACTCCGAAGGAGTTTGTTTCAACAGGAACTAATTACTTCGATTCTAAGGGGAGGGCAGTAACTGAAGTTGGATCTCTTTTGGACCTCGTTTCACGCGTAAGATGTTCTCTTTTGTGATCCCGTTGTAATAGAGCTCTTCTTCGAGTTGTCGTCTCGTTCTAAAGGGTTTTCCATTGATCTCTTTAATTTCATCTTGAGGTCGTAATCCCCAGCGATTCCCGATGGAATCTTTTTTGACCGACTCCACTTTCATTTTTTCAAGGGTCGTAGTTTGAAACTCGATCCCAACCTGAGGAAATTTAAATTTTCGAATGAGGGATCTCAAATGTATTCCATTTTCTGCAAACAAAGATTCGATTTCGTCCCCAGCAGGAAATTCCAATTCCGACAATTTTAATACGATACCTTTGATGGCGTCTCTTCCGTGATGCTTTTCGATGAGCAGGAATAGTCCGAGAGCAGCGTTGTAGTGGAGGCGGTTCTCCTCGGGGCTAAAGTCGTCGTATTGGTGCCAATCGAAAAGATCGGTTTCGACCTGGGTTAATGTGGAAAAGGGAGTCGGGTGGCTGCGGAATCGGCCATAAGCCCTCGGTGACCAGTCGTGAGAGGTTTTATCTGTGATGTAACGGTCAGCGATCAAAGCCCCAAAATTGGCTAAGCCATCGCGAAACCAACGTGTGTAGAAAAGAAACCTGCGATCACCGTAACCGAAATCAGCGAGTGCGGTAGGGGGATACTTAGAAGCTAAGAGAATACCTTCGATCAGTTCGTGGAAGACGATATAAATCCAACCTCCACTTTCACCCATCAAATGGTTCAAGTTTTGTTGAGAGTCATTGACGATTAAGATCGGTCGGTAGATCTCTTCGCTCATTTCAAATTCGAACTTCACACTCTCTTTGCAATCGGGATCTTCGATCAGGTGAACTTCCCAGGGGAAGGGGGAATCCAATCCGAGCTGACCGAATGTATGTTCTAAGGTTTCGTTAAGAAGTTCAGCTAAATCTTGGGCGAGGGCATTTAAGCCTTCGGTGAATACCACTTCAATCTCACCCGATCGAGCTCGCCCTGCAGTCGTGTCTTCATTGAGATGAGAGATCGAGCCTTTTTCGACTTGAGGCTCGCTGCAGGACACATAGGAAAAATTGAACTTCCTCAGGGGGGCTTTGTTTCTCAGGTATCTCTGGGCAAACTCCCGTGGGAAGGTACAAGAGAAGTTCAATCCACTGAGCATCAACAAAACGCTCAAAGTGAAGGTTCGAGCGTTGAATAGGTCTTCGAGTCTAAGAGTCATGGTCACTAAGAGTCGACGACTTCCCATCGCCCGACAAATCCACCCTGTGAACGGAGACTGAGTTTGAGTAAGCCATCGTATGTCTTTGAATTGGGAATGTTCGAACGGATATTTACTTCGTTAGGATCCGAACCGGGGCGATCCTCAATAAGAGTAGAGTTATATTTTCCTGGACTCAAAAAGTTCAATGGAAGATCCAAGTTGAGGGGTTGGTCCCCAGCTAAGCCTCCAACGTACCAAGTTTGCTGAAATCTTCTCGCGATGATGATGCCCGGTGCTTTCTGCTCCGAGGCTGGCTTTCGAAGTGAAGGGATTTGCCAGTAGAGAACTCGAGTCTCATGCCAGTTCGACGGGATCTTAGCGAGGAAATTCAAATCTTTTTGTCCTCGGTAAGCCGAAGGGAAATCGACCATCATAGGGAGATGGTTTTGGTAGATGACATATTGTGCCAGTTGATGGGCTCGAGTGCCCTGAACGGGAGGAGCGGTGTATTTAGGTTTATAGTTTTCCTTCAAAACACTTCTCACACCCCCTTGGTGATAATCTAAGGGGCCAGCGATCATACGGATCATCGCCGAGTAAAGATTGTGAGTCGCGGTGGTGCCGACAGGGTCCCACTTGTTGTACTCTTGGTTGAGCACGGATTCATACGACAAGACATTGGGCCAAGTTCGTTCCATCCCCGTTGGTTTATAAGACCCGTGAAAGGTGACTGTTAATTGATGGCGAGCGGCCTTCTCTGCGATCTCATGATAAAAATTCACCATCTCTTGGTCGTCACGGTCCATGAAGTCGACCATAATCCCCTCTGCTCCCCACTTTTGGTAGAGAGCTAAGGCTTCATCGATCTGCGTCTTGAGAGCTTTCCAATGCATCCAAACCCGCATTCGAATTCCCTTCTCTTTGGCGTAACGAAAGACTTCGGCGACATCCAGTCCTTCGATCCCCGTAGTGATGTCTGTCGGGCCTTTAGGGTTGATGGGCCCCCCGTACCAAGCTTTATCCGTGCCATCTAAGGAGTGGTACTCGATTCCCTGTTCACTGCAAAAATCGATGTAGTGTTTGTGGTGTTGGGTGTTCAAGCCCGGTTTAAAATCGACGTTCTTTAATACGTAATTATTCCACCACGGAAAGGTTGTTTTTCCGGGACGAATCCATGATGGGTCTTTGATTTTGGAGGGGGCATTGAGATCAAAGATGAGGTTCGATTCTAAAAAATCACTCGGTTGATCACTGATAAACATCACTCTCCAGGGAGAAGAGTGAGGCAATGTGGCTTCGACCTTCAGCCCATCCTCCCGGCCGGGTAGAGGAGATAGAACTGATTTCAAACTCACTCCTCGAGCGTGTTTCTGCGGACGAAGATACATGCCTGCGTAATCGAAGAGTTCGGCTTCGGTGATCGAGACCCAAGTTGATCCTTGAGTCTCAGGCACTTCAAAAAGCACCGGTAGAGCGATGAGAGTCGAATCATCGATCTTCGAAAGTTGTCCCTCTCGGTAATGAGCTTCATAAGAGGTCGTAAAATTTTTAAGGGGTAAATAGTAGGAATATGGATCTGAGTGAAAGCGAAATTCACTGTTCTCGGCAAGCAAGTTCAGTTGGCTTAGAGCTTCCGTTTTTTTAAAAGAATATCGATAAGCCAAGCCTTCGTCGTAGAGTCTTAAAATGACATCGAATTGGAGTCTATGATTTTCTGAGCTTCTGAACGAATAAATTTCCTCTCGGTATTTTGAGTTTGAAGCTTCAGTTTTACCCACCGGGATCGAATACTTTTCTTCTTTTAATGCTGAATGGAATTTCTTGATCTCGAGTCCGGTCCTCACGGGTGGGAAGCCCTTCAGCTCGTAACCCAACTGAATGTCGAGGATGGGGTTGTCGCAATAGCTCACTCTAATTTTGGGAGAGCCATCGGGATCGAAGAAAAAATTTGTCATTAACTTTTCGTTAGAAGAAGTCGTCTTTATCCTGGTGAAGGAGCTCCTATTTTGAAATTCTTTTGAAGGGGGACTTTGGCAGGAGAGGCAACTCAATGTCAAAGCGACGAGGAGTTCTCTTGGAGATCTCCCGAAAGTAATCCTGAAAACTTGAGTGAGGTGTATGAAATAAGTCATTTTCTTAAGCGAATTAATAGTCATGGCACAGGATAAGATACTGGCTTCCCTTACTTTCTACTGGGGGCTCAAGTAACCAAGCATGTTGATTGGGGATGGATGGCTGAAACCGAGAGAGTTTTCCAGGGCCTCGACGATACTCCGTTCCATCTTGGTCTTGATAGAGCGCTAATGCCACCCAGTAGGATTCGGGAATAGAGCTCGTAGAGGGATCCGACAAGGGTGGATAGGCAACTGAATCCCCGTATTCTTCGATCGCACCATTTACAATGCAGGAATTTTTAAAGCCTTCAATGCCACTCCAATACTTTTCTTTCACATTGGGCATCCCTTGAGCATGAAACAAATAGGGAACGACGAACATATCGAAACAACAAGCTGCATCTAAAGGAGCCCCACTGAGGATGATCACTTCCATCCCCTGACCGTGGGCGTAGAGAAAATTTTGCCCCGGAACCATATTTAAATTTGAAAAGAAGATGTGGTAAGGACGATTCTTTAAGGCTTCGATCGTTCGGTCTTCGATACCCGTTCCTAAGCCTCCCGTAAGAATCACTTTTTTATGACCCGCTTTACTCAGCCTCGCGAGAAAAATTCCGATCGCTTCAGGATCGTTTTCTAAAATGCCGTAAGATTTCGTTGGCCAATCGAGAAGTTGAAGCTGCTTTTCTATCCAAAAACCATTTTGATCGGCGATCACTTCTCCTTTTGCTTTTGACTCTGCGATCTTCTTCTGTTTTTTCTTTCGGGAGTCCGTGTCGGCGAACAGAGTGGCATCGACGAGGTGGTTTCCGATGGAGGCTAAAGCGATGGGATTAGGAGATCGGACTTCAACTTGAGACTGGCCGACAGATAAACACTGCGCCATCAAGCGGGGGGATACCCGAGTACCTTTAGGAATCTCTCGCCCGAGCTTTATCTGGTTCTGTTCTTCGATCCCGAACCCCGTTTCGGGGAGATCTCCTTTGATTTTGAGGCGACCGGTACCGACGATTTCGGTGAGTTCCATCGATAAAACTCGGTCGTATCCTTGAGGAAGAGCTTGGCCGGTTTCTACCCGAATCAATTTAGGAAGGTCCGGAGGAATCTCTTGAGTGAGGCCGTCGTCTGGAATCGGTGCCAGTTCGTAAGCTGAATCAAGAGCTACCGAAGAGTAGGTGGCTTCTTTTCCTGAAAATCCTTCCGGAAGTGCATAACCGTTGAATTTCGCTTTTTTGTGATCGGGTAGGCCGGTGTCGAGTTTAAGGTTTTCGGATAGAAACAAACCTTTTGCTTCTCCGATCGGAATTCTTTGAGTCGGTTCTTGGCGGCAGTTCTGAAGTAGGATATCGATCGCTTGGGGAGGCGAGAGAGATTCAAAGAGCATATCAAAATGATCGTTGGACAAATGGTCTTAAAAACGATTTACTCAAGTGGAATGATTTTCTCATGTTTTAACCTCGGATTCCAAAGATAAGATCGAGATCAACTATGTTCACCGGTATCGTCGAACGAACGGCAAGAATTACGGATATCGTTAGTAAAGAAATCAAAGAAGACGGCATCCGAGTTCACTTAGAAATCCAATCCGAAAATGAACTCAGGCCCTGGTCGATTCCCGAGCTTGGAGCGAGCATCGCATGCGATGGAGTGTGCTTAACCGTGGTCGAGGTGAGGGATGGGACGCATTTAGCCTTCGATGCCATCCCCGAAACTTTAAAACTGACTACGCTGGGAGATCGGAAACCAGGAGATCGCATTAACATCGAGCCATCCCTGGCTGTGGGGGATCGATTTGGTGGGCACTTCGTGACGGGGCATGTCGACGGCATGGGTACCATCGAAAAGATAGAGAGGGAAGGTGATCAAGTCGTCTTTCAAATTGGAGCTTCTAAAGCGCTCATTACTCAGATGATCAAAAAGGGCTCGATCACAGTGGATGGAATCAGTCTCACTCTCGTCGAAGTCGAACGGGGAGGCTCATGGTTCAGTTTTGCGGCGATCCCACACACCTTGCTCGTCACCAGTCTCGGAGATAAAAAGGTGGGGGATGCGGTCAACCTAGAGACCGATGCTTACGGGAAGTGGGTTCTCCATGGTTTGAAAGAGATTTTTAGTAATGGAGAATCTCCGTCATCCTCAGATGATGGCTTCAACCTTCCCGGTAGTGATGCCTTAGCTAAAAAACTGAATGATTTACTTTAGCCCAGCTGAATTGATCTAGCCCTACATGTCGGGATTGAAAGAGGCGAGGAAAGAATCGTTATCTAAGCTCTCACCGATTTTCTTGATCAAGATCTTCATACCTTCAACAGCATCGACACTTTGAAGAACTCGTCTCAAAGCCCAAACTGAGTTGAGATTGTCAGGAGCGATCAACTTTTCTTCTTTTCTCGTTCCTGATAGATGGATGTCAAAGGCGGGGAAAATTCTGAGGTCAGCGAGTTTTCTTGAGAGGACGAGTTCCATGTTTCCGGTTCCCTTAAACTCTTCAAAGATGACTTCATCCATACGACTTCCCGTTTCGATGAGTGCCGTAGCGATGATCGTCAAGCTTCCACCTTCTTCGATGTTTCTCGCCGAACCAAAGAACGTTTTGGGTTTACCCAAGGTTTTGGCGTCGACACCACCGGAGAGGGTTCTTCCCGAGTTTTTAGTCTCTAAGTTGTGGGCTCGGGCCAGGCGAGTGAGGGAGTCTAAAAGAATGACGACATCGCGTCCCAACTCAACTAATCTTCGGGCTCGTTCGATGGCGAGTTCACTGATGTGAACGTGATTCTCGGTTCCTTCATCGGAAGTCGAGGTTAAGACTTCACCGTGCTTGATCGCTCGTTTCCATTCCGTTGCTTCTTCCGGACGTTCGTCAACTAAGACCAAAATGATGTAGCATTCAGGATGGTTGTCGACGATAGAGTGAGCGATGCTCTGCATCAGGATCGTTTTACCCGTTCTCGGGGGGGCGACGATCAGTCCTCTTTGTCCCTTTCCGATCGGCGCTAATAGATCGAGTAATCGGAGTGATGGATTGCGAGTGTTCTCAGCAATTTTGAATTTTTCGGTGGGGTCTAGACTCGTAAGATCACGGAAGTCAGGCACTTCTAAGAGTTCGCGACAATCCGGTTCTAATCCCTCGACCATCTCGATTTCAAGTAAGGTGTAACGTGCTCCCTTTCTTCCTCCCTCGCAGGCTTTACCTTTGATGCTGTAACCAGCGCGTAGTTGGTGCTTTTTAATCAGAGCTTGGGGGACAGAGACATCGTTTTCGCGGTGGGAGTAATCGTTTTCAACTTTTCTCAGGAACCCTGAGCCATCCTTTTGAATTTCTAAGACGCCGACGGTTTCAAAGGCGTTCTCGATGGCCTGTTGTGAGGGTTGGAAAGTGCGCTGCGATTGGGAATTGGATCGGTGTGAACCTCTGGAGTGCCCCCCTCGATCACGATTGTCTCGTCGAGGACGGGATCGCGTCTTGGATCCATTTCTTCCTCTTCCAGAATGAGAGGAAGAGCCCGATCTGGATTTGTTTCGGGATGACGATCCTCGGGATGAAGAGCCTCGAGATGATGATCCTCGGGATGATGAGGAGGAGGACCCGCCGCCTCCGCTTCGGGATGAGCTTCCTCGGGAACCGTCTCGTGAGGATCCGCCTCTCGATGATCCACCGGATGAAGAACTGCCGCCCGAAGTTTTTGATCGTGAGCGTCGCCCTCTTAGGGTGCGACCGCCACTGGCGGGGCGTCGACGTCCTCGTCCTCCTCCAGATCCAGATCCGGATGACTCTCCTGAGCCACCGCCCGATCCTTCGCGTGAGGATGAGCTAGATTGGTTGGAGTTGCTCGAAGATGAGCTGCTTCTTTTACGGGACGATGACGGGCGGGATCGACGAGTGCCTCCTCCCGATGAGGAGCTTTTCGATGATCCACTTGAAGATGAATTACTCAAGGATGTCTCTCCTTAGAGGGATACGTAAAATCGGGTCGGTCACCTCAGCTTTTTGGAGGTGTTCCGTTACAGTGGCTTGAATTTTTCAAGCGGTGCTCAGCGTCACTCTTTCCAAGAATTCACCTCATCCTTGAGGTCGAGGAGGTTGTGCCTGAGCGCACAGCACCATTCCCACTCATTCAGCGGAAAGTCGGCTACGGAATACGAGGACCCGTGGATTACCGGCTGAAAATACGAACCTGCCGGTACAAAACTTGGATTCAACAGACTATCGGTTGAACTCACTTCACCAAAATTTCTCTTCAAAACTCAAACTGAGGGTGAAGTGAAGGGATGAGTAAATCTATTTGGGCTCATCCTCAGAGACAGAAGTTTTAATTTTTAGTTCCCCGAAGTCGAACGCAGCAATAAGCGCAGTTCTTCTCGATCACCCGAGTTTCAAACTAGATCAAACTCAGGATCAAATTATCGAGTAGGGGAGCCACAAACTTCTTAAATGGCTAACTCTTCAAAGGCCTATGTCACAATCACATTCTCGAGGTGACGACGGTCTCACGTCTTGAGTTAGCTCCTGTTGTTAAAAGACGAACAGTCTTTTATTCAACATTGCCGCCTACGTCACTAAGACCAGTTAATAGAGACGGTAGGTGGAAGATTCTTCTCTCAAAGCAGGTTTCAGCAGAGTGTAAAATCTCTTTGAACGATTCTTCTCTCAAACTTTAATTCGTCAGAGCCGAGTTTTTCGGTTCAAAATTTCAAGGCTTGAAATGAACTAAAAAGCTCTACTGGTACTTTCCTGCAAATTGGCCTGCAAGCTGGCTTAAGAGTCAGTGCATTCTTTTGGGGCCTCTCTTTTTGGCCCGGCCTTTGAAGGCCCTTGTTTAACAAGGAATTGGAAAAAATCAAAGAGGTAATTTTTTTAAAATCACCGAAAAAGTCGATTTGACTTCTTCAATTCAATCAGAAGCAGCTTCGATTGTTCCGTTATTTGCAGATCGGAAAGACTTTCTTAACCCAAAAGAGGTAATAAAAACTCTGAAAAAAACTTATAAAAAGCTAAAATCCCTAACTATTGTTTCTGCTTCTTGTATCTATGTAGATGGAGAGATTCGGTATCACAAGCAGAAAGGGTGGGTTCAAGAGTATAATCGGCTTGAGGATGCTAATTCTACAACGAGAAATAGCATCGGCCAAAGAATAGAGCTGATATTTATTATCGGCCAATGAAACCTCTTTCTTTGTCGTCATGGAAATAGCGACTTGGGGATGGGGTTGTAAGTTGTATTATAGTATTGCCTTAAGGTCTTTCTGTCCGGCGTATTTAAGGAGCTCGAATCGATGGATGGCGTTTTAGCCATTACTCAAAAAGGGAACGATCACGAATTTAATTTACTTCAAACCTTCCGAAGCCGGGGTTTAGGCGGGGTCGAAGTACGTGCCGACCTCCAGCTCAAGGCGACTCAGGGAGATCGTGATCAACTTTACTCATGGATTAGAAAACTTCGAGATGCGGGCTTTGATGTCTTGTTGACATTGAGGTTACCCAGTCATGGGGGAGTTTATGAAGGTTCGGAGCAAGAACGCGTCGAGATCTATAAGGAAGGTTTGACACACGGAGCCCATCTCATCGACATCGAGTGGGGGAGTGAGGCCCTGGATCTTCTTCCCGATGGATTTGCTGATCGTCTGGTTGTTAGTCAGCATAAGTTTGATGGGCCGATCCATCGAGAAGAGCTGAACGAATTGACTCACCAAGTGGAGTCAAGATGTAATCCGTATGCTATCAAGGTTGTGCCGACTGCTCATCGACTTCGGGATGCACTGGAAGTTTTAAGTTGGGTTCGGGAGGGAAAATCAACGAACGGAGCGTATCGAGTGGGTTTCAGTATGGGGGCGAGTGGGGCTTTTTCTCGTATTTTGGCCTTAGCTTTTGGTTCAAAGTTTACCTACGCAAGCCTGGGGAAACCCGTAGCGCCGGGGCAGATCTCGCTTCGAGAGTTATTAGAACTCTATAAATGCCAAGAATTAAAATCAGAAACCGAAATCTTCGGTGTCTTAGGTTCTAACGCTTTAACTTCTTTCTCTCCTTATTTGCATAATCCATCGTTTCAAAAACGAGAAATTAATGCTGTCTACTTGCCCTTTCAGGTCGAAGAGTTTTCGGAGATGACGGAAGTGATGCCAGATCTCGAGGTCAAAGGATTGAGCGTTACGATTCCCTTTAAGGAGGATGTGAAAGAGTTTGCCGATCGCTGCGATGAACGATCGACTGCGGCGGGGGCAGCAAATACCTTGGTTGTCGAATCCGATGGGGGTGGTAGCGACGCGTTCAATACAGATTACGATGGGGTGATCTTGCCTCTTAAGCAACGCTTAGGATCGATAGAGGGTAAGAGTATCGGCATCATTGGAAATGGCGGAGCTTGTCGAGGTGCAGCAAAAGCACTGCAAGAAGCTAAGGCAAACCCTTATCTTTATTATCGGAACATCGAGAAGGGTGCCAAGGTGTCATCGGATCTCGGCGTTCCCGGTGCATTATTGGATGAGATGGGAAAGCAATACCACGATGCTTGGATCAATGCGACTCCCGTCGGTACGAAGCCTGGCGATGAATCACCTCTTAAGGAAGTCGTTTTCACTTCGGTCCAGGAGTCCGAGCATTCCGTTCCCATCGCTTTCGATATGATCTATCAGCCGGCGTGGACTCCGATGCTCAAATTAGCTCAAGCCTACGATGCTCCCACCATCCAAGGTCGAGAGATGTTGATCGCCCAAGGGACGGTTCAATTTGAGCTCTTCACGGGTCAATCTGTATCCATCGATGAGTTTTCAGCGAATTATGAATTCGGGGAAGAGCTTCGAGAGAGTCAGGATGCGGATTGATGAACTCATCGTTTGGGCTCAACCTTTTTAAACAATAAAACGAGTGCTGTTGGGGAAAGTTAGCGAATTACTTGGAATGGGGGCGTTCGAAGTCCTACCTTATAGAGATTAGAGTTCCTTCTTGAGTCCTCAGTTATAGCCGAGGTTCTCTTCATCAGTGCTCCTCAGGAACGCCTTGAAAACCCTCAATATTTACTAAGAGACGCCCAGTGATCACTCCCCTGCGTTCATTTTTTCGATCCGATAATGTCCATTATGATGAGTTAATTAGATCTATGGATTTTGGGGTGGTTGGGGGTAAGTCTTTTTATTTAAATGCCTTATGTTGTTTTGTTTCCTGTCTTCTCCCTTCGCTACTCCTGGGAAACGAAACATTTGTGAACTTGGGGTCTTTAGACACTCAAACTAAGCGAATGATCCCTCTGGTGAGCTTCCTCCCTCATGGCTCTCAGTTGATCTGTGGACCCTTTGGGGATGCCGGGACTCAGTTTCAAGTTTGGGATTGGAAGTCTCGATCGAAGCTCAAATGGATCCAGTTTAGACACCCTAAGGAGAAGGATCTCAGTCGAGTGCTCGAGTTGAAATCCCTCCCTGACGGCAGGTTGGTGACTCGTCATTCCTCCGCGTCTACCGGCAAGATCACCGTTTGGAAAGCGGGGACTTTTCAATTTGAGAAGGAGATCCATTTTCAGGAGCCTGTCGTCAAAATAGCTATCAGCCCAAAGGGGACTTTACTCGCGGTCGGTACGGTCGCCCATCGGGGTCGATGTGCGGTCAAAATCTATGATCTCAAGGAGCATAAGATCCTTCATATCTTGGCTCAGGGATTTCCTCGTAACGGGGGCTACGGTTTAGCCAGTTTGGAATTCAGTCCCGACGGAAAATATGTCGCGGGTATGGAAGATCTCGAAGACACGGTTCGTCGGCGGGAGATTCGAGTCTGGGAAGTTTCTTCTGGGCATCTGGTTGCGCTATTACCGGGAGGTCAGAAATGGTCGGGAATCGTTTGTTTTTCTCCCGACAGTCAGTCGCTTTATACGACGACTGGCCACGAGGAGCTCATCAAGGAAGGGCAGTACAGTATCTATAACTCTATCTCACGGTATGATCTCAAATCACTGAAAGTCATCAGTCAGTGGAAATACAAATCGACGGGGGGTAACGATGATTCCATCGTATCGATGGTTTTAGGTCCCGCCGGAAAGTCTGTTGTAATAGGAACGAGTTTCTTTCATTCTCAACTCCTACACGTCAACCTTAAGAAGAAGCAAATCCTTCAAACAGAGAAGCTGAAACCGACGAAGCACAGCTTGATGCCGATTGCTGTTTATATTGATACTGATGCGGGGAAGGGTGAGAATAAAAATGCGGAGAGACTAAAGTCCCCTACTCAACGATCTAAAATTTACGCGGTTGCTCACTTTGATCGAATCGAATTGTTAAAGTTGGCTGAAGCTATAGGACCCACTGATAGGACGAAAACAAAATGAAAGTTACATTTGTCGTTCCAGTTTTAATTATAAGTGTGTTGTCGTGCTTCTTCTTTCCTTCGATGGAACAAGAGCCGCTTCAGGCAAAAGCTATTACGCCAGAGAGAGCTCCAGTTCAATTTGAGATCTTAGACGTTTCCGGGAAAGAAAAAACTCCGGTTGGGGCGATGATCTGTTTAGTGAGTTTGAAAGATAATCAAGTTCGCTTGCCACCCGATGGGCGCATCCTGAAAAGGGTTGGGAGCACTCAAGAGTTCTATAAAGGAATTGATTACCGTTCCGATGATCGAGATTGGATCGGCCCCGTCCGAAAAATGAACGGGAAGGGGGATAATAATGATCGTAGTTATGTCTATGGTTTAATCCCCTCTGTGCCCCACTGGAAAGAACCGATTGCGCATCAAGTAAAACCACAATTTAACGTTTCTTTAGAGCCAGGGAAATACCGAATATCCGTTTACCGCGGGATGGAATTTGTTCCGGTTCGGAAAGAATTTACCGTTAAAGCTGGGGAGAGCTCTAAAGTACAGTTGAATCTCAAGCGCTGGATCGATTTACCGAGTAACGGCTGGTATTCAGGGGATGTTCACGTCCACCACCCGACGATGAAAAAAACTCAGCGAGACTATCTGTTGAGCTACGCTGAAGCTGAAGATCTTCACGTCGTCAATGTTTTAGAGATGGGGCACCATCGTGGCACGGATTTTCATCAACAAGGATTCGGTAAGAAGTTTCGAGTCTCTAAAGGGAACTACGCTTTAGTTTCGGGGCAAGAAGACCCCCGGAGTACATTCGGGCATATCATCGGTTTGAATTTAAGTGCTCTCGCCCGCGACCTCCCCACCTACGATTTTTACGACTTAGCCTTTAAGCGTATTCACGCCCAAAAGGATGCTTTGGTCGGTTTCGCTCACTTCTCTTGGAACGGCTGTGATCTCCCCCGCGGGTTTCCTTGGTATATCACCACTGAGGCCATCGACTTTATTGAGCTGATGCAATTCGCAAAAGTCAATCGACCCGATTATTACGACTACCTCAACTTAGGTTTTCGTTTAACGGCGGCGGCGGGAAGTGACATTCCTTGGGGATCGACTTTGGGTGAATGTCGAACTTATGTCTATACGGGGAAGAAAACTTTAAATGTCGACGATTGGTTTGAGGGATTGAGTGAAGGAAGAACGTTTGTGAGTAACGGGCCCGCGCTGAGTTTTATGGCTGGAGGAAAATTACCAGGAACTGAATATCCGGTTAAGAAGGGCACTCGGATCAAGATTCAAGCGAAGGTTCAAGGTCATGCGGATGTCGGCCTTCCTGAGATTCTTGAGATCACGGATGGGAACGGATTGGTAAAGAAAGTACAGAGAACTCGTCATTCTAAAGACCCCACTCTCCCCCCTACTCAAGATAGCTTAGAGCTCGTTTTTGATTATGAAGTGAAGGAAAGCGGTTGGATCACCGCGAGTACTCGTTGCTCCAACGGGGCCCTTGCCCACACCACTCCCGTTTATCTCATCGTCGACGGCCGCCCCACTTGGAGTCGCAAGCACGGCCCTCGTTTGATCGAGAAGCAATTGGCTTCGATCAAACGCATCGAAAATGAGTTTTCAAAACGCAATTCAGTTCGCGCAAAAGGCGTGCTAAAGCGACTCGAAAAAGCGAAAGAGTATTACGCAAAACTATTGAAGGCGATGTCAGGGTAGTAGGCACACGCCGTGTGCCGTTTTTCTAGTAGTCGGCTCACCTTGAGGCTGTGAATTTATTCGAAATACGTTAGTAAGCCCGGAGCGTAAGCGACGGGATACGTCATCGCGATATATCCGCATCGTTACGTCCTTAGGGATAATTTAGGCATTTAATTCCCACTCATGAAATACTTTAGCATTGTCCCGTCGCTTACGCTCCGGGCTTATTAATATTGGTGCTTAATTCTTTGTCCTGAATTTTGATTCCATAGGAATCTAAAAATTAACAACCTCCCCGTGAGCCGGGCTAGCATAACATAACAATTTCGAATACAATCAATGTGTAAACAAGAGGACGAATCAATCGCTGTCTTTAGTTTTGCGGAATTGCCGTTCCGGCTCACGGGGTGAGCCGACTACTACGAGCCTACGACTACAACTCCCCCAAAATCTCTTCCGTCGAAGCCTTTAACACTTTCTTTAAATCTTTCTTGGCGTGCTTCTCGGCCCACTTCTTAACGGCTAAATAGCCGGCGTAGTAACCACATCTTGAAGGGGCTCCCGGGATACTGCTCGGTGATTTACCGAGTTGGAGAAATTCACGCTGTACTTGAATGGAGGTTGAATCTTTCAATTTTTTTATTGTACGAATGATTTTATTTTCTAATCGCTCAGCGGCCTTTTGATCCTTCGCACTCCACATCATCGCTTTTGTTGTTGAGGTGCCTTTGCGAAGAGCTTGCGACAGGTAAGTGGCCATCCCTTCTTGAACGATGCGATCTCCCAGAGTTCTCGAATAAGGTTTTTGTAGGGTGTGAATCGTTTCGTGAATCACCGCGATTTCAAAATCTTCCTGATCTTGCAGGCGCAATAAATTTAATAGAATTTGGGGACGCTGGGTTTGAGAATCAGGTCCGAAGGCCTTGGCGTTCGTTCCGTTTGAGGGACCGTATAGAAGATAAAAAACCGGTTGGGGGCCTTTGGCCTTACCTAAGGTCTTCACTGTCAAATCGAATAAATCTTTAACTTCTCGAATCAGGTTTCGATTCTTGGTGGTAACTCGAAGTGCTCTGATCTTCGAACTCTCTTGAGTTAATAGCCCGTAAAAATGTTTTTGGAGATCAATACTTTGGTTAGGAGCTGCGCCTAATACCGCTTGGTAAACAAAACCAAAGCCTTGAAGTCCCCTGGCGATTTTTAATGCCGATTCTTGAGTCCCTTTACCATCGTTCAGAGTGTCGAAAAATTTGTTGAGAGAAACGATGTCGATTTGAGAAGTACGGTAGCTGACTCCCGATGGAGAGCTGGTTTTCCCTGAAGAACCCACCGCTCCCTTTGACACGATTTGGTGCTTTTTAACAATCAGGTAACCGGGCTGATCTAAATTGACCCGTACAGTAAATCCATTAAAGACCGCAGCACTATCTATTCCCGTAAAGAGGGCAAGCCTTCCCCCACCATCAGGATCTTGAGTAAAAAGAACTAAACCCGTTCCTTTGGGTAAAAGCTTCTTTTTGTAGCTGAGAGACGTTTTATTGATATCTATACCTAATCGACTCGCAATAGCCTTGATCGCATGATTGTCCTGAGGAGTTCCGATGAGCATTCGAGAGGTTGCCTTTGGAACGCTCGCAGTGTCATTAACGATACGCGACTTGTAGTTCCTCAAATAAGTTTGGGCAATCTTGGTGTAGCTAAGAGGATTGGCAAGCTCGTTTTTGCCTCGAACTAATACCCAATCTTCAGCCGAGATGGAACTCGTTCCTATAATGGATATCGAGGTAAGAATGTAGAATGATTTCAGCATGACTCTAGGATGGATTAGTTTTTACAAAGGGGAGTTGTGCACCGGTGAGCTGATCCCACGTTGAGATAATCACAATTAGGAAAGGGAGAAGCCGGAGGAGGTCCTCCCAAGAACAAATATTTTAAACTGAAAATGGGATCCGTCACATCGAATCCATCAGCTCCATTGGAATTCAGTAAAGCGGGGCAAGGATGATGTTCTCCTAAGAAGAGAAAACCCAATTGAAGAATAACGTCGGTGATCTCCATCTCCGAGCCATGGGAACGAATTGTTCCTCGAACACCTTCTATTTTGCTGATTGAGAAATGATCGATGGTTTCTCCTGCACCATCGATCGCTTTGATCGATAATCTTTTCGGAGTCACTTCTACATCTAAGAAGTGAAACGCGCGGAGACCGATGTTCTTGAAGTTTTCATCGATGTCTAAACCGGTATTCGCAGCGTACAGAATTTGCCCCCCACCCCCACTAACGAGATAAATTCTTCCATCGAGAGGGGCGCCTTGTTGGGTTCCGTAATGAGGACCTTCTTCGGTGTGAGCTAAGTCATAGGAATCTTCCGGTGGTTCGATCGGGCCATCGAGAGCCTTGAATTTAATCGGTTGAGACCGTTGGTAGTTGTGGTCATCACCCGTAAAGACGACGTCGACTTTGAATTCTTCAAAAATCGGCGCGAGATCTTGGCGAAATGGAAGATAAGAGGCGTCGACTGCGTGAGGGCCGGTAGTGAACAGAGGTTCATGGAGGCTCACTAAGATCCACTTGATAGCATCATTTTGACGAGCAGCTTCTAAGTCTCTCATAAGCCATTCAATTTGCGCTTCGTATTCTTCTGGTTCTCTTTTAAGCGTGGTATCAAAAGCGACGATATGAGCATTTCCCCACCTTAAAGAGTAGTACGAATTGTTTTCTTCAGTGCGCGTTCCGGTGAAAAGGATTTCTGCAGGCACATCCTGAACTCCCTCACGATCGTGGTTTCCCCAAACCGGAAAGAAGCAGATTTCAGGGAGCAGCTTTTCGTAAGGCGTGAACAGCGACTTATCGAGATGGCTAGAATAATCAAAATCACCCGTGTGAAGGATGCCCATGATTGGAATCGATGGAGAGTTTGGGCTCAACCTGGATTCCTGAACCAACTCCCCCATTCGATGAGCCAAGACATGTTGCGCTGTACTTCCAGTTCCACTGTCTCCGAAAACGAGGAGTCTAAACGAGGAAGGTCGGGTTTGCGGGGTGAGAAAAGTGAATCCTCCCGGAGGAGTTAACCGAGTTGCTCCATCCAGGATTTCGTAGGTGTATTTCGTATTCTGATTTAAACCTATTATTTTTATGGAATAGAGATGCTCCCCACTGATGACCCCCCCACGGGCTTCTTCGAATGTAATTTTAGAAATCTGAGAACTATTAAAAGTTCGAGTGGGGATATCGGGCGCTTTCAACTGAACGAGAAGGTCGTCTAAAGACGATTTAGACATCCATCTCAACTCCACGGATTGTGGTAACAGTCTCTGAAGGTAAGGAACACGACTGAGAGTGGAAGACTCTTCTTGAGCTTGAAGAGAAGGGGAGGTGAAAAAGGTTGCTCCAATGGTGATCCAAGCAAGAATAGAAATAGTTCTACCCATCGATTTCCCTTTCTCATTCAATCGACTAAACCATGGAGAATGCTAAGGTATATTCTTAAGAGTGAAAAACTTAAGATTGGAACAAGCATTGAAACCTTTCAATCCCATTAGAAATCAGGAAATCTCAATAATCGATATCTATTTAATATCGTCAGGTTTTTTTGGGTGAAATACGATCCATAAAGGATCATTTTGAGCCAACAAAAAAGCCCAGTTGAAATCCTTCAACTGGGCTTTTTCCTCGCTTGTTTCTAAGAGAAACATTCCATCATGAACTGTTGAGTCCACCGATCAGTTCGGTTGACAGTCAAGTTCATCCTCGGTCGGATCGGGACCCGTGGAATTATCACCTGGAAGGGGGAGCGGAGCGGCTTCTTTAAACAATCGATAAAGCATGCTCACCGGATCCGAAATGTCGATCGTACCGTCGTCATTAGCGTCGGTTGAATCTTCACAGGGTAAGAGAGCGCTTGTTAGGAAGAGATGCTCCAAAGCAGCTACGGGATCACTCAGATCAAAAATGCCATCCCAGTTGACATCCCCTCGTCTGAAGTAAGGCCTCAGAGTGGGATGGTCGAAAGGAGGAAGCGATTGCTCCACTCTAGGATCGGTGAGACCCACTTCGATGAATTCTTGGATCATCGACAATTGGTTATTCGAGAGATTCAAGGGGCGCATCGCCGGATCGCGGTTGGCTGCGAAATCTCCTCCGCGACGATAAAACTCAAGTACATCTTGAAGATCTTCAGCTCCACCATTGTGAAAGTAGGGAGCTCGGAGTTTAGTGTTTCTTAAGGAAGGAGTTTTAAACCGTCCTCGATCCGCCATGTTACCCGTGACTTCAAACCGACCGAGATCTTCAGTGAAGGGGCGGACTCCCGTATTGTGGAAGTTGTGGTCTGAGAAATCGGGGCCACCGTGACAGATTCCACATCGTCCGGCGGTTCGGAACAATTCAAAACCTTGTTGTTGACGAGGAGTCAAGGCAGTGGTGTCACCTTCAGCAAAGCGATCAAAGGGAGTTTGGTCAGGATTGAGAGTACGCTCGTAAGTCGCGATCGCCATCGCGATCCGCGAAGGTGTGATATCGGGAGTTCCAAAAGCTTTTTCAAACAAGCTGGGATATGTGGTATCCCCCTCTAAAGCTTGCTGCATCGCCAATGGCATATCGACTACCAGAGCTAGGGGCCTCACACTTTGAAGTTTGTCCGTGACCTCTTGCCAGGTTCGCCCTTCTTTTGCCATTTCGACATCAGAAAGAATTGGACCTAAGGCTTGAATTTCAAGAGCTCCCCCTTGAGGGATGAGAACTTCACCGGTTAAGGGATCTTCGAAGGGGCCTTGAGCTCTTCCATCCCAAAAGAGTCGCAGGGAGTGAGCAGCACCGATGGAATTCATTGCGCGTCGACCGGTGACTTGACGTTCAGGATAAAAAGTTTCGTCAGCTTGAGAGACGGAATTATCACTGGTCTTTCGAATGACGCCGATGGATCCGCGGATGTCATCGGGAGTTCCTCCTAAGGCATCGGGGCCGGGGTGAACGGAATGAGATTCGAAAGATCGAGGATCGGATCCCCCCGCATTCGAAATATGGCAAGTTCCGCAAGCGACTGAATTGTCACTCGAGAGTTGCTCTTCCCAGAACAAGATCTTTCCCAGCATCGCTTTCTCTTCGGTGATAGGATTTTCATCCGGAATGGGTGCTTCCGGAAGGCTTGTGGGTGGTTGAGGAGGGCCTGGAGGTGGAGGCCCTGGTGGTCCCGGGGGACGCCCCTGAGCAAACACGGATGAGTCTACGAAAAAAGAACCTAGAAGTATGGCGAACACCAAGTAGCACAATACAGTGACGTTCGAATTCTTTCGTCTTGGATCTTTCATTAAAAAACCTCCTCATGGAATTGAAGGAAACAACTGGGGAGTAGGTTTCCCAGGATCGTAGTCCATTCTATGAGGCGAACCTTAATGGAAGATTAATGGGGCTTATTCGGTGTTATTTTTTATTGAGGGTACTGAAACTTCAAATGTTGTCCCCTTTGGGGCATGGGGTAAGCAGGCAATTTCTCCCCCATGCGCCTCGACGATGCTTTTGGTGATGGCTAATCCCAGACCACTTCCCCCCGTTTTTCGGTTTCGAGCTTGGTCGACACGTTGGAAACGGTCAAAGATCTTCGACCGTTCCTCATCGGGGATCCCCACGCCATCATCCGAAACGGTAATCTTTGCTGAACTTTCCAGTTGAGTGAGGTAGATCTTGATCGATAGACCTTCAGGATTGTGAATCAATGCGTTCTGAACCAAATTCGTTAAAACTTGAAGGAAGCGTTTCGGATCGATTTCAATCCTTAATGAATCCGAATCAAAATCGATTTTGGCATTCTTTTCCTGAATCAGAGGCTCTAAGAGTTGCAAGACTTCGAGGATGAGTTCTTTGAGATCCACCTCTTGTTTTTGAAGTTGAAGTTGCTTGACGTCGGACCTCGCTAGCATCAGTAGGTCGTTGACGAGAGCATTCATTCTCAATGCTGCGCGTTGACAAGCTTCTAGGGTTTGTTGATATTCCTCTTCTGTTCGCACCCGCTTTAAGGAAGATTCGACTTGAGTCAAGATGACCGAAAGAGGAGTTCTTAACTCATGGGAAGCATCGGCGGTGAACTGAGTTTGTTGGTGGAGAGCTTGTTCCAAGCGATCGAATGCGGCGTTTAAAACTTTCCCTAATCGAGCCAACTCCGGGCCAGCAGTTTTTGTCTCAATGCGTTGGTCGAATTGAAAGCCGGAAATTTCTTCGGCAGTTTGGCTCATCGAATCGATCGGCCGCGTGACTCGACGAGAGATCCACCACCCCCCCAAAAGCCCCAGAGTTAAAATTCCGACGCCGATGCTTATGATGTTGAACTTGAGTTGATCGAGGGCTTTTTTTTCTTTTTCGATATTTCGACCTACCAAGATGAGTCGCGCTCGGGGCCCTCTGATGATGATTTCGCGTTCAATTTCTTTTTGAATTTTGAAAGGAGTATCCGTTTGGATGCTTTCACGATCTTTTGGATAAACAAATTTTTGCTCGGTGTTGACCTTCTCAACGATATTTTGGTCTCGATCCCAAATCAGATAATATAGCTCGCCATTGTCGATCCTTCGCCGGTAAGTCCTGGGTATGGGAGTTGGCGGCGGCGGGCGTCGACCCCCAGATGAACGTCGCGGAGGATGGATCGTCGAGGTGATCGCCTGCGCAACGCCAGTTAATTCTGTATCGACTTCATCCCACGTCGTCGATTCGATGATCCAAAAGAGCGAACCTCCTAAGCCGACGAGGGCCATAGTCAAGATAAAGGCATGCCAGATGAGGAAACTACTTTTGATACTTTTAAACACTGATCAAATACCCCTGCCCGCGTTTCGTCGTGATGAAATCTTTCCCCAACTTCTTTCGAACATTAGAAACGTAGACATCCATCAGATTCGACAAGCTATCTTCATTCTCGTCAAAGAGATGCTCATAAAGGGTTGTGCGAGTAACTAACTTTCCTCGATTGAGGGCTAACATTTCTACGAGGGCGTATTCGCGGGCCGTCAGGTTGACCTCTTCCCCTTCTTTCAAAATCGATTTTGAAGCAGTATCAATCGTAACTTCACCGATATTAATCTGTGGACTCGCCGTACCGGTGGAGCGACGGATGAGAGCTCGCAGTCGAGCTAGGAGTTCACTCAGCTCGAAGGGTTTTACTAAGTAATCATCTGCGCCTGAATCCAGTCCCTGAACTCGGTCGTCGACGGTGTCTCTGGCCGTTAGCAAGAGAACGGGAGTGGCTTTGCTCTTTCGAAGTTCTTCGAGTAGGCCTAAGCCATCCAACTTGGGGAGCATGATGTCGAGTAGGATCGCATCGTAATCCCAAGTTTTGGCTTTGTAGAGCCCCTCCTCGCCATCTTCAGCCGTATCGACGGCATAACCCTCTTCTCTGAGAGTCCGGCTTAAAGCATCGATGAGATCGGGTTCATCTTCGACAATTAATATTCGCATCGGTCATTCAAAGTAGTCGGCTCGCCCTGAGGTTGTGAATATATTCGATATACGTTAGTAAGACCGGAGCGTAAGCGACGGGATACGTCATCGCGATGAATCCTCATCGTTAAGTCCTTAGGGATAACTCAGGCATTTAATTCCCGCCCACGAAATACTTTAGCATTGTCCCGTCGCTTACGCTCCGGGCTTATTAATATGGGTGCTTAATTCTTTGATCTGAATTTTGAATTCATAGGAATCTAAAAATTCACAACCTCCCTATGAGCCGGTTCTAAACGTTGACTTTCATTTTAGTTCTAGAAAAGACCAGACTTACACCGAGTAAACCTTCTCAAAGACTTAGAGTCTAATTCCGCATCCGTTCCGGCTCTGGGGCTGAGCCGACGACTATTGATAGTTTAAACCGAATCGACCATCAAATCTGAAATCAGTTTACTGAATTTACTAGGATCTACTGGCTTGCCCCCCTCAGCAATCAGGGATTGGCCGTGAAGGATTTCCGCGTAGTCTTTCAGTTTTTGACTCGCACTGTCTTCTTCGAACAGGGTTTTCATTTTTCCCATGATCGGATGATCGGGATTGAGTTCTAAGATGCGTTTTGTTTTGGGGACTTCTTGATTGGAAGCTCTGAGCAACTCTTCGAGCTGGGGAGTGATGTCCCCTTCATCGCTCACCAAGCAAGCGGCTGAAGTTTTCAATCGAGTAGAAAGCCGAACCTCTTTGATATGCTCATCGAGTTGACCTTTGATGCATTCTAAGAGAGAGGCGTATTCTTTTTCTTTTTCCTCATCTTTTTCTCCCCCAACATCGACATTTCCTTTCCCCACCGATTTAAAGGTCATCTCACGATACTGTTGCGCGCGATCGACCCAAAATTCATCGACGTTGTCGGTCAGGAGTAAAACTTCGTATCCCTCGGCGATAAGGCCTTCGAGATGGGGAGAGTTTTCGATCGCGGCTCGAGACTCTCCCGTCATGAAGTAGATTTCTTTTTGATCCGCTTTCATGCGCTCGATGTAATCATCGAGGGTGGTGAGTTCGGATTCGTGATGAGTGGATTGGAAGAGGGAGAGGCCTAAAAGGCGATCTTTGTTTTCGAAGTCTCCGTAGAGGCCTTCCTTCATGACCGAACCAAATTCATTCCAGAAGGATAAGTACTTTTCACGGTCTTCCTTGAGCAGGTCTTCAAGGGTTGAAAGGATTTTCGAAACGATCCCTTTGCGCATCCTTTGGATCTGGCGGTCCTGTTGCAGGATCTCCCTTGAAATATTGAGCGAGAGATCTTCCGAATCCACCACTCCTCTTAAGAAGCGAAGGTATTCAGGAAGCAGTTCTTTGCAATCATCCATGATAAAGACGCGCTTCACGTAGAGATGCACTCCCTTGATGCTTTCCCTATGGAAGAGGTCGAAGGGGGCCTTAGACGGAACAAAAATCAAAGCTCGATACTCTAAGGCACCTTCAATTTTTACGGCGATACGTAAGAGAGGCTCAGTCCAGTCGTGGGAGATGTGTTTATAGAACTCGTTGTATTCTTCGTCGCTCACTTCAGATTCGGGGCGTACCCAAATAGCCTTCATCGAATTGAGTGTCTCGACAGTTTGAACTTCTTCCATCTCCGGAGGAGAGTTATCGTCGCCTTCAGTTTCCTCACCTTCTTCTTTTGGTTTCGGCTGTTGGCGCGTGACTTCCATTTTGATGGGGTAAGCGACAAAGTCGCTGTAACGCTTGACGATACTTTGTAGATTCCACTGTTGAGTGTAGTCCCCCATACCGTCTTCATCATCGACGGGTTTGAGATGCAGGGTGACGCTGGTGCCGGCTCGATCGCGTTCTGTTTCAGCTAGGGTGTAAGTTCCATCGCCGGTGGATTCCCACTGAATGGCTTTCTCTTCTCCTGCTTTACGAGTGACGAGAGTGACTTTGTCCGCCACGATAAAGCTAGAATAAAAACCGACTCCAAATTGACCGATCAATTCCGGGGAGAGATCTTTTTCTTTGTTCTCTTGGACCTTTTTTAAGAATTCTTTTGTTCCGGATTTAGCGATGGTTCCGATGAGTTCTTTGACTTCTTCGCGAGTCATCCCAATTCCATTGTCTTCAACCGTGAGAGTGCGATCTTCGACATTGGGGCTGAGTGAGATTTCGAGTTCTTCTCCCGAATCCAGAAGGCTAGGATCGGTCAAGGCCTGAAATCGTCTCTTGTCGAGGGCGTCGGAAGCATTCGAGATCAACTCGCGTAGGAACACATCTTTATTGGAGTAAATCGAATGAACCATGAGGTCCAAGAGCTGTTTGGCTTCGGTTTGGAACTCGTGAGTTTCAGTGGTTGTGCTCATTTTTCTACTAGATTTCTAATCTGATCGATGAGGGGGTTTGAAGGAATTGGAAGATACGGCCCACACTAGTTTATTCCTATTGAATCAAAGGAACTAAATTTCCCAAGCTGACATCAATAGCGAGTCGGCTACAAGAGAGCAAGAGTTTTTGGGGCTGATTCGTTCGGTCAGCGAAATTCGGCTAATAAAAAACGCCTGGAACCAGTCCAGGCGTTGAGGGAGGTGAGATAAATTTTCTAAAATTGGATCGGCTCTCTGGAATTAGGGATCTTGTAGCAGGAGTGGAGCTTTCTTTTCGTCGAGCTGACTGATGTGATGGACCTCAGTTGCTTTTTTGAGTTCTTTAACTTGGGTCATGAGGGATTGCAGTTCCTCAGAAAGTTGGTCAAGGCTCTGGAGCTGTTTCTGAGAACTGGCATCCACGAGGGTGGTGTTGGACTCGTTTTGTTCTTTGATTTCAGAGAGTTCCTCCTTGAGAGCGGCAATTTTCGTCTGATTTCCGCTGTCAAGCTCCAGAAGTTTGTCCTCGAGGGCGATCCTCAAGTCGGGCAGAGATTTGGTGTGGAGGTGATGCAAGGAACGTCCGAGACGAGCCGTATTGATCTCCGTGCGATCTTTGATCTCCTGTTTGAGGCTGACCTGAAGGTCTTTCACTTCCACCTGATTCATATAAAAAGCAGCGAAGCAGAATAGGAGAACCATTGAGATTCCCCCGGCTAGGAGCCAGGTTTCGCGCCGACTCTGATGCGAGCGACGGAGATTTAGGGCTTCTAAATCAGAGACTTGACGATTGAGGTAGCCCATATGTGCGGCGATTTCGCGTTGAGCGTTGAGAACTTTCGTCTCTACGGCCAGCGAAGTCGACATACTCCATGAATTCTGAGCGGGCCCTAAGGCAGGATCCCTTGGAGAGCTTGGGCTGAGCTGGAGGTTGGGTTCTGGTTGGGTATCGAAGAGTTCTAACGAAAATCCCCCAGTCGGATATTGAAGATCTGGCTCTTCGAAGCCGGCTCCCATAGGCAGGATGCGCCGTTGAGAAGCTTGGTCCATTTCTTCAGAAGTCTCTTGGCTTAAGGCTGGAGCGACGGGCTCTATGGTGTCTGAAGCAAAGATGGGCTCTGATGTATAACGGGTGTTGCGGTTGCGTCGACGTCCTCGAGTGCGATTCTTTTTCGCCATCTCTCCACTCCCTCTCTTTGTGGGTCGATATGCGGGAAATTTCTTCCAACTGAACTTTACTTGGTGGTTCTGCTTGGAAGATGACCAGTTCACAGATCTGAAAAAAGCCAATTTAGGCTTACTCGGTTGATCGGCCGGGGAGAGTGTTGGCTTGAGGGAAATTTTTAGTATTTTTATGATTTTGGGAACTTGTTGTATATTAAGAGTTTACGGTTTTGGATCCCCGGGGGATTCCCTCCACTCATCCAAAGGTGAGGGGGCTTAAAGGCAATAATTCACGTTGATGTCTGTGAGTTGTTTAAGAAGTTCAGATTAACTAGCCCGAAGCGCTAGCGAGGGAAGGCTCCCCTCGCTAGCGCTTCGGGCTAGTTAATAATGGTGCTTGTATTTTGAGGGTGGGTTTTAGGTCATTCGGGGGCTAAAAATTTACAAGTTCTCGATTCCGGAGTGGAGTTTGAGGCAATATAGAGGGATTCACCCATCGCCAGGCTCAAGCTCAAACCCTGAAGGTTTGATGGATATCCATCAGCATTAATTACAAAGAGTTCCCATGAAGATAATCGGTTTCAGTTTTTATACGTTCCTTACACTTAGTCTGATCCTTAGCCCATGGGCAGTTTCAGAAGCCGCCGCCAATGAAACTCCCCCCAATATCGTTTTAGTTCTCATCGACGACATGGGTTGGATGGATCTCGCTTGTCAGGGGAATTCCAAGGTTAGCACTCCCGTGATCGACCAAATCGCCAAGGACGGTATGCGATTTACGGATGCCTACTCGGCCGCTCCCGTTTGCTCCCCCACTCGAGCTTCCATTATGACGGGCCTCTCCCCCGCTCGACTTCATATCACCAATCACATCCCAGATCAAAAGCGCTTCATTCCCAAAAATGCTAAGCTTCTCCCTGCGGCGATGAAAAACGTTTTGGATTTAGAGTACGAAACTCTCGCTGAACGCTTGAAGGAGTTAGGTTACAAGACTGGATTCTTCGGGAAGTGGCACCTAAGTGGAAAGTATAAAAGAGGCGATCAAGGCCGAGGAGATTTACGGTACGCTCCCGAAAAGCATGGATTTGATGTGAATGTGGGTGGTTCTTGCTACGGTGGCCCTCCCACGTTTTTTGATCCCTACGGAATCTACAGCTTGCCTTCACGTAAAAAGGGAGAGTACCTGCCGGATCGATTAGTCGATGAAATCGGCACCTTCATGGAGAAGAATAAGAAGGACCCGATCTTTATCTCTCTGTGGTACTACACCGTTCACTGGCCGATGGAAGCTCCTGAGAGTTATTTGAAGAAGTATCGAGGTAAGGAAGGTCCCGGTTTAAAGGATCATCGCTACGGGGCGATGATCGAAGCCTTGGATGATTCGATGGGGGTTTTGTTGAAGAAGATCGAATCCTTGGGATTAACGGATAACACGATCATCGTGTTCACTTCCGACAATGGTGGCTTTTCTGGTGTCGCCGATATGCGTCCTTTGAGAGAGAGCAAAGGATATTTGTACGAGGGAGGAATCCGGGTCCCCATGATTGTGAAGTGGCCCGGGAAAATTCGAAAAGGTTCGATTTGTAAGAAGCCCGTGGTGAGCACGGATCTCTACCCCACCTTGATCGATATTGCTGGAGGATCTCGCGATTCCGATCGTCAATTGGATGGTGTTTCGATCAAGCCGCTTCTTTTAGAAAAAGGTTCCTTCGATCGATCGGCGCTTTACTTCCACTACCCTAACTACGCTTTTCACCAAGGGAATCGATTGGGCAGTGCCATAAGAGAAGGCGACTGGAAGTTGATCGAGTACTTTGATACCGGTGAGCTCGAACTTTATAACCTCGCGAAGGATATCGGTGAGAAGAAAAATTTAGCTTCACAAAATGCCAAGCTCGCCGCTCGTCTAAAAGAAAAGCTTCACATCTGGCGTAAAGAAGTGAAGGCGGCGATGCCGACTCTGAATCCAAATCACGTTAAATGACCTTCAGATTGTTAATGAGGCCTTTCCTTTCTGATTTAGAGGTAGTAACTCATCTCATTGTCATTTAAGCCAAAGTGGTGACCCACTTCCTTGGCTACCGTTTTTTTTACTTCATGAAACAGAAGATCTTTTGGGATCTGAATCTCATGGTTTCTTTTGTAGATAAAAACTTGATCTGAGTCATCCCGCTCATAAAAAGATCTTTTTGGCCTTGGCGTGCCTACATACAAGCCCAAGATCTCGTGGTGGTTTGATTCATCTCCGGGGTAATCCTTAATAGTGAACTGAACTCCTCCTAAGTAGGGTTGGTAAACTGAAGGAAGACTGGCGAGGGTTAAGTCCATCGCTGACTCGAAGTAACTCAATTCAAATCTCGGTGGAGCAGGTGAGTTCACTGGGTCGAAGTGTTCGGCCTGGAGAAAGAGCTTGTCAGCTTCCAAGGGCTTGTCTTCTCTGTCTAACAAGCAGGCTTTCCTATGGAGGACTTGGGATAACTCGGAGTCTAATAATTCTTCTGATTTTTCCTCCAAAAGAAAATTTAGAGTTCTTCTGCATTCCTCAAAATATCCTCGTTCAAATAGAAGTTTAGATTCTAAGAGCAGATAGGAAACAGAATCTGATGGTCTTTTAAGAAGTGTGTTCGGCATGCTTTCTCTCCTATTTATGAAGGAGTGGTCTAAGGGTTTAAGGATTTAAAGAGAGCCTTTCCTTTCATTCATTTTTTTCTGTTAAATAAATTTAAAATGAATGAGAGAGCTCGACCAATACGAATAACCGTATTGTTAGTTAGGAAAAACCGATATTGGGTGGTGAGGCATCTTGGAGGGGTTGAGTTCAAATCCGCTCCTTATCAGTCACCCAACAGATCGGTTAACGTTTCGAGCCAACCTCCCTTCTTTTTACATTTTCTTTTTTTGTAATCTTTAGAATCAGAGTCTCGATACGATTTTTCTCGTCGGTAGAGGTCACGATCACGATCTTCGTAATTTCTATAGTCATGCTCTTCGTCGTGATGAGTGTAATCGTGCTCGTAGTCTTGATTCGCCTGAGCAATCAAGGTTTCAAGCTCTCCTCTGTCTAACCAAATCCCCCGACAGTCAGGGCAATAGTCGATCGTGACGCGATTTTTTTTCTTTTCAATTAAAGGTGATACTCTGCAACGTGGACAGTCCATTGGTATTGCTTTCTTAAGTTCAAAGTTATTTGAAATATCCCATCTGATGATCTTCTAAGCCAAAGTGATGGCCTATTTCGTGAATGGTGGTTTTTTGAATTTCTTCGAACAAAGATTCATTTGGAAACTGAATCTCATGATTTCGTTTGTAAATGAAGACTCTGTCGAGGTGGTCCTCTTCATCAGGAGTTCTTTCTGTCCTTGGGATTCCCTCATACAGCCCTAACAGATGTTTATCCAGGGTTTCCTTCCCAGGGTAATCTTGGATCAAGATTTGGATGTTCTTAATGTAGGGCTGGAACACCTCGGGTAGGCTCTCTAGAGCTTGTCGGATCTCAGATTCAAACTTACTCTGTTTGTGCCTTTGAGGGGAAGGGTAGCTGATGGGATCTAGGTACTCTGCTTGAAGGAATGACCGATCAGCTTCGACTTCAAGCCCTCGCCGATCGAGTAAACCTGCTTTTAGGTAAAGGATTTTTGCTTTTTCAAAAGTTGAAAGTTGCCATTCCATTCCCTCTAAGAATCTTTCGATAGACTGAGCACAACTTTCGAACTGACTCGTCTCGAATTGGAGTTCAATCTCCTCAATCAGAAACGACTTGGAATGATCTGTAGAGTTAAGAAGCATTTTTGACATAGTTCTTCTCCTCGTTAAATAAATTGGGTTGTATTTTTACTTCTGCTTTACTGTCGCTACCTTTAGGAAGAAGCTTCTTTACAATCAGAATAAATAATCCAGTCAGTGAGATATTTAAAGCTAAAGAAAGAAGGGCTACTGTGAGGATCGGACCACCGATACCGTAGGAGAGTGAGACGATCAATACACCGGCTCCCACTTCACCTCGGGGCCACATAGCGATCGATACGGCTAGCCTCTCTTTGAGGGTTGCTTCCTTTCGATAGCAAAACAGGGGAAACATTTTTCCGAGATTCGAGATTGCGGTTACAGCTAGAACGTGAAGGGCGATCGTTCCCCAGCTCATCAGAGGCTGAGAGCCAGTGACGGTCTCGGCTGAGCTCTCCGGGGTCGTAAAGATTGAAGGCATCGACAAGCCGACTAAGACCATGAAGATCGCTGAGATATAGGTTGATACTTTTTGCTCATTTTGACTTTCAGGTCCCTCTAAATGACCTTCACGCTGGTCATCGACGTGAGGATCTTGTCCCTCCGGTCGGGCCATGACACAGCCAAGAATAAACGCCGGTAGTAAGACCTCGATATGGATGGGGAGAGTGTCATCTAAAATTTTGCTTCCTTGGTAGATCACCTCCGATACCGCCATAATGACAAAGGCGTAGGTCAGTACCCAAGGCCAGGTGATGGGAATCTTTATTCGATGAAGGTACTTCCATCCGAGTAACAGAAGGACAACCATAAAAAGTACAATTCCCCCTAACTGCCACGCCAAGCCGACCATCAACATTTTCAATGGGATCATCAGGAGGACAGTGTCTAGGTCATCAAAAATGGCAAGGATTCTTGTCTTCTTGAACATCCAGGTTGCACTGAGTCCTGCAGCTGCAAGCATAGAGAAGAGTACTCCTGCCGAGGTTGGAGCTGCGAACCGCCCACTAAGGAGAGTTTCTTTCCAAGCTTCGAATGATTCGTAGGAACCAGGAGGAAGCATGACAAATAAGAAATAGAGGGTGACAAAAACCCAAGGGAAGGCAGCTGCCGTCATGGCGACAACATAGTCCCAGCCGTATTGTTTGAGATTCGATTTATCCACCTCGAATTCGTACCCGACATGGATCATGATAAATGCAAGCATCCACATCGTTAATGCGGTGATAACGTGTTTAACAGGGCCCAGGGTATCCACACTCATCAGTGAAGGTAAAATTTGGGAGCCAGTTAGTCCCAATAAGAGAAGGGCCGAGAACAAGGCCACTTTTTTCATTGTTTTATCTTTTGTTTCTAATTTTAGGAATTGAGGACCACTGGGCTTTCGAATCCCATAGGCTTGGTTGTGAGTACGGAGCAGGGGAGCTCTGAGAATAATCTTTCAGCCGTGTTTCCAATGAGGAGTCCAGGGATTCCAGTTCTTCCTAAAGATCCCATGACGACTAAATCGATTTTGTTTTGGACAATATGTTTCGCCAGTTGAACTTCGGGTGAACCTTCGATGATTTGCGACTTCAAGTTTGGGTAGTCGTCCATCATGGGATCTATGGTCGACTTAAAAAGTTGCTCAACCTTTGAAAAGCTTTGATTTTTGAAGGTTTCGATTTCTTCCTCTGAGCACCTCTTTTTAAGGTGCTGGATCCCAAACGGTTTCCAGCAATAAACCACCTCAACTACGCTCGAATGCAAAATAGAAAGAGAAGTGGATAACTCTAGGATTTTTCGATTGAGATTCTTTTCCTCAAGCGTTTGCTGTTCGATATCGATGGCAGCAAGAATATGAGAAAAAGTTGATTTGAGATCCGGTTTCAGCAGCCAAATGGGACAGGGGCATTTCCTTAGCAGATGAAGGTCGGTGGATCCAAATAAAGTGCTGCTAAAATTTTGTTCATCCTCCGCAGTTTTAATCAGCAGGTCATATTCGCCTTCTAAGACCTCTTGAATGGTCTCAAAGAATGGAGTCCCCCACCGAATCTTAATGCTGCAGTCGATGCCTTGCTCCTGAACTGGAGCCATCAGAGTCTTGAGATGTTCAGTTCTCGTTTGAGTCACGCTGCTGATCAGCTCCTCAAGGTGAAAGTCGGATGCCAGCATCGTGGCGTAAGAGGGGAAGGGCTTGAGGGTCTGGATCAAACCTAGGGTTGCTTGATTGTTCAGAGCAAGGTCTGTCGCCATTTTCAAAATGTTGGTTGGGTCTTTCGTCCCGCTCAAGTCGATGAGTATTTTTTTAAATCTTTTCATGGTAGTTCCTTTTATCTGTTTTTTGGTTGCTATGTAATGAAGTATAGATTTAATGTATGAATTCGACTAATACTTATTATCGATTGTATTCATAGGAAAATACGAACTATCTGTGGAGGCTATTAATGGACTGGTTGAACTACCATCATCTGTTGTATTTTTGGGTCGTTTCGCGGGAAGGAAGCATTGTTAAAGCTACGGAGAAGCTGAAAGTTGCCCAGCCCACAATCAGTGGGCAAATTCGGGAGTTAGAAAACGCATTAGGAGAAAAACTGTTCACCCGAGTTGGGAGAAACCTTGCCTTGACTGAGACGGGGCAATTGGTTCAAAGATATGCCGATGAAATCTTTAGTCTAGGCCAGGAAATGCTTCAGTCATTGAAAGGGCAAACAACTCTAGATAAAAAAATTCGAGTCAATATTGGTATTTCCGATGTCGTCCCAAAACTCATTGCTCATCACCTTATCGAGGCCGTATTGGAGACTCATGAGGATGTGAGAGTGTCCTGTTATGAAGGCCCCCACGAAGAGCTCATTTTAGATCTAGCGCAACACAAGCTAGATGTTGTCATTTCTGATGCTCCTAACTCCCCTAAAGTCAGAGTCAAAGCTTATAACCATTTATTAGGTGAGTCGGGAGTTAGTCTTTGTGGAGTAAAAAAGCTCGCCCAAAAATACCGGAGAAAATTCCCACAATCTTTAGACGGTGCTCCGCTTCTGCTTCCCACAAGAAAAGCTGTGCTGAGGAGAGATGTTGAGGATTGGATTGAACGAGAGGGAATAGCCCCCATTATTAAGGGGGAATTTGATGATAGTGCTTTAACTAAGGTTGTTGGGCAAAGTGGAGCGGGTTTATTTTTTGTTCCAACGCTGCTTGAAAAAGAAGTCAAGAAGCAATATGGCGTTGAAAAAGTGGGTGACGTCGATTCTATTCGGGAGCGATTTTATGCCATATCCGTGGAGAGGCGCTTTAATAACCCTGCGATCATTGCCCTTTCAAATAAAGCAAAATCGTTACTCTTAACTTAGATCTAAGATGGAGTGGAAGGTCAATGCTATTAGGAATAAAGCTTTCCTGATTTCTTTAGGCTCTCGTTGGTTCAAAATCGGAATCGACTATAGGTTTTTGACGAGCTCCTAAGAGGACTCCCAACCAGCGTAATTCATGAGTGTTTTCTAAAAAGATCTTTGTAATTCGAGTTAAGGGAACCGAAAGTAACATTCCCACTGGACCCCATAGCCAACCCCAAAAGACTAAGGTCGAGAAAACGGCTAGAGGGGATAATCCTAATTGATTCCCCATCATAATGGGTTCTAGGATGTTACTTATTGACAAATTGATCATGACGTAAATAACGAGGATTAACATTGCCGTCGGCAAGCCATGGTCAGCAAGCGCTATGAGGAGTGGTGGGATGGCAATTAGAAGCGATCCAACAATTGGAATATAATTGAACAAGAAGGCTAATATGGCCCAGAGGAGGGCAAACTTTATATCCGCAAAATAGAAAAGGAGCCCAACAGATGTCCCGGTGATGATGCACATTAGAGACTTAACAGCGATATACTTTCTTACCTGATCACAGGATTTCCTGAGATGCTTTAGGCTTTTTTTCTCCCTGGCTAAGAACTCAAATTTTTCTCGATAATTAGAGAATTCAAGCAGGACAAAAAAGACGAAACAGGTCACCAAAAGAATAAATGACCCAGTGCTAAAGATGTGGCTTAAACCTTGGGAAATCAATTGGCCTAATTGCTCTCCGCTCAAGGTCTCCGAAAAATCGGCTGGTACTTGGATTTTGAGCTGGCTCATTAAACCCATGATCCACTTGTGGGTTTGGTTTAACGTCTCTAAGTATCTGGGAAGCTCAATCTTGAGTTCCGATACGGACTTCACCAGGCCTAAACCTAAACCGGCTAAACCCAAGCTTGTTAAAAGGGCTACGATCGAGCTGGCAAAAAAAGCGGGTACGCCTTTTTTTTTAAGCCACAACACTGGGGTTTGGCCTAAAAAGGCAATGAAGACCGCAAGGAGTATTGGCAAAAAAACTGCTTTTCCTAGTTTCAGTCCCGCGATAACTATAATTGACGAGGCTAATGCAATAAGTACATTGAGCGCTTTATTCTTTGTTGAAGCGGCCATCAGGAATCACTGAGTTCAGGATCATATGAAGGTTTATTTTTTCTCCGTCTGAGGATGCGGTTAAAAAATTTAGTTACCGCACGTTTAGCCTTACCCGAAGCTTCATCTATCGCGGTGTAAAGAGATGAAGATTCTGATTTTACAGTGATGCAATGGCCGTTTTTATGATTGATTTCAATGAGACAGAGTTTATCGATTCCACCCTTGGGGCCGTTGATATCTGTGAGTGTGAGTTTGATTTTATTTAATCGATTGCTAAATCGTTTTAATGCAGAACTTAGCCTTTTTTGAGCATATTCTGGAGCTTGAGGATTTAATTCAATTTTTCGGCTGTTAATAATGATGATCATAGTTCTTTCCTTGGACAGGGTGAATTTTTGATTTCTTACTCATTGAAGCTTAAAACCAAAAATGATTTAAAACCATGATGTAATGCCGAACCTAAATATCGTAAAAACCTATGAATTGTGATTTTTTATCGGTTGGATCAGTGACGGCTGGAACAGCCCTATGAAGTCTTTTGTTTTAACCTGTGCTCTGCATCGCCGCTGCGATGCCGGAGATGCTGATCGACATCAAGTCTTTGTACTTGTCGCGGTCAGCGGGATCCAAATCGGGGGATGCGAGTCGATCCATGAGGGCGATCTGGATGTGACTGAGGGCCGGGAGTAATCGATTTCGAAGTCGAATAGTATTTCTTACCGCTTTGGCACTATCGAGAAGGGCTTTTGTTCCCATCACTTCGAGGACCCATTTACACGTTCGGTCGTATTCTGTTTTAAGCTCACCGTGAATGCGTTCACCAAGCGCTGAAGGAGAGACACGCTCGGCGTACTTCTTAGCGGTATCCATCTGCGCTCGCATCAGTTCTAACTGAACGTTGCTGATGAGGCTACGAAAGAAATTCCACTCCTTGTACATCGTTTTGAGGAGGGCTAAGCCATCGGGATTCGAGTCGATAAATTTTTCGATCGCGCTTCCGATTCCAAACCAACCCGGGGCCACATAGCGACTCTGAACCCATGCGAAATTCCAGGGGATCGCCCGCAGGTTTTCGATGGCCTCACTACCCTCACTTGATTTTTTGCTCGAACGCGACACGGGCCGCGAAGCAATTCTCAAGTTGCTGATGTGGGTGATCGGAGTGGCTTGTTTGTAGAATTCCCAAAATTCCTGATCTTCGTAGATTAAGCTTCGATAGTGATCGTAAGAATGTTTGGCGAGTTGATCGAAGCCCTCAATCCAAGATTCAGGAATTGGGGTTTCGGTGTCGCGAGTACTCGCTAAGATGACGGCTTGAACGATCTGTTCCAAGTGGCGGTTAGCGAGAGGAGGGATGCTGTACCTGAAGGCCACCACTTCTCCCTGCTCGGTGAATCGTATCTTGCCTTCGAGACTGCCTCGAGGTTGAGCAAGGATCGCTTGGTTGGCGCGCCCTCCCCCGCGGCCGACCGTTCCGCCCCGCCCGTGAAAGAGTTTAAGCCTGACGCCGTGAGCCTGACAGACTTCAGTGAGCTCTTTTTGAGCTTTAAAAAGCGACCAGGTCGCCGACAAGAAGCCGCCATCTTTACTGCTATCGGAATAGCCGAGCATCACTTCTTGGGATTCACCGAAACTCTTAAGTTGAAGTTTATAAGCTTCGTTACTGAAGAGATCTTTCAGGAGTTGAGGGCAACGGACTAAATCGTCGATGGTTTCAAACAAGGGGACGATTTCTACATCACTCTGAAAACTCGGTGAACCATCAGAGTTTTTAACTAACCGCAGAATTCCTGTTTCTTTAGCGATCAGTAAGACTTCAAGAAGATCGCTGATTCCATGAGTCATGCTGATGACGTAAGAGCGGATGGCTGGCTTCCCTAATTCGGTTTGAGCCTTTTTAATGACTTCAAATAATTCGATGCAGGCCTGGGCTTGAGGGCTTCCTTTCCAAGATCTCGGGGTGAGGGGGCGCGGTGATAAAAGTTCCTGAGTGAGAAATTCGATGCGTTTCTGTTCTGACCACTCGGAATAGTTTAAGCCGGACCCGTCGAAATTAGAGGCCCGGATAAGTTCTTCGATCACCTGCTCGTGGACTCGACTGTGTTGACGCAGGTCCAATGTGGCGAGGTGAAAGCCGAATGTTTGGGCCTGAACAATTAAACTACCGAGAGGTCCCTCTTCAGCTAAGTGTTCTGCGCGATGACCTTTTAGGCTGTTTTTTAATAGCTCGAGATCCACGATGAATTCTTGAATATCAGTGTACGCAGAGCTTAAAGTCGCCGAAGATTTTCCCACGGGTTGGGGCCCACTCAGTTCTTCGAGCACTTCGAGAGTTGACTCTAACTTTGCTAAGACATAGCTTAATTTCAGTGCGTAAGGTTCTTTCTCGTAAGCCTTCAGTCGTCTCGGTTTCAGAGAAATCTTTTTAGTGTCTTCAGTGATCGAATCGAGCAGATCTTGACTCGGTTTTACGGATCTCGACCCTAGGCGCAGATGCCTTCTCAAGCTTCGGATCTGACGGCGATAGTGTTTTAATGTAATCCTTCTATGAGCTAGAAGTGTTTCCCAGGTAATCTTCGGGGTGACATTGGGATTCCCATCTCGGTCTCCCCCAACCCAAGAGTGATAAGACAAGAACGGAGAGAGCTGAAACTCAGTATCGGGATAATATTCAGCGAGGGCATCGCGAAGGTCTTTTCGCAACCAGTCAACCACATCAAAAATCGATTTATCGAAGAACGATAAGATATTTTGAACTTCATTACTGACAGTGATCTCGGCTCCTGATATTTCGGCCGTCTGCCAAAGTTGAATGAACAGCACTCTGAGGTCATCCGCAGCTCGACTCCGTCGTCGTAAGGGACGATTTAAAAGCGGGGTATCGGGAGGAAAATCCACTTCCGACAATTGATGGATCACTTGATCTAAAGCATCCTGAACGGGTCGACGTCGAGCTTCCGTCGGGTGAGCGGTTAGGGTTGGGCCAATTTCCAACTGATCTAAGATCTCTTGAAGTTTTGAGGGCTCAAAACCTTGGTTAGCGAGTTCTTTGATCGTCCCCGCGATGCTGTCTTTTCCCGGGAGTCCTTCCGACTCGGCTAATCGTTCGAGATTCACTCGAATGATTTCCTTTTGTTCAATCCGATTCAAGATATGAAAGAGGATGGTCAGGGCGCGAAGAATCGTATGGGTGGATGTCGAGTCTTGAACGAGTTTATCGAATACAGCTTGCGTGTCGGCTTTCTCAGATGCGCTGATGAGATCTCGAATGATCTTGAGCTCTTCCGGATGGCCTTGGTCGACTAGAAGGTCTTGCAGTAAATGATCGAGAAGCTCGATATCCTGAGCGTGTTCCCGGGTCAATCCAAAGGACTTGGGGTCTTCCAGAAAAAAGACGCGTTGATCATTATGGGATGAATTCATCTAAATCTGTTTCTCTTCTTCGTCTCTCGTCTCGGGGGGAGCCGATAAGGGGCTCTGCTACTACTTGACCCTACCCAAGCCAAATTGGTCGCCATTGCGGATAGGCTTTCCGCCTTTAAAGTCGATCTCAAGCATTTTCTCACTCATCATCATTCGGCCTTTTTCGTCGAAAAGTCGATGGATGATTTTTTTAGTCTTAACTTCGATAACTTCACCGGTTGAAGGGTAGGCAAGGTCTCCCTTGATCGTGAACGTAACCCAACCGGGTTGTTCTCTGACTTTGATGCTGTGGAACTGCTTAGGGGGCATGACGGTAGCGTCAAAGATGTGCATGTACTCGTTGTGCCCGTCGGTCACCCAGATCTCTTTCTCATCCGGAGTCATGCCGATTCCATGACTCGGACAACCGTGGCGTTTTACCGGTCCCATTTTAAAGCCCTTCACTTCGACGCGATGAAGCTTCTTACCCGTTTTCATGTCCCCCACTTCAAAGCCGAGAAGCTTATTGACGTTGACGAAGCAATGCGTTTGTTGGGCATTGATGGTAAAGGGTCGAATGGAATGGCTGAAGGGGCCAACTTTTCGAATCGCTTTTTGTTGATTTACATCGGCGATCGTGAGGAAGGGAGAGCCCAGTCCTGCCAAGTATGCAAATTGACCGTCTAAACCCACGATCGTATTGTGGGATCGAGATCGAGGCTGAATGATTTTAATTACTTCACCATCTTCAGCTCGAACGACGTACCAAATATCTTTTTCTAAAGAAGGCAAAAAGATCGTCTTCCCATCGGGTGTGATCGACATCCGGTCGCAGCCTTTAGGGTACGTGCGTTCCCAGAGTTGTTTGTCGGTGAGAAGATCGATGGCGATCAAGTGTTTGAGGGTGCTGACGTAAAGACGCCCCGATTGGGCGTGGGCGCAAACTCCTTTGACGTTGATCGGTTTTCCCTGGGGAGTTAATCCCCCCATCGGGATGCGCTTGACGAATTTATGATTGTTGTCGATGTCAAAAACAATGATGCCGTGTCCACCGTACTGAACGTAATTGCGTATTCCGGGTTGGGCGACGTAGAGGAGGCGTTTTTCATTTTCGTCACCGTGGAGGCCGGAAGTTAATAGCATTAATAGACTGCAAATGATGTTAAGCCGAATGATGAGTGACATTTTTTACCTCAAATATTTGAATGCCCCGTAGCCGAACTTGTAAAAGTTTGGCGTTATGTGCTGACTTCCAAATTTTTACGAATTCGGCTACAGCTTCCAATCCTTCACGAATTCCTCAACGAAAGCAAATAACTCATCAAATCTGTAAATTGCTCATCACTCACTTTGGTACCAAAGTCTTCCGGCATCAAGGAAGCGGTGTTGAGCTCACGGTTGAGGATGTCTTTATCGGCGACACTAAATTCTTTACCTTCGGTATCGACAAAGACGTGAACAGCTCCTTCGGTTCGACGGTAAAGTCCGATGAGAGCTTTTCCCTGCCGCGTGACCAGAGAAGTCGTCCTAAAGGCGACATCGACATTTCGATTGGGAGCTAAGACATCTTCGAGGACGCGGTTCAATCCCCGATTGCCAATTCCGTCGAGGTTGGGCGCAATCTTTTCACCTTCTCCCGCTACTTGATGGCAGCTCATACAATGAGTTTTGAAGAGCTCTTTACCCTTGGTGATAGATCCTGATTGAGCCAAGTAACTCTTACGCCTCTTCTGAAGGAGCTTTGCAATCATTTCATCTTCATCCGGTAGCTCTTCGATAATTGTTTGGGCTCGCTTTTTGATCTTATCGTCAGCCAGGTTTTTGATGTTGGATTTGATCGTGGAACTCTGAAGAACACGGGCTGATAGTTTTCCCTCTTGAATGAGTTCAACGAGGTGTTTTATTCCTTCGCGTGATTTTGAAAGAGTGGTGCCTAATTCATTCTGTTCGGGGGAACTAGCGAGCTTTAAAGTCGCTACCAAAAGTTCGTGGGCAGTCTCCTTAGAATTTTCGCTGATGGCTTGAATCGATTTTTGGGCCAGTTCTTGATCTAAACCATCGATGGTTAACGATTCAGCTAAGGTTTGTAAGAGGGGATGCGGCCGCAATTGAACCAAGGATCGAGCTAAAGCCTGAGCCGTGGAGCGATCTCCTCCACTGTTCAACAAGGTTTGGCTCAGCGCGGGAATCATCTCCTTGAGTTTCAATACTGTGATCACCTGAGAGGCGAAGCGGCGTTTTTCCGGAGTCTCACTCGGGTTGAGTCCCGTGATCGAAAATCTTCCGACGGCTAACCAGGCGAAAGCGTTGGCTTTGTCGCCATCGATAATCTCCACGTAGGCGAGTTGGCCTTGATGAGTGGAGGTATTCCACTCGATGCGATGCGCCGTGTCGTTTCGAGGAGGGAGAGTTTCGTGAATCAATTGATGGGTGTTAGCTAAGCGCAAGAGAACCCTGTTTTGTTTTTGGTGTTTTTGATCAGGAAATCCATCGTGACCGGCAAGGTAGAAGCTAAATTTTTTCGAGAGTGAGAAAACCCCTGAGCGATACAAGCCCGTTCTTTGTTCGCCCTTGACGATGCTTGAGAACAATGGTGTGTTTTTCATGCCATCGGTGGAAGTTCTGCGAGTGGTTAAGACGAATGGATTGTCTTGTCGGCTGCCAGCGGGGTAGGGTTTGTAGGTCCAAGAGATCGGTTGGAATTTCGATTGGCTGTCGAGTAAGAACTTTGAAAGCTCGATCCCCCAGTTCCGGAGGGACTCTGGAATTTCCACTCCCTTTTGGTTCAATCCATCGCGGACCGATCCGATGAAGGATAACTGTTGCCGCCAGTCTTTAGCGTAGCGTTTCTTGATGAGGGCGACGATTTTATCGACGGATTTAGCGGAGACGTGTCGAACGGCAAACCTTAAGTAAGATTGAATCTCTTGGGGTGATTTGTTGGGGAGGGCGCCCAAGTTGTCTACGAGGAACTCCCCCGCTAAAGATGTTTTCAGGGCGAGCGAGAGCTCCGCTAAATACGCGAGATCTTTTTTATTCAATGAGGGACTCTCGATGAGAGAGCGGAACCACTGTTCATTTTTTAAGTGATCTCTGAGAGCAATTTTCAAGCTGTGCTTGAGGTGAACATCGTGACCAGGGGTAGTATGGTAAGCAGCCAGAAGAGGCCTAACAAAAGCTTGTCGAGGTTTGGCGGTGGACGCTTGAACTGACGATCTCCTTACCATCGCATCGGAGTCTTTAAAGCCATCGAGAATCCATTGGTCGAATTCGGGGAATTCGGTTTGACTCCTGCCCAAAAGTCTAAAGGCCTGTACTCGTCTCAAAGAGTTTTCACTTTTCAGAGCTAGACGAACGGGCTTTTCTTCTAATCCTTTCAGGCGATCGAGGATCCAAAGAAGATGGCTCAATCGACGCGCTTGCTCTTCAGCTCGCTTTGGATCCGCCTGTAATTTTTCTGGGGTATTTACTAAGGATTTAAGTTTCTCTAAAGAAGACTTCCCAAACTCTTGGACCAAGCGTTCAACGATCAGTGAAGATCGAGTTTGAACGGATGTACCTAAACCTTCGACTAATTCATCGAAACTGAGTTGACTGAGATCACGGTGCAAGAGTTCAAAGTGAGCTTGATACTCGAGATTGTGAGTTCTCGCATCACTCCCCGTGTAGACGACGCGCCAGATTCTTCCCCGGTGGCGATCACGACCAGGATGAGCGAGGGGTACTTCGTAGTGGCCTATGATGCGATTGTAAAAATCGGCGATATAAACCGCGCCATCGGTACCGATCTTCAAATCGACCGGGCGAAACCAGGGGTCACCTGAAAAGACAAAATCAGGTTCTTCTTGGGCTCGAATGGAAGAGCCCATTTTATTGAGAGTGTTGCGGTTGACTCGACTCGTCATCACGTTACCCCCAAATGAGCTTTGATCGTAAGGAGGAGGGTAATGGGCGTTACAACCTAATGCGATGCCCCCGATGGCTGTCGATCCATGAAGGTGGTTCATCACATTCGGAATAAAACCGATTCCATCGTGAGGAGCACCAAAACTTTCGTGGTGCCCGCCTTCTAATAAAAGGGAGACCGGCTTGGTGTGACAATCAGCGGTAAAGAAATCACCGTAATGGTCGAAGGTCATCCCGAACGGATTGACTTGGCCGAAAGTAAAATGCTCTACCCGTTGGCCATTGGGTAAGAAACGAAACGTGTTGCCACTTCGCATGCTGATCTGGTGTCCGTCTCGCCCTGCCACTTGAGTTAGGTTGTTGAAACCGTGACACGAGTAAATCCAGCCATCTAAACCCTGAGTGAAGGAGTTGAGCATGCCGTGGGTGTCGCGTTCCCAGCCTATCGGACCGTAGAGTTTATCTTTTTGGTCAGCCTTTCCATCTCCATCGGTATCTTTAAGGAACCAGATGTTGGGGATCGAAAAACAGATCACTCCATTTTGATAAGGCAGCAGGCCGATCGGAATGTTCAGCCCCGTGGCGAAGTCGGTGATCTTTCTCGCTCGGCCTGAATCATCGAAGTCGTCTAAGACGATGATTTTATCTCGGGCCTTCTTCGGGTCTTTTGCGGGGTAGGGATACTCCACCGTACTCGTAACCCAAAGCCTTCCTCGTTGGTCGAAGGCGAGATTCATCGGTTTCGCAATTTGAGGTTCAGAAGCCACGAGTTGAATTTGAAATCCCTTGGGGACATTAAAGGTCTTCAATTCTTCTTGGGGGCTCAAGGGAGGTGTTTCTCTGACGTGAGTTGAGAAAATTGAAGTTCCGGTGGGAAAGCGCCTCGTCTTTCTCGGCTTGGGGGCGAGAGTTTTATATTCATTCTCTTCGACAGACCGTCTCTTGTTGAGATGGACAAATGTTCCTATCTTATTTCCTACTAAGACATCTGGGATCTTGTCTCCATTTAAGTCCCCCGTCATGACTTGAGTACCTACTCCCGCTCTCTCTTCGATCAGCCAGGGGATAAATTTTACTTTGCCTTCGCTTCTTACTGTTCTTAAGCAATAAAGAACGGGGAGATGTTGGGCGCCGGGATCGTGACCGTTGTGAGCCCAGTACCGTTTCCCGGTGATGATGTCTTGAATGCCATCGCCATCCATGTCTTCCATACACACCGCGTGCATCTGGGAGATCACTAAACCGTAAGGATTGTCTTCAGGTCGTTGCGTGATGATCGGATGAGCTTGAAAACGAATTCCGCCGTTTTCAGTGCCCATATTTTCAAACCAACTCAAGCCGTAAGCGTGAGCATTCTGCGTCGAAAGAACGTCGTTGTCTCCATCGCCATCGAAGTCGTAGGTATACATCTGAGCCCCACCCGCTTGAGCGAAGCGAACTCGATGAAATTTAAATTGCTCACCCTTCGTTTCTGTTTGTTCCCACCACCCGTGAGTCTCGAGGAGATCCATTCGGCCATCTTGATTGACATCGCCGATCCCGAGACCGTGGGTAAACCTTCCGTACCTTCGATTTTCTGTTGCGGGGATGAAGGTCCAAGCTTTTTCGGGGGAATTCCAGGATGGTTCGGCGTAACCAAAAGCACCCTTGTGGGCGCAAACCAGTTCTTTCTTGCCATCACCGTTGAGGTCGAGGTATTCGGGTGACTCTCCGTCGACACTGGATAAGGCAGGATGTCTTTTCCAAATTTGCGACTTTCTCACGCCGGGATTTTCGTACCAACTCGATGGTGTACCGGGCATCGGGACGACGAGGATGTCAGGCCGACCGTCGCCGTTAAAGTCATCGCTAAACGAAAAGAAGTGACCCGAGTAGCCAACGATCGGCATTCTCCCGCCGGGCATATAGGAGAACTTCTTTTTAAACTGCGGGCCTGCATACCAGTAGGGACCCGAGACGACATCCTGATGCCCGTCTCCATCGATGTCGGCGAAACAGGCTCCCTCGCTCACGAAGTCTTCGCTCAATATGAGCGTTTCGAATTCTAAAACTGTGGATTGAGCTCGAATAGGGGTTGGGATGAAAGTTAGCGTTGAGAAGAGTACAAACAAGGAGGAGAAAATTTTAGTTAGCATATTAGAGTCTTTGAATCTAAGCGAATTGGAATGAGGAGATTTATTCTTTTTCCTTCTCTTAATTTTTACCCATTTTCGTACGTATTTGGTGAAAAAATTTGAGATTCAACTCTTCTAAAAAAAGATTTTAAATTAGAGAGTCTTAATCAGTTCCTGTTGAATAAACAGTAACTAAGCCGAGTTGGGATCAACTCGGCCGCGAACGTAGGCTCGTAGAGCCTATGTTCAACGGAGTGAAAGCAAATCTGTGATTTGCTGAAACGGTTGAATCTTCCTCCGAAGGAGCAAGATTCAACAAAAACTAATTAGT
>JANQLS010000108.1 GCA_028280485.1 Planctomycetota bacterium
GGCGTCGCTCCACAAAAAATAGGCTAAAAGCCTATTTTTGTGATTTGCGTGATCCCACGCAAATATAATTAATTCCTGTTATTCAACAGGAACTAATTATGAAGATACCCGGTCGTAGATTTGAAAACTAAACGGATGGTCATTCTTCTCATCCGCTTCAAAGGTTTCCTCTTCGGTGAGTTTCCAATTCGACCAATCGACATTAGGGAAGGTGACGTCGCCATCCACTTCAGCTTGAACGCGAGTCAGGTAGAGGCGGTCGGCGAGACTTAAGGCTTCTTCGAAGATGGTGTAGCCGCCGATGGCGAACAGTTCTTCAGAGTCTTCCGATTTCCCGGTGGTGATGGCATCCGGCAAAGACTCTACGGTGATCGCCCCGTCCAGTTGATATTCGGGATTTCTCGAAACGACGATCGAAGTTCTCCCAGGGAGGGGAAAACCGATCGATTCCCAAGTTTTTCTACCCATGATGATCGGATGCCCCATGGTGAGTTTCTTGAAGCGTTGCAGATCAGCAGAAAGCTTCCACGGTAGATCGTTGTCTTTTCCGATGATGCCATTTTCGCTGACGGCAACGATGATGGAGAATCGACTCATACCGCTACTGGGGCTTTGATGTGGGGATGGGGATCGTAGTTGAGAAGTTCGAAGTCTTCGTACTTAAAGTTAAAAATGTCGGTGACCTCAGGGTTGATTTTCATCTGAGGCAATGGACGAGGTTCTCGCGTCAACTGAAGTTGAGCTTGTTCGAAGTGATTCGAGTAAAGATGGCAGTCTCCGAAGGTATGGACGAAATCACCGGGCTGTAATCCCGTGACCTGAGCGACCATCAAAGTGAGCAAACTGTAGGAGGCGATGTTGAAGGGGACTCCCAGGAAGACATCCGCACTTCGTTGGTAAAGCTGGCAAGAGAGCTTTCCGTCGGCCACATAAAATTGAAACAAAGTGTGGCAGGGGGGGAGCGCCATCTTTTCGACATCCGCAACATTCCAAGCACAAACAAGGTGGCGCCTTGAATCTGGATTCGATTTGATTTGCTCGATCAAATTGGCTATTTGATCGATCTTCTCTCCATCATGACTGGGCCAAGAGCGCCACTGGTAACCGTAGACCGGTCCGAGTTCTCCTTTTTCGTCAGCCCATTCATCCCAAATACGAACGCCGTTTTCTTTGAGGTAGGCGATGTTGGTGGAGCCTTGAAGGAACCACAGAAGCTCGTGGATAATCGAACGCGTATGGAGTTTTTTGGTGGTGAGTAAAGGAAATCCTTCGCTTAAGTCGAAGCGAATTTGGCGACCGAAAACACTTCGCGTTCCCGTTCCCGTGCGATCTCCTTTGTCGGTCCCGTTAGACAGAATATCGTTGAGTAGATCGAGGTAAGCTTGCATGTTCTTTTCAGCCCTATCTCTTCAGCCTTGTCTCTTCAGCTCGGATCTTTTTAATAAATTAGCATCAATCAAAACTTCGTCCCGTCGCTTACGCTCCGGGCTAGTTAAGCTTGTTGCAGAGTATATAAATTGTGTTTGAGGTTAAGGGGAATTATAGAAATTCGCCTCTTAAGGAATGCACATGATACCAAACCAGAGAGATCGCTGCGAGATTCTAATAGAGGAACTATTTCTTCGTTCCCTTACCCTCGACTAAGGTGACCTTTTGATTGATTTTAGGCGCGGGGAAAGATTCTTTTTCCCCGTTGGGCCAGGAGATTTCAATCGACTCGATCGCAGTCGCCGAGCCTAATCCAAACCGGGCGACCGTCTCCGAGTGAGAGGCGTAACTGGCTCCCGCCTTGATACGTCGACGCTGTGTTTTACCCGCAGCTCGAAGGGTGACGATGGCACCTAAGCCATCCCGGTTAGAGGTCGTTCCCTGGCATTGAATGGCGACCCAGTTGTGTTTTGGGCTGCCCTCGTTCATGAGGATCGTGGCCGGGCCGTCGATATTATTGATTACGATATCGCTATCTCCATCCCCATCTAAATCTCCGTGAGCGGCTCCTCTGGAAGAGAGAATCACCTCAAATCCGGGACCGGCATCACGGCTGGAATCGACGAAAGTCTCATCCTTGTATTGAAACAACTTATTCGGTTGGTTGTATCCGGGTGAAGAGCGAATTTGATTGGCTTGAGGTACGACATGGCCCTGAGCGATGAAGAGGTCTTGGTCTCCATCGAGGTCGGAGTCAAAGAAGAATGTGCCCCAACCTAAGAATTTGAAACAGGGACCGGATAAGCCCAAAGGAGTGGTCATTTCCGTGAAGAAGCCATTGCCCTCATTCTTATAATAGGTATTGGAATCATCTTCGTAATTCACAACGAATAGATCTTCAATTTCGCGCTCTCCCATGTAGATGGTGTCGACACCCATCCCGGCTTGCGCGATAGCTTCGTCATTGAGAGCTATTCCCATATGAAGGGCGTTTTCTTTAAATGTTCCGTCTTTTTGATTTTCGAAGAGAAGGTTCGGTCGAGTGTCATTCGCAACGTAAATATCGATCCAACCATCGTTGTTCGCATCGATGATGCTGACTCCAAGTCCGTAAGTAGCATCTTCTAATTTGACTTTACGAATTCCGGAGCTGGTCGATACGTCTTCAAATTTTCCATTCCCTAAATTTTTGTAAAGAGTGCAGGGAGTGGGGGGGAGTCCGATGGGGCCACACAAGATGGGTTGCCCTTTGTACTGACAGTTGGGGTCAGTTCCTCGGCGTTTTACGGTTTTGGGATCGAAATCTAAGTAATTCACAATGAACAAGTCGAGAAGCCCGTCGCGATTGTAGTCGAGGAATGCGGGCGAAGCTCCCCAGAGAGGGTCGGTCGTGCCTGCTGAAAGCGTGATGTTTTCAAACGTACCGTCGCCCTTGTTTCGCCAAAGGGCATCTTGGCCGTAATTAGCGACGAAGAGATCTTGGAAGCCATCGTTGTCGATGTCTCCAACGGTCACGCCACACCCCCAGGCTTCCTCGGTGAGTCCGGCTTTGTCGGTGACGTCTTTAAAGTGAAAGTTTCCTAAATTCTCGTAAAGCTTATCTGAAGGGGCCGGATTAGGAACGCCTGAACCGTAAGGTTGAGGAAGCTGAGAGCCATTTACGAAGAAAATGTCGAGATCTCCATCGTTATCATAATCGAAGAGCGCAACTCCCGACCCGTTCACTTCGATGACGTAATCTTTATTCTCCTCTCCACAGACGGAAATAAAATCGACCCCCGTGAGAGAGGTGACGTCGACGAACTGAGGAGTAAGATTTTTCGGAGTCGTTGTTTGTTGCGTATTTTGATTCGTATTGTTATCAGGCTTGGAATTGGATTTGGAATCACAAGCCCCAAGCCCAAGGATGCTCACAGCGAGAGTTACGATAGAGATCGTTTTGATTGTAGACGAATGGAGTAAGGTGAACATTCTCTTAGGATACCGGGTGAAAGGGAGACTCTATTTTTGGAGTAGGCTCTTAAGTAATAAACTCTTTTGAGGATCCAGTTGTTGAAGATTTAGCTTTTTACCTTTGCCGTGCTCCAACTGAAAGCGCAGGAATACATCGGCAGGATTATCCAAAAGTACGAGGAGGTGGTCGAGGACTTCCTTAGAGTTTTTGGACTGAATCCAGGCTTTTCTCGCAGAGATGAGAGAATTTTTACGGTCGCCCATTTCCAGGTAAGCCTTGCTGGCATTGAGATAATGTTGCGAAGCGAGTTCTCCGGTCGTCTTCGTGGCGCTGACCGATTCTTGTTGAGCCTGCTCGAGATTGATTTGATTTCCTTTTTTGAGAACTTGGCTTCTTCTCAGAGGGGAAGCATCTTTTTCATCGGGCTTCAAATAATCTTTTAAATTCTCCAGGGAGACGCCTTTGTTGAATAGGATCTCTAAGCTCGTGAGAAAGTGAGGGTAGCCATGTTGATCGGCAGGTACTTGCGGGAGTAGAGAAACTGCTAACTTGAGGTCTTCGGGCTTACCCCTTTGGGCTAAGGCTTGAAGGTATTCGAGAAGGAAAATTCCTTCTTTGTAGTGACGATCAACTGTGGGTACGGAAGCGAAGGCTTGAAGAGCTAAATCGTAGTCTGAATTCAACGCGTAAGCCGATCCCAGAAGTAATGTGGCTTTGGGATGGGGGCCGAGCTTTAGGTATCGTTTAAGTAATGTAATCGCCGAGGCGAAATCTTTTAATTTGTAAATATACAATTCCCCGAGATCGATTCCCCAATTTTTCAACAAGGGCTCGGAGGTCCTGCAGAGTTGAGTGAGGATCCTGAGTGAATTCGAATAGGCACCACGAGCGGTTTCTAATCGAGCGAGCCAACCTAAAGATTCGGGATGATTTTTTGAAAGTTGCTTTTGAATTTCATTCAATTGAACTTGGGCGTAGGGGATCTTGCCAATTTCCCATTGTATTTCCATCAAGTAAAACCGAACAGCAACAGAACCTCCACTTTGCTTTATGGCGTGCTGAAGAGCTTCTTCCGCTTTTTCGTATTCTCCCTGAAGAAAGTAAGCTTTAGCCTTAGCTCGTTCGGCTAAGGCTCTCTTCCCTAAGCCACGTTGTTCGATTTCTCTTCGGAGTTCCCGATCGGCTGGAGCTAAATCTCTCGACCGTTGAAAGAAGGCTTGGGCTTTTTCGGTGAGCTGGAGCCGACTCAAAGCTTGCCCTAATTGAAAGTAGGCACGAGTGTAGTAGGGGTCCATCACCAAGAGATCGACTAAGGTTGAGACCGCTTCCTCAGTTTTCGATTGCTTGAGTTTCGCTAAGGCTAATTCGAGACGACTCGGAGTGATATTTGTGAGGGGGATACCCGGTCTTCCCTCAACTTGACTGAGATATGCCGTGAGCTCCTTTTCGGCAATTTTGTAATGACCTAACTGCCTTGCGGCTACGCCGAGAGCCATTCTTGCTTCGAGTCGATTGGGCTCTAAGTCTAAAACCGCTTGAGCTAATTCCATCAAGCGCGGGTAGTGATAGAACCGATGGGTCACACGTAGAGCCGTATGTAGAGTGATTTTGCTTTGATGAAAAGATTTATACGGTCCCTTGGGATAGCCGATGAGTTCGAGGCATTTATCTACGGCTTGAAGACCCTTTTCCTTCTCTCCCATGCCTTCGTAAGCACTCGCTAACTGGCGTTGAGTTCTCAGAGAGTTCGGATGCAACTTCGCAAACTTTTCCAACTTTTCTGCGGCCTGTTGAAACTGACCCGCTTGGTATTCAGCTTTGGCGACCGTCTCTAAATGTTCAGCTGAATTGGGGAATTTATCTAACCACTTCCGACCTTCCAAGATCGCTCCCTTTAAATCTCCCCGGGAAAAATACTCCGCGATGAGTGCGTGGTGAAAAGGGCCAAGTTGATCGAAGAGCCAGCCGGCTTCTTGATAAGCTTGGAGTGCCTGTTGAGCCAAAGTGATGAATTGAGATTGATTTCCGCTGATGTGGGCATCTAAAGCTCTTTGATTGAGATTTAGGGCTCGTTGAGCTTTGGCTCTTTGCGTCGCATTAAATTCAGGGGGAATTTTAAACTGCTGGGGCGATATGGGTGCCTGGGGAATGGGATCGGTAGCTAAGACTCGTTGAGTCTCAATCGGTGGGGGAGTTTGTTCGGGATCTTCTTTTTCATTGTTAAAAACCAAAAAGAGAATTCCCGCTATTAAAAGCCCACCTCCGATCACGGAAGCAAATCCTAAGAGTGAGACCCCCGTGTTTTTTGTGGAATCGGGCTCGCTTGCAGGCTGTTTTTTCACTGCCGCCGGTTCAGGGGGCTTAGGTGAAGGGTTCTGCGCTTTTTTACTCTTATTGCGCTTAGATTTTTTACGTCCCATCCTGATGACTTACGCTTACTGCGTTTGACCCTTTCCCTGTTCCACAGTGGAATATGAATTCATGGGTAACTTCTCGATCACTTCTTTTGTGCCATCGGGCCAAGTGATTTGAATTTCCTGAATTTTGGCCTCACCTAGGGCGAAACGTAATCGGAGGTCGTTCTGAGAGATGTAGCTCGCTCCGGAGCGCACTTCCTGTAAAAAGACCCCTTTGTCGGTTTTGATTCGAACGTTGGTATTGATAGCAAACTTATCGTTTTTACTGACGAGCTTCAATCCTAACCAGACTCGTTCTTTTTTTGATTCGTTGAGGAGGACAGAAGGCTGACTTCTCGAATTACAAACGACAATATCGATGTCACCATCGTTGTCGATATCCCCGAAGGCCGATCCCCGACTCGAAAGTACGATTTGCATCCCCGGGCCGGCGCTTTTGGTGACGTCCTGAAACTTGCCGTTCCCCTCGTTGAATAGCAGTTGATTCGGCTGCAAGTAATCTGAAGATTGATCTTTCCGGTGGATTTGGTCTTCTAAGTGACCATTAGCGATAAAGATATCCGGCAGGCCGTCGTCATTGAAATCGATGATGCCCGCTCCCCAACCCACCCAAGGGAGAGATTTCTCTGCCATTTTGGACGACATAGCTATGTCGGTATAGAAGCCACCGCGGCCTCTCTTGTAAAGGGTGTTGGATTGTTTTTGGTAGTTTGTCACCACGATCTCGGGGATTCCGTCTAAATCGACATCGGCGATGTCTAAGCCCATGGATCCCTGGTGATCACCATTAGCGTCGAGGGCCACTCCAAGTTCTAAGGCTTTGTCTATAAATTTTCCCCCTCCTTGATTTTCGAGGAGGAAATTTTCACTGCCATCGTTGGCGACGTAGAGATCGAGCTTTCCGTCGTCATTGAGATCCGTGGCGATGACTCCCATTCCTCTGCCGGGAGTGGGGGCCAGGATTCCGGATTCTTGGCTGACATTCTTAAATGTCCCATCCCCTTCATTTCGGTATAAGACATCAGGAGCTGCCTTGTAATGACCGGGAGGGCAATAGCCAGGAACATTGTTTTCGGTGCAAGGTTTGTTAGTGGCGTAATCGACGATGCAGTAATTCGTCACGTAGAGATCGAGGTCTCCATCGCCATCAAAGTCGAAGAAGGTTGCACCCGCTCCGAAACCGGTGTCTCCGACATTGGCTTTGGCAGTGACATCTTCAAAAGTCCCGTCTCCTTTATTTCGATAGAGAAGATTCGCTCCGTATTGGCAGATGTAGAGGTCAAGGAGCCCGTCTTTATCATAATCAGCTACACAGCATCCGACTCCAAATCCGGTTCCACCTACTTTCGCTTCTTGAGTGACGTCTTGAAATTTACCATTCTCAAGTTGCTTAAAAAGTGCGTGGGTTGAGCTGGCCTGTTTTACGGTTCCTTCTGCCGGTGAGCCCGGAGGGAGCATCCTTCCGTTGGGGAAATAAATGTCGAGTCGCCCATCGTTGTTGTAATCAAATAAAGCGACTCCCGAGGCCAGGGTTTCGGTGATGAAATACTTGCCGCTGCTTCCATCGGTATGAGTAAAGTTCACTCCCAACTCTTTGGCGCGGTCAACGAAGTAGACCGCCGCGCTTTCATTTCCAGTGCTTTTCTGAGTACCCGTTTGCTGAGTTGTATTTGGATTACCCGGTGTGGGAGGGGTGGGCGTGGTATCCGATTTTTTATCGCAACCCAATGGAATCAGGCACAAAGCGCTGATCGCGAGTAAGTAGCGAAATAAATTAGATCGTTGCATGAGATTTCTGAAAGTCAGTTTTGATTGAAAGAAGAATTGAGTCATAGTGTCGATCATGAACCAGCAGTCTTAGAGCGATGATTCTAATTGCTCGAGACGAACCTTGATGGCTTGGTTTTTTGGATCGAGTTCTAAAGCTCGCTGGAGACTGATTCGGGCGCTTTCCTTATCGCCGCCGGCGTATTGAACCCAAGCTAAGATGTCTAAGTTGGTAGAGTTTTCTTTTATGTCTACTGCTCTTTTAGCGTAGATGAGTGCCTGCTCCGCACTTCTTTTACCGAATATTTTACCCGCCATAATTGTTCGTGCTAATTCGCGTAAAGCATCCACGTTATTTGGATTGGCGCGAACCGCTCGCTGAAGGAGCTTCCCACTATTCAAGATATCTTTGGAGTCCGAATAAAGGCCGGCGACTAAGTAGAGGAGTTTATCGTCCTTCGGGAGGACCTCGACGGCTTTTTTCCCTTGTTCTAATGCTGCTGGCAGGTTTCCTTCTTTTCGGTGAAGGTCGATGAGAAGGGTTTGCCTCATCACGTTTTTAGGTTCAAAAATCAGTGAGCCCTGTAACATCTGGAGCGACTCTAATTTCAAGTTGACGAGTTGATAGGTCTGTGAAAGATCGTAATAAGTTTCTGCAGTTAATCCTCGATCTTTTTGGCCTAGATTCGCTTTCTCGTTTTCAGCTCCCTTTTCTTCAGCTTCTTTTTCTAATTTACGAAGCTCTTTAAAGCGTGCCAACATCTTGGCCGATTCCTCGGGCTTTTGAAGAGCGCGTAGGGCTTGTGACATCCCGTAGTGACCATTGAGATGGTTTTTATCTAACTGAATGCACTTCCTGAGGACTTTGAGGGCTTCTTCGTTGTTACCGTCTTGAAGGTAGGCTTGTCCGAGAAAATTATAGGTGTTAGCGTTAGCCGATTTGTTTTCGATTTCTTTTTTGTACGCTTCGATGGCTTGAGGCACTTGACCTTCGTGAATATGGATCAGTCCTAAGCGCATGTGAGCACCGGGTTCTTTCGGATTGATCGCTAAGGCCGTGTGGTAAGCTTCAGCTGCTTCTTTAAATTTGTTTTTTTGAGAAAGTAAAAAACCGATGCTCATATAGGCATCGCTTCGGCTGGGTGAAGTATCCACCGCTTTTTGGTAAGCCTTGATCGCTTCGTCATCGTGACCGAAACGCTCGTGGATTCTCGCTTCATCAAAGAGGGGTTTATCGAAGTTCTTAATTTTGAACTTCACGACTTTGATGAGACTGAGGCAATGTTGGTAATAATCGGTGATCTTTTCCGGTACAGGGGGAAAGGGCACAGGGGGTGGAGGAGCTTGAACTTGTTTCTTCGTCGATGCAACTTTCCCATTTTTAGGCTCGCAAGCACTCATGAAAAGTGCGAGGAGCAAAAGGATCAGACCGGTGAAGAGTGGAGCTCCACTCACTGGGAAAATTCTCATATTTCAGACTTGAAGGTCAAAGTGCGGCGATTTCGTATGTTTGGGATCATGAGAAGTATAAATCTTCTGGGATGGACCCGCAAGTTGAGTCATCCCTTGGTTTACCGGAAGTCGGGCTTACTTTCGGTGAAATCTTCGCCAGAATAACCTATACTTTCACGGATTGTGGGTTGATCCTGGTGAAGCGGTGGTGCCCGAAGGTCAAAAAGAATTGGTCTTTTCGGGAAAATATAGCCCTCGCGAAGGTCCATTTCAGCTTCTCGAAGAGGGCCTGAAGAATAGCCTCAATCTCAACATCGGCGTGCAAAAACTCGTATTCGAATTAAGGAGCAAAGTGTGACGGAGCAGCAATCTCTTCCCTCAGAGTCCTCAGGTTCTCAGGAACCTCATGATGTCCTCGCGGGTCTTTCCGCCCGAGCGATGACGTTTTGCCTCTTCGGACTCTCCTTCGCTACCGTCCTCTTCGTGTTGGCGATCTTCAAGCTCCTGAGCTTCTTCATCATGCCTTCCCTCTTTTTCGATTTGCTCTTTGTCGGCTTTCCGATGGGAGCTTTTATCGGAGCTGCATTTTTTAAAATCACCCTGAAATCATTTCTCAAGAGTTTATGGGTCCTCCAAATCATCACCATTCTCTCGGTGATCGCCGTTCTCCTTGCCAAGAATTTAGACTCTTTTGATTACCTGAGAGCGCATCTGTTCGAAGTTGAAGTCAGTGGACTCTTAACTCAGATGACCACCTTTACGGTTTTGTTTCTTCCCTTCTTTGCGGCCTATGGTCTCAGTGAATACATCGGGTATCAGGTAGGGCGAAGAAAATTGGCGGGAAGGATGAAGCTCGTTTACGCGCTCTATCTCTTCGGTGCGGCGGGAGCTTATCTCTTTTTTAAGATCAGTATTTCAGAGTTAGGGGTCGCAAAAATTATCGCGCTTTCCCTCGTCTGTATCGCTCTTTCTACTGCTGTATTATCGAGGAGCATGCACCGTGTTGTCGGACTCATTGAAGCCGTGGTCTTGTTAGCGTTCATCGCTCTTCCGGCGAGTGTCTACAATGTCGAAGCCGATTTTTTAAAGCTCTATAAGGGAAAAGGTTTTCAGTCGACTTACCAGTACGAGAACGACCCCGTCTTAAAATGCGAAATGGCTCATCAGGCTTGGGGGAAATACGCTCTCTTCGAGATCATGAAAGATCAGTCCGGAGAGTTTCATGGTTTCTACAATGATTTCTTCCAGTGGCAATACCGCCCGGAGTGTGGATTCAATGAGCGTTCATTAGGAATGGCTCCCATGCTCTTGATGAAGCCCGATTCCAAAGTGGTGATCATCGGAGCTGGGGGAGGACGCCAAGTTCGATTCGGGAATCAACTCGGTTTAAAAGACATCTCGGGAATTGAAATCGAACCCGCGGTCTTCGAAGCGGTTCGTAGCAAAGAATATCTCCTCGATGCCTTCGGGCAGGTTTATGAGAAGGAGGGCGTTCATCCCATCCGATCGGAAGCTCGCGGGTATATGGAGAGCTCCCAGAATAAGTACGACCTCATCTACCTCCCCAGTGTGGGGGGCTATCCTCAGATGATGATGGAACCGGGAAACCTGATCCGTACCCATGAAGCTTATATTACGATTCGCGAACGCTTGAGTGACGACGGTATTTTAGCGATTTGGTATCCACGGGGTCTCGATCCTGAAAATATTTTGACCGAGCAGTACGTGCGGACCCTTCGTGCTTTAGATATGAAAACTCAAGCTTATCAAAACCAATTTGATTCTTTGATTTTAGCTTTTCAAAACAAGGATGCGGAGCTTCCTGCGGCCAGTTCGATGTTTAAGATCTTTAGGCCATCGGGCCCAGATAACATTCCTCTTCCGACCATCCCGCAAAAAGATATCGCCTATTACTTACCCAAAGTGTATCAAGTGGCCGACGATCCGATGTTCACTCCGATCACCGATAACAAGCCATTCTTAGCGGGAAATGTTCGACACATTCTCTCGATTCAACAGGTCTATCAACTCTTTGCCATCGGGGGCGGGGTTTTACTCTTCGTTGGCCTTGGCTTTCTCATTGCTTTGAGGAAAAGAGGAAACCCGTACATTCCCAAGCGATCCTATTGGCACGTAGCGGGTTTGACGCTTTTGATCGGGGCTAACTTTTTAGTGATGGAGCACTATTTAGTTCTCGCGCTTTTTAAGAGAACATTCATGTACTACGACTCCTTGATGGTGGGGGCGATCAGTTTCCTCGTCTTATCGGGTTTTGGTAGTATGATCGCATCGGCACAGTTGAGAAAACTCTTCACCGGGATCGCCTTGGTCTCTACATTGATCTTGATGGTGATTCCAGGCTTATTAAACCCAGTAGCCGTCGTTATTCTCGTAGCGCCCGTTGCCGTCGTGACGGGAATGTTCTTCCCCATTCTTTTCGAGTTAGCTCACGAACGCCCCTTGGCGGTCTTTGCCCTCGACGCCATCGGTGCGGGAGTCGGTACCTTGTTAGCGACTTTCATTCCCATCACCTTTGGTTTCCCGGTGTTCTTTTTACTCGCGGGAATATTGTTCCTCATCACGGCTTCGATGAATTTCTTGTTTCACAGGGGATTGGCAGATCCGGGGAGTGAGTAAATATTTGAATTGTTTTAAGAGTTTGTGGTGATGATCCCTCGCTAAAGCTTCGGGCTTGGGAGGCTGTTCGCTTCGATTCATGATAATAGAGAGGGGAGATGGTGACCCTTGCCACCATATTTGCCTTAAAGCCAATTCACGCCCTCCAAGCCCGAAGCTTTAGCGAGGGATAAAAGAATTGCTAACCAATTTAGTAATCCTTCGATTTACATATCCACAATGTCCTAATGATTCAAGATTCCAAATCAATGAAGATAAGCTATCGTTTGGTGAATTACTTTTTTTGCATTCTCGTCTATCGCTTTAGCTTGATTGGATCAGTCTCTGAGGGTTCTTAAGTCTTTTATTTGTAACGCTTTTGGAGAGTTGTTTTTGTCCGATCTGCCGCCCAAGACTTCAACGATCGTTTCTTGTATAGACTTTTTTTAATCCTTATTACACATACCGACATTTTCACAATCCACTTCTGCGAGTGGGACCGCTATCTTAAAAGCAGGTCAAATTTTCCACTTACACAACATATGGATTCACAATTCTTCGGAGTTTCGAAGTATGTCACTGCTTTTGAATAGCGCTTCGCGCCTCATTAATTTGAATGTCATTCTTTTTCTTTGTGCTTTCTTGGCACCCCAAATCGTCTCAGCTCAGGCTGAAATCCTCGAAGAAGGGGATGATTGGAAGTTTTTTAGAGGAACGGAGGAACCGCCCGAAAACTGGAAAGAGATTGATTTTGATGACAGTGCTTGGGAAGACGGCATCACAGGTATCGGTTACGGTGATGAAGACGATTCCACGATTCTCGAAGACATGCAGAATAACTATCTGAGTGTTTATCTGAGAAAAGAAATCACGATTTCAGAGGAACATGCTGGTTCACAATTTAGGTTTCAAGTCCGTTTTGATGATGGCTATGTGGCTTATGTCGATGGAGAAGAAGTCGGTCGTCGACGATTGACTGGTGAACCTCCAGCATTTAACGAAGCCGCTTACGGTGAACACGAAATCACGAACCCCAATGGATTCGATGAAAATTTCTTTGTGACCTCCGAGACTGGATTTCTCGCTCCCGGGACCCATGTCATCGCCGTTCAAGTTCACAACGTCGCACTTACCAGTTCAGACCTTTCTTTTGCTCTCGAAGTGGATGTGAATCCGTTCTACCTCGATTCTGTTTCTCCTCGAAACTTAAAAGAAGGAGAGCAGAGACTTCTCACCATCGCGGGTGTGGGATTCCAATCCGAGGAAACTTATGCCGTTCGCTTTGGTGATGTCGCTGCTGGAAACGCCACCGTCGTCAGTTCTCAAGAACTTCAAATTCAAACCCCTGCAGGCCTCGAATCAGGCTCGTACACGGTTGTCGTCGAGTCGGATCAAGGAGTGGCCTTTATCGATCAAGCCCTCCGGATTGGGGATTCTCAGTTATCAGGTTTAGAGTTCGATGGAAATAATGGGAATCCGGCTGGAGCTACGGCTACTGAATTGGCTGGATTTTTGGAAGAGGGAACGATCGAACTTCACTTTGCTCGGAATGCTGGAGGCTTTTTAGAAGGTCTTTTATGGCGGAGCCTTTTTGCAATTCAGGGCGAGGGGGGACAAGACGCAGTCGTTGTTGACGTCCAAGGTGGAAATGTTCGGGTACGTATCTTTGAAGGAGGGGAGGATCCCACAACCCTTCAAGGAGCATTCGAGGTCGGAACCGCCTGGCATCACTTAGCCTTTTCATTTGACCAAGAAGGTCGTTCGTTGTTTGTCGACGGTCAATTAGTCGCCAGTTCTGCAGAACCTTTAGAATTAAGTTCTTCCGATGCCATCCGGTTCGGTTCAAACTTCGCTGGAGGTTATGGTTTGTTCTACGGACCTTTGTTGGGTCGAATCGAATCTGCCCGGGTCTGGGACCACGCGAGAAACGCTGAGGAACTGGGTCGATTTGCCTTTAATCCCTTAGACGGTGACGACTTCGTCGCAGCCTGGAATTTCTCTGAAGGAGAGGGTCAGACCAGTGCTGATCTCTCTCCTGATAGCCGAAACTTGATTTTGGGAGATTCAGCAGGGGTAGATGAGAGAGATCCCACTTGGGTCGAGTTAGCCGACTTTCCCTTCTTTGTCATTTCGGATGTCGATCCCGCTCAAGGATCGAATACCGGAGGAGAGCACGTTCGAATTTACGGTAATGGATTAGATCGAAATGAGCTTCGCGTTTTCTTCGGTGAAGCGGAAGCCGAGATCTTAGAAATCGTCAGCCCTTGGGAGATTTTGATTCAAACTCCTGAAATCCCTAGCTTCGGGCTCCAAGATGTTCGTCTTCAAGCGGCCGGAGATTCCGTTTCACTTCCCGGAGCCTTCGATGTTCAGCCCGAAAACTTTGAAGTCGTGATCGCCGAAGGAGATATCTGGCATTACTCCGTCGATCAACAACCTGGAAACTGGAATAGTTTAGAGTTTAACGCAGTGCAAGCAGGATGGCAGTCGGGTCCGACCGGTTTGGGCTATGGTGATGGCGACGATGCCACCGAAGTTTTGATTCAGGGAAGCTCCGTCGCTCTTTACGCTCGTCACGTTTTTGAATTTACCGGAGATGCCGATCAACTCGAATTACTTATTTTAAAGATTCGGTTTGATGATGGTTTTGTTGCCTATTTAAACGGTGAAGAGATCACTCGCCAAGGTTTAGTGGGTGTTCCTCCAGCTTTCGATGAATTAGCTGAAGATCATGAGATCACTGGCCCCGCGGGAACTTTCGATATCACAATTGATCTTCTTCAAGAAGGCTTCACCTTACTCGAAGGTGACAATGTCCTTGCGATTGAAGTTCACAACGGGACATTAGACAGTTCAGACCTCTCCCTTTCCGCGGAACTCTCACTCTCTGAAGCGGGTCCTGTGGGAACGGGTCGCCCCTTTATTCGAGGTGATTTAGATGAAGATGGTTCGATCTCGATCACGGACTGTGTAAGAGGCCTTTTAGTTATTTTTACGGATTTCCCCCTCACCTGTTCGGAAGCCGCAGATGTCCAAAACGATGGCAAAATCAACATTCTCGATCCCATCCATATCCTCGATTACTTGTTCCACAATGGAGTAAATCCAGCCGCTCCCTTCCCCGAGCCGGGGCTCGATATCGACGAGGATGCCCAAGATTGCCCGGAATTATAAATTTAGCGGCTGAAATCGGTCTGAAAGCTCAGACCCCAGCTTCTAAATCGCCGGTTTTTTGCTTAAAATAGATCCGTCTATTCAACCTAGTCGTAACGACCTGAATTTTACTCCAAGTTTACGGTCGGCAAGGATTTCGATAGAAGGTCAACTGATCTTAACTAGCCCGAAGCGCTAGCGAGGGAGTTTTCCCCTCGCTAGCGCTTCGGGCTAGTTAACGAATCTTTTCGAAAATTCACTCCTCTGAAGTGAAACCCTTGTCTTGCTACTTTTGAGTTTACGGAATCTATTTATGAAGTTTACCTGCGTGCGCCATCTGTCGATTCTCGTCCTGGGATGCATCTACATCTCAAGCTCCACCCTACGAGCCGAGCGCCCCATCAATTTTGCCCAGGAAGTTCTTCCTATCCTCTCCGACCGTTGCTTCGTCTGTCACGGTCCCGATACCAAAAAGAAAAACCTCGTCCGTCTCGATTCCTATGAAGAGGCGATCAGAGATCTCGGAGGCTACCGGGCGATCGATCCCAAGAATTTAGGGGAGAGTGAACTCATCGCTCGGATCTTTTCTGAAGATGATCCCATGCCTCCTAAGGATGCGGAGCGACAGCTCACCGAATACGAAAAAGATCTCCTGAAAAAATGGGTCGCCCAGGGCGGAAAGTACGCGAGACATTGGGCGTATGAGCTTCCTAAGAAGCAAACTCTTCCAAAGATTCAAGGGCAAAAATTACAGCCTATCGACGCTTATGTCCTTGAGCAGCTGAACAAACAGAAAGCGGGCTTTGCTCCTGAAGCGGACCGCGCTACTCTCGCACGGCGCGTAGCGTTTGTTCTTACGGGATTGCCTCCTGAGCCAGCTCAACTCGAAGCTTTCTTGAAGGATAATAGTGATAAAGCGTACTCCAACCTCGTCGAACAACTCTTAGCCAGCCCCCGATTCGGCGAACACCAAGCTCGCTACTGGCTGGATGCGATTCGCTACGGGGATACTCATGGGCTTCACCTCGATAACAAACGAGGAATCTATCCTTATCGAGATTGGGTCATTTACGCTCTCAATAACAACCTTCCTCTCGATCAATTTATCGAGTGGCAATTGGCGGGAGATCTTCTTCCTAATCCCAACCTTCAACAGCGAGTGGCCACGGGATTCGTCAGAATGAATCCTTCGACCTCGGAAGGAGGGGTGATCCCCGCTGAGTTCCAAGCTAAGAACAACTTTGACCGAACTGAAAACTTGGGAACAGTGCTCCTTGGGATGTCTTTGATTTGTGCGCGTTGTCACACGCACAAGTATGATCCCATCACCCAAAAAGAGTACTACGAGCTTCTCGCCTTCTTTAACAGCACTTCTGAGCGTCCGCTCGATGGGAATTCGTATACCTACGGCCCCGTGATGAAAGCTCCATCGCGTCTCCAAGATTGGATGGAGTTAAATAATGCCGAACAGCACCTCGAATACTTGCTCACCCAAGCCCACAAACTAGCAGAGGGGCCCAAGCAGCAAAAGATACTGGATGAGGCGAAGAAGAGAGCTCAACTCAAGCTTCACGATTTCAAGCTTACTCAGTCAGTGGATGGAAAAGCGGCTCTTCCTCAAGCGGATGCATTCTCTCAGTTAAAAGGTCTTCCCGGTAAGGTAAAGCAAAAGCTAGAACCTAAAGGCAAGGCATTGTGGTTGAGCTTTAAAGTGAAAGCCGCGTTAAAACAATCCTTTACTTTCACCTTTAGCGGTTCGTCTAAAAGTGAAGTTATTTTCAGTGGAATCAAACTCACTCAACCTCTTTCCTCTGTTCCCGGTAACAACCACCTTCAAAAAGTGAGTCTGTTGGTCGACAAGGGAGAGCATGAGATCCAGGTAAAACTCGTCAGCGATAAAAAAGATGTTCCTCTCGAACTCTCTTTTAAGAATCCTTGGTCGAGTTTAGTGAATAAAAAGTCTTGGCTGGCCCTCTCCAAAGAAGAAAAATTAGCGCTTCTCAAAGAAGAGTACGGTCCCTTGGCCGAACTGAAAGCTCATTCTTCTATCTCCGGCTTGCAACAAAAAATGAAGGACATCGAAGGACGCTTCACAACGACCTTGATCACGACCGAGCTCAAAAAGCCTAGGGTGACAAAAGTCCTTCAAAGAGGGGAATACCATCTTCCAGTCGGAGACGTCCTTGAGCCAAACATTCCCAAATTGTTCGGGGAGTTCCCGAAGGGACAGCCGCGAAATCGATTAGGTTTAGCGCGGTGGTTGACCTCAAGGGAAAATCCCTTGGTGAGCCGAGTTTTAGTCAATCGCATCTGGTCGCGTGTTTACGGTGAAGCTTTGGTTCGAACACCCGAGGAATTCGGTCTTCAAGGACAGCATCCCACTCACCCTGAACTCTTAGATTGGTTGGCGGTTGAACTTCAGGATAGTAAATGGAACTTGAAGCACATGCTGAGATTGATGGTTCATTCGAAGACCTTTAAGCAAAGCTCCAAGTTTCGTACCGATGTTCGAGACCCCGAGAACTTACTCTATTCTCGCGGACCCAGTTACCGCATGGATGCTGAAGTGTTGCGCGACTTAGCCCTTTGGGGGAGTGAACTCTTAGAAGCCGAAGCCGGAGGGGAAGGCGTGAAGCCCTACCAACCTGGAGGCATGTGGAGCGCACTCTCTCACCCGGCGAGTAATACAAAGAAGTACGTTCGGGATAAAGGGAAAAAGCTCTACAAGCGAAGCATCTACGTTTACTGGAAACGGACGAGTCCTCATCCGATGATGACCCTCTTCGATGCTCCTAGTCGCGAAACCAGTTGTGTACGCCGGTCTCGAACGAACACTCCGTTACAGTCTTTGGGGCTCTTCAATGAAACTCAAAGAATCGAGATGTCTCGGAAGTTTGCCGAACGATTGGTGAAAAGTTCTAAAGACAATAACGAACGTTTGAATGTTCTCTTTAAGCTCGTCGCCTGTCGGACTCCGAATGATTTGGAACGCGCAGGCTGTAATAAGCTCATCGAGTTCATGATCAAACGGTATTCCAACTCCAAGGAAGAAGCTTTAGCTCTCTTAAAAACAGGGGAAGTTCCCCGAGATGAAAAATTAGATCCCGTAGAAGTCGCCGCGTGGAGCCAATTGGTCACCACGATCTTGGCCAGCGATGTCGCTTTGCTTCTCTATTGATCGATCCAGCTTGAACTTCGACAGTTAAACATTCAATTTTTAACCTAAAATTTAGTTATGAACGATAACCATCCTCTTAGCGAATTAGACCTTAGCATGACTCGCCGTCAGCTCTTTGGGCGTACGGCCCTCGGATTGGGAACGGCGAGTTTAGCTCATCTCTTTCAGGGATCATCAAGTCTGATTGCGAATGAAGCATCGAAGGCTGGCCAAGATCTCAACGGTGGAATCCATCACAAGGCCACGGCTAAACGAGTCATCTACCTCTTTATGAGTGGAGGTCCGAGTCACCACGATCTTTGGGACTACAAACCCAAGCTCAAAGAGAAGTACGGGAAGCAACTTCCTAGCAACATTCGCGATGGGCAGCGAGTGACTGGGATGACTGCGAATCAACGCCAGGGTTTTCCGATCGCTCCCTCGAAATACAAATTCACTCGCCAAGAAAATAACGACCGTGGAGTCTACGTGAGTGAGCTTCTTCCCTATACCGCTAAGGTGGCGAAAGAGCTCTGCGTTGTTCATTCAACGTTTACAGAAGCCATCAACCACGACCCGGCGATCACTTACATTCAAACGGGAAGCCAAGTTCCCGGCCGACCGAGTCTCGGTGCTTGGTTGAGTTACGGCTTAGGGACGATGAACGAAAACCTTCCCTCTTACGTGGTGATGCATGCGCGGAGTCGTTTCCCTGAACAGAGTTTATTTAACCGCCTTTGGGGGACGGGCTTCATGCCGTCTGATCATCAAGGAATCTTGCTCCGAAGCCAGGGAGATCCGGTTCTCTACTTGAGCAATCCTAAAGGAGTTCGTTCCGAAGATCGCCGAGAGCAATTAGATCTTCTCAAAATGATCAATGAAGGTCACCACGAGAAGTACCAAGACCCCGAAGTGCTCGCTCGCATCAAGCAGCACGAGATGGCTTACCGAATGCAAACCTCGGTTCCTGAGTTGATGAATATCAAAGATGAAGGCCCCGAGACCTTTAAGCTCTACGGAGAAGAAGCCAAGCAACCCGGCACTTTTGCAGCCTGTTGTTTAAATGCCCGTCGCCTCGCTGAGCGCGGAGTTCGAAACATTCAAATTTTCCATCGGGGATGGGATGCTCACGGAAACCTCCCTCGTGAACACGAGTCACAATCTAAGGATGTCGATCGTGGTTCCTACGCCTTGATCCAAGATTTAAAGAATCGCGGGATGCTCGAAGATACATTGGTGATTTGGGGAGGCGAATTCGGGCGTACCACTTACTGTCAGGGTGGCTTGTCGAAACAAAATTACGGCCGGGATCACCATCCTCGTTGTTTTAGCGTCTGGATGGCAGGCGGGGGAGTTAAGCCGGGAATCACCTATGGGCAAACCGATGATTATGCCTACAATATTGCTCATCCCGATGGGGCGCCGATGTTTCCACAGCCCAATAAAGAAAATAAGTGGACTCCGGGAACCATGCACATTCACGATTTGAATGCGACGGTCTTACACCTTTTGGGTATTGACCATCGAAGATTGACTTATCGTTATCAAGGACGCGATTTCCGATTGACCGACATTCATGGTCATGTCATTCAAGACCTTATCCTGTGAGAAGAACATGAAGAACACAAAGTGGTCCTGCCCTCGACTCCTGATCGTTTTTGGGTTTCTCTTTAGCCTCGCACTGCCTATGAATTTAAGGGCAGAATTGCCCTTGGTAAAAGTGGAGTTCCAGCCCTTCGTTCAAGCGGTCAAGCGCTTGATCACCGCTTTGGATATGGCAGGGGCGCCACTCGATAAGAAAGATCTTTCACAGCTTGAGAAGCTCTTAGCTGGTAAAGGTGAAGACCACGCCCACGAAAAAATTCAAAAGATTCTCGATAAGCACTGTTTAATCGGAGTTCACATCAATCCCGAAAGTCGGGTCAAAGTTCAGGAAGGGCCCTGCAAGAAAGAGTTGATGCAACAAGGTTGGCGTACCTTTTTGATCAAGGTTCACAACGAAGCCGGCGTCACTGCGCCTTTAAAAGCGTCTAGCCCGAACGCAAAACCACTTTATAAGAGAAGTACGGGTTCCCCAGATCCCAAGAGAACGATCCCTGAAGGTGAAGTGATCCATCGCTTTTTAGATATCCATTCGATCGTTCGGTCGCCCTTAAAGAAAACCTTGTCGGGTTTGGAAGCAGAGTACCGTATTCTTCAACTCTATTGTCGGGATGCGGGAAAGAGAGAAGCCAAACTTGCTTTCGATGTGGGGCAAGGAACGCAAGACTTAGGATTTAGAAACGAAGTTTCGATTCTTTTTAACTCGAAACGCGCCGTGGAAGTGGTTCTCGAAGTCAAAGATTTTAACGGACGAGATGTCATGGCCTCGTTCATCATTCGAGATGAACGCAATCGACTCTACCCCTCACCCTCACGTCGCCTAGCGCCCGATTTTTTCTTCCATCCTCAAGTTTATCGAGAAACGGGAGAATCCATTTTCCTCCCTCCCGGAAAGTACTCCGTTGAATACGGAAGAGGGCCTGAGTATCTCACAAAACATACGACGATCGAAATCCCCGATACCGTCAGTCATAAGGTGCGATTTAATTTAGAGCGTTGGATTCAAACTTCAAAGGAAGGCTGGTGGTCGGGAGACCATCACATTCACGCTGCGGGCTGTGCTCACTACGAAAGTCCTATGGAAGGGGTTTTACCTCAAGATATGATGCGCCATTGTTTGGGAGAAGATCTCAATGTAGGTTGCGTTTTGTCCTGGGGACCCTGTTGGTACTTTCAAAAGCAGTTCTTCGAAGGGAAGGTGAATGCCTTTTCTAAAGATGAATACCTCATGCGTTATGACGTAGAAGTTTCAGGTTTCCCTTCTTCTCATGCGGGTCACTTGTCACTTCTCAGACTCGTTGAGGATGACTACCCCGGTACGACCAAAATTCATGAATGGCCCAGCTGGGATCTTCCCATTCTTCAATGGGCTCAAAAGCAAGGGGGAATCGCTGGGTTCAGTCACAGTGGTTGGGGTTTACAAATTCCCGGTGACCATCTTCCGAATTACAACATGCCTCCCTTCGATGGAATCGGAGCGAATGAATACATCGTTGACGTCGTTCACGGAGCTGTCGATTTTATTTCAACGGTCGACACTCCCATCATTTGGGAGCTTAACATTTGGTACCACACTCTGAATTGTGGTTATCGAGCTCGTATCAGTGGTGAGACCGATTTCCCCTGTATTTACGGAGAAAAAGTGGGTCTCGGACGCTCGTACGTCAAGATGACTCGAACTCCAGGTAAACCTCTCAATTTTGATACTTGGGCCTTAGGAGTCAAAGATGGTCGCAATTACGTCTCGGATGGAAAGTCACATCTAATGGACTTCACGGTCGGAGGGGTCAAAATGGGAGAGCCAGGGTCTCAAGGAAAAATCAGTGAACTTCAGCTCAATGGAAAACAATCCGTAAAAATGAAAGCTCGAGTCGCTTCTCGATTAAATGAAAAACCCAATCCCAGCATTAAAAATCGACCCTTAAGTCATAAGCCGTACTGGGACGTTGAGCGAGCTCGTATCGGTAAGACTCGACAAGTACCCGTCGAAGTCGTCGTTAACGGGAAGTCGGTAGCAACTAAAAATATTCTCGCCGATGGGACGATTCGAGATATTGAGTTTGATATTCCGATTAAGCATTCCAGTTGGGTCGCCTTGCGCATTTTCCCCAGTGCTCACACCAACCCAGTCTTTATTCACGTCGATGGGAAGCCCATCCGTGCGAGCAAGAAGAGCGCCGAGTGGTGTTTAAAAGCCGTCGATGTTTGTTGGAATCAAAAGCAGGGCCGTATTCGTGACTCAGAAAAACCAGCGGCCATCAAAGCTTACGATGTGGCTCGGCAAGCCTACCGACAAGCGGTTAGAGATTCGGTTGAGGATTGAGAACGAGGTCGTTGAGTTTTGATATCACCCACTGTGAATAATTTCATCGTTCTCAGAGCCCTGGTGCTTCTCATTGGGCTACTGAGTTTATCTCTGGGAGCACTACAGGGAGAAGAACTCTCTTCGAAAGCGAAAGAAGAGTTTTTCGAGAAATCGATACGTCCTCTCCTCTATGAGAATTGTTTTAAGTGCCACGGAGAGAAAGTGCAAAAATCGGGTCTGAGATTAGACTCGAGAGCCGCCTTGCTTCGAGGCGGAGAAGGGGGAAAGGTTGTCGATCTTAAGAATCCTGATTCCAGCCGATTGATACGAGCCGTCGCCTATGAGGGGGAGCTGTTGATGCCTCCCAAGAAGCGATTGCCCCAAGAGAAGGTCGACCTTCTCAGGCGTTGGCTTCAATGGGGCGCTCCCTGGCCGAATTCTAAGAAGGCCACTTCGACCGAAACCCAACCTACGAATTACCTTGATTGGGCTAAGGAAGTGCGTGAAGAGCATTGGTCTTTTCTCCCAGTTCAGCCCGTCCAGCTTCCCTCGATTCAAAACCCCAGTCGAGCTTTCAATCCTATCGACACTTTCATTCTCGATCACTTGGATCGAAAGGGCCTTCAACTCTCAGAGGTTGCCGATCGACAAACTTTGATTCGTCGATTGCATTTTGCTTTGACGGGCTTACCTCCTAGCCCTGAAAGCATTCGCGAGTTTATTGCTGATGACTCTCCGGATGCCTATTCTCGCTTGGTAGAGCGTTTGTTGGATTCTCCCCAGTACGGTGAACGTTGGGCGCGACACTGGTTGGATGTCGCTCGCTTTGCCGACACTCGAGGTTATGTCTTTACTCAAGAGCGCACGTACGCCTACGCTTACACTTATCGAGATTATGTCATCCGTTCCTTTAACGAAGATCTCCCTTACGATCGTTTTCTCTTAGAACAACTCGCGGCGGATCTATTGGATCTCAAAGAAGATAATCGAGCATTAGCCGCATTGGGATTTTTGACTTTGGGTCGGCGTTTTCTCAACAACGTTCACGACATCATCGATGACCGAATCGATACGGTCGGGCGCGGTTTGCAGGGTCTAACCTTAGCTTGTGCCCGTTGCCATGATCATAAGTTCGATCCCATTTCCACTCGCGAGTACTATTCGCTTTATGGTGTTTTCGCGGGCTCTTATGAGCCTAAAGAGGGGGAACTCCCGTTGATTGGCCAGCCGGAAGAAAATCCTCTTTACCCAAAATATATTGAGGAACGGCAAAAGATCCTCGATCAAAAAGAGAATTTCCGAAAAGGGAAAGCTCAAGCGATTCGTAATCATTTCATCGAATACACCGCAGATTACCTTTTAGCTGTGGCTCGACCCGATAAGATTGAAGCCCCTCAGTTCTTTGTACGACTCAAGCAAAAAGATTACCGAAGACGAACGTTGAGTCGTTGGCAAGCCTACAGTAAGAGCTTGAGTCAAAGAAATGTTCCGGCACTGCTCCCGTGGTTTGCGTTCAGTCGGTTGAAAGCAGGAAAAGATTTTCCAACGGAAGCCAAGAAGATCATCGAAGGATTGGGAAAGAATGAGTTCCAAGCTGTTCCTCCCAAGGTGACCGAGGCCTTTAAAAAGAACTCACCGAAATCACTTAAAGAAGTCGCGAAAATTTATGATCAACTTTTTAGCGAAGCTCGAAAATCCAAAGATCCTTCTGAGTTAGAAAAAGTATTTCTCGCGATTTTAAAAGGCCCCGCTACTCCAGCTTCCTTTTCCCCGGCACAAGTAGATCAAGTTTTCAATCGACAAGACCGCCAAGGTTTAAGAAATATCGATAAGAAGCTCGATCGATTGAGTGTGCGTCATGCGGGGGCTCCCGCTCGCGCGATGGTTTTGAGGGAACATCAAAATGCCTTTCAACCCGTTGTATTTAAGCGGGGTAATCCCCGGAATCGGGGAGAGCGCGTCAACTTGCAATACTTAGCCGTCGTTCAACGCCCTCAACCTGAGCCGTTTAAAACGGGGGGTGGTCGATTGGAGCTCGCAGAGACGATCGCTTCAGAAAAGAATCCACTGACGGCGCGGGTTTGGGTGAATCGAGTTTGGCAACAGCATTTTGGTCACGGACTCGTACGCACTCCGGGAGACTTTGGTTTGACCGGAGAAGTTCCCAGCCATCCCCGATTGCTCGACTACCTCGCTCATTACTTAATCGAAAATGACTGGTCGACAAAAGCCTTACAACGCCTGATTTTAAGTTCACGGGTCTACCGTCAAAAAGTTCTATTCAATCAAAAGGCTGCATTAAAGGATCCCGACAACCGTCTCTTGTGGAGTCAAAACCGCCGCCGATTAGAATTCGAGCCCTTGAGAGATTCGATGCTTTATCATTCGGGTTCACTCGAGGTGACTCAAGGCGGAAGGTCCGTCAATATTCTTTCGAAGCCGTTTTCGCGTCGACGTAGTCTCTATGGATTCGTCGACCGTCAAAATCTCCCCGGATTGTTTCGCACCTTTGATTTGGCGAGCCCTGACACTTCAACGGTGAAACGGCACGAAACGACGGTTCCTCAGCAGTACCTCTTCCTGCTCAATGGACCTTTCGTGAATCGAGTGGCTCAAAGGTGGGCTCAAAAGCTCTCGAAAAGTTTCGAGGGACATCTCAAAAATGGTTTTAAGCCATTAATCGAAAGTTTGGCCTGGGAGGCTTGGGGGCGAGCGCCATCGAAGTTGGAACTTGAAGCCAGTCTAAAGTATTTAGGCGCTAGCAAAGAGTTGGAAACCCAAAAACTGGAAGAACTCTGCCAAGCCTATATCCTTTCGAGTGAGTATTCGTTTGTGGATTGAGACCACGGTCTTCAGTTCAAATTAAAGTAGAGAAATAAACAAAATGTCTTCAGCCGGTCACTCAAGAAATTCTGAACTCCTCAGCCGTCGAGAGCTCTTAGCTCGTAGTGGTATGGGGATGGCCTCGCTGGGACTCTCAGCTCTCTTGGGATCTCCCTTGCTTTCGAAATCACCTGAGGTGAAGGTCGATCCCACTCGCCCTTTAGCCCCGCGCTTGCCTCATTTCAAGCCCCGGGCTAAACACGTGATCCATCTCTTCATGAATGGCGGTCCGTCTCATGTCGATACTTTTGATCCCAAGCCGAAGCTGAAGCAGTACGCCGGAAAGCTCCTCCCTTTTAAAAACTTGAGAACAGAACGTCGAACGGGTGCTGCGTTTCCTTCACCCTTCGAGTTTAAAAACCGGGGTCGATCGGGCATCGAAATCAGTGAGCTCTTTCCTCATGTGGCCCAGTCGGCGGATGAACTCTGCGTCGTTCGATCGATGCACGCCGATGTACCGAATCACGAACCTTCTCTCCTTTTGATGAACTGTGGAGAAGCTCGATTGATTCGACCTAGTTTCGGGTCATGGCTTACCTACGGTCTGGGTACTGAGAATCAAAACTTGCCGGGCTTTATCGCGATGTGCCCGGGAGGGTATCCCATTCAAGAGACGCAAAACTGGCAGTCGGCTTTCTTACCGGGAGTCTATCAGGGAACGTATCTCAATACGCATCACCGAAACGTTGAGAAGTTGATCGAGAATGTCCGCAATTCTCGACTCGATCTCGCCCAACAGCGTAAGCAGGTGGATCTCGTTCAAACTTTCAATAAAGAACACATCGAAAAGCGCCCGGGGGATCCTAAATTGGAAGCTCGTATTCAATCCCTCGAACTCGCCTACCGCATGCAAATTGAGGCGAGCGATGCTTTTGACTTAAATCAAGAGCCGAAGTACATTCGAGAGATGTACGGAGACACGGTGCAGGGACGCCAAATCTTACTCGCTCGAAGGTTGGTGGAAAGGGGAGTGCGCTTTGTGCAAGTATGGCATGGAGCTGGGCAACCCTGGGATAATCACGACGACATCGAAGTGAACCACCGACGCCTCGCCAAAGAGTGCGACCAAGCCATCGGGAGTCTCTTAAAGGATTTGAAGGATCGTGGCCTTTTAGATGAAACCTTGGTACTTTGGGGGGGAGAGTTTGGGAGAACACCTACGGTCGAACTTCCCCAAGCCGGTGCCAATCAAGGTAAGATCAATGGTCGTGATCACAACCACCATGGTTTTACGGTTTGGATGGCCGGCGGAGGCGTCAAGGGAGGCATCACCTACGGGGCGACCGATGAATTTGGGTTTAGGGCGGTAGAAGATCGCGTGCATGTTCATGATCTCCATGCGACGATGCTCCATCTCTTGGGTTTTGATCACGAGCGACTCACGTACCACCATGCCGGACGCGACTTTCGACTCACCGATGTTTATGGGCAAGTCATCCCTGAATTGATCGCATAGATGATGATCAAGTTCAGCGATTCTTATTTTTGAGGAGAAGGATTGAAAGTAATTGATTGTGCCGTTCAAATTGAAACTCCCGAAAGTGCCATTTTAAATTTTCACTTGGCGGGGGCGGGGACTCGGGCAGCAGCCTACGCATTAGATGTATTGATTCGCGTTCTCTTCTTCGTGATTCTTCAATTCATTATGGGGTTCATCGGTGTCTTACCGGGCTTCGAAGATTTTTCGGCCGGGATGTTTATTTTCGCCTGGTTCATTATCGACTGGGGTTATAGCTGTCTTTTCGAGGGCTTGTGGCGGGGACAAACTCCGGGCAAGCGCGCCTTAGGGTTGAGGGTTATTAAAGAAGGGGGATATTCGATTGGATTTTTTGATGCCCTGACCCGCAATCTTCTGAGAGCCGCTGATAACCCTGCGATGATCACGATGGGGATCGGATTCCTGGTCATGTTATCGAGTAAAAAAATGCAGCGGATCGGGGATATGGTTGCCGGCACCATTGTCATTCGTGAAAAACATACTGGATTGAAAAACACCTTTCGACCCCCTGAGGAACTGATTCCCTTGGAATCTCAGGAACTCTCTTCTTCCTACCGCCCAGGAGATCGGGTCATGGGTTTGCTCGATCGGTTCTTTAAACGGTGGGGGGCTCAAGGAAATCCTCGCCAGCAAGAGATCGCTCTTCAGCTCGCTATTCCCTTAGCGAAGAAGATGGGGTATTTAGGAAGTTTAAAACCGATCGAAGAAGACCCCACCGAATTTCTACTCCGAGTTTATAAAACGTTTTCGAATCCAGAAGAACATGAATCCCAAGATCGAAACCGGCGTTCCCGTAAGCGATCGTTCAAGCGCAGGGGGGCAGCATGAATCGCACATCTTTTATTCGAGAACGGCGACCGGATTGGAAAAATTTTGATTCTCTGTTGAGTGAATTCGGAAGTAAGAAAAAACGTTCTTCACTGACAGGAGACAAGGTCTCTGAGTTTTCGAGATTGTTTCGAGCGGTCTGCTACGACTTAGCGACAGTGAGGTCTCGAGATTGGGGCCGTGATCTCGAAGAGTACTTAAACGACTTAGTCGCGCGTGGGCACAATTCCTTGTACGCTTCACCTCCCGGGCGGCCGCGGGCCATGCTCCGGTTCTTGTTGACGGGCTTTCCGCAACTCTTTCGGCAGAATTTAAGGTACTTTTGGATTTCTTTAGTTCTCTTTGTCCTGCCGGGAGTCATCGCAGGGCTCTTGGTTGGGATCGATGAAAATTATGTTTCTTACATCCTTCCCCGAGACATGTTGAATCAAATGGAGCTGATGTACAGCGAGGAGACTTGGGGCGCACGTAATTCAGACTCCAATTTAGGTACGGGGCACGGGGCGAGTATGACAGGTTTCTACATTATGAATAATGTAGGTATCTCGTTTCGTTGTTTTGCTACTGGCATCTTCTTCGGGATCGGAACGATTTTCTTTCTCGTCTACAATAGTATCGTTTTAGGCACGATCACCTCTTACCTCATCGTCAAAGGGCATTCAGATAACTTCTTTAACTTTGTCTTTGCTCACGGTTCCTTCGAATTGACGGCGATCGTGATCGCAGGGGCGGCGGGCTTGATCATCGGGCACAGCCTTGTACGGCCGGGTCCCTACGGGATGATGGCATCGCTTAAGGAAAGAGGATTCGTCGCTATTCAGTTAGCCTCGGGTGCGGCTGTCATGCTTTTTATCGCGGCTTTCATCGAAGCCTTTTGGTCTCCCTCTCCATTTTTAAATCAGTATCTCTTCTTGAAGCACGCCGGGGGAGCAACCTTCTGGCTTGCTGTCGTCTTCTACCTCTCATTTGCAGGACGTGGTCAGGGGGCTGGAAGTGAAACTTGAAAATGTGAGCATCAGCGTCGAGGAACGTTCATTCGGTCGTTGTATCGATATGGGCATGCTTTTTTATCGCGAGCATCTCCCGAGTTCTCTCGGGATCTTGCTAGTTTTTGCCCTTCCTTTTTATCTGCTGGCCTCGGTCATTCTAGATCTTGGGGGACATGTCGTTCACTTGTTGATGCTCTTTACTTTTATAGCTCCTTTGGGAGGGGCGAGCCTGATTGTGGCTGCCGGGTCGAGAGTTTTCGGTGAAACCTTTTCAGCGACGTACGGCTTGCGTGCCCTCGGGAAGCGATTTTTTACAACCCTATTCCTATTATTTCTCCGCTGGCTCGTCTTTATTCTCTTTGCCACTTGCCTCGTTGTTCCTGCAGCGCTCATCGGGGGCGGATTCGGTTATTTCGCTGAAGTCATCTTGTTGGAACAAGTTCCTCTCGGAAAAATTTCTAAACGGCAATCGGCCCTCGTTCGTGGTCGATTTGTTGAGCTTTCCTATAATTTTCTCATTTTGACCTTCTTCTACTCCTTAGCCTGTATCGCGGTGTTTATTGTTCTCGATTTTGCATTAGGGATTTTAGTCGGTTATCCCCTGCTCATTTCGCGGTGGGAATTTCAGATTGATTTTTTTGATGAAGAACTCAACTACTTTCTTTTCTACGACCGTCGTACTCTTTTTGCGTTTTTCGGAGTCGCATGGTTTTTGTATCCCATTTGGCGATACGCCTGGTTTTTTGGCTACTTAGATCAAAGAATCAGAAAAGAAAGCTGGGATCTCGATTTAGATTTTCGTCTCGAAGCCCAACGCTTAAAGGGGGGAGTATGAGAGTCTTGAGAGTCCTGATCATCACTTCATGGTTGCTTGTCGCCTTCTTTTGCGGGGAGAGTGAGAGTTACGCTCAAAGGAATAATGAAGCTTTTATCAATAAAAATTTTCTAGGTAAGACCAAGGGTGAAACTTCGTTTACCGCAGCCGATGAGCGCATCGAAGAAGCCTTCGAAAAAGTTCTCTCTCAATCGGAATTTGATCGTTTAGTTCACGGTTCAGATTCCGCCAGTTCTTCGGGAGGTGATGGGGACACTTGGTGGGAAAGATTTTTACAGTGGTTGAATGACTTATTTGAGTCTGATGAACAAACAACGAGGGGTGGAGGAAATGTTGGTAGTGGTGTCAGTGAAAGTTTCCTGCCGGCTTTGGGGTACGGTTTTATCTTTGTGATTATCGCTCTCATCCTCTTTTTTGTCGCTAAAGCTATCATCGGAAGTATTGAAAATCGTAGCCGTGAGGAGGTTCTTTTCGATCCTGACTCCGAAGAGGTTTTTGAAATCGATTCCCGACCCGGTGACCATCCACCCGAAAAATATTTAGCTGAAGCAAGGCGTTACGCGACAGAAGGGAACTTTAAGATTGCGATTCGCTTAGTGTTATTAGCATCGCTTAGCTTCATCGAGTACGGAGGCTATATCCATTGGAGAAAAGGGCTCACCAATCGAGATTACTTGAGAGCCATCTGGAGAGAAAAAACACTTAAAGGAGCTTTCATCGAAATCTCTAAGCACTTCGATGAAGTTTACTTCGGCAAGCGAACTGCCGATCAAAATCGCTTTTTAGAGTGTATGGATTTCTTTAAAACCGGTTTCCAAAGCTCGCCGGGGGGAGGTCACGATGAAGTGGCGCGTTGAGTACCTCTGGCTGGTCTTATTCCTTCTTCCTATCATCCTCGGGGTTTGGTGGATCCCCGGTCGAAAGGGAGGCTTAAGTGACACTTTCAGTGTCGAAGCCTCGGGGAAGAAAGCCATTTTTTACATCGCTCAAGAACTCTTTCCCCGGGTGACGAGATCGACGGAAGTTTTACCTCCAACCGATCCGGATATCACGACCCTCTGTTTGCTCGGTCCGGTTCGCTACCCTCACTCCGGAGAGTGGGAGAAACTTTCCAACTGGGTTAAGGACGGAAACACTTTGATTTTTGCTGCTCGTCACGACTCTCCCAACATCGAGTTGGAACATTTTAATGTTTCCATCGAGTCGATTTTGAGCCTCAATTCGAATGGTGGCAATGGAGATACTGAGGACGAGAATAACACTGATGGATCCGATTTAGATCGCAAAATTGCCTGGCGGTCCCGCGGAGCAATCGAAGTCCAGCGTCGCTACCGGCAAACTGATGTTCTCGTTACTACAAGCCGAGGCGATCAAGTCATTCGAAAAGGACACGGAGCCGGTACTTTAATTGTCGTGGCCAGTGACTTCGTTTTTTCCAATTCCAATTTAGTTAATAGTAAGGACCGTGATCTCGCTGTCGCAATTTTGAAAGCGGGGGTGGAGGAAGATGGGATTTTAGCGTTTGAAGAAAGCGTCAACATTCGCGGAGGCCCCAAGGCTTTCGGGATATTATTTGATCCCGTCATTCGCCCTGTTACTTTGCAGCTGATACTTTGCGCCATACTTTTTATTTGGGCAAAAAATCGCCGGATGGGTCAAACGCTTCCCCCGATCGATGGACGGCGACGAGAAATTTCAGAGCACGCTCGAGCTTTGGGGAATCTTCATTTCAAGGCGAAAACAGGGGGGAAGATGCTTCAAAGTTATCTTGAATTTTTTCAAGCAGAATTACGAACTCGTTTTTATGGAAGTAGTATCCGGCAAACGATCAAACGCTCTATCGAAGATGGTCCCACTTGCGAAGAAGCCCTCGAAGCGTATGATCATGCGGTTCAACTCAGTGGTCGCAGCACCATCTCCAATCAAGATGCAGCGGCCTCGATTCGAGATTTGGCGAACATTAAAGAACTCATCGATGATGAAGGGAACTGAAGCTTAGTTTTCGCCAGAGTCAGAAGCAGAATGAATTTCTGTTGAAGCAAATCAAAAAGCAATCAATTAAAAGGTATCTCTATGGAACTTGAACGGATCTCCACCCTCTACAAAGAGGCTCTCGACGAGATCGGTAAGGTCATCGTGGGTCAAGTCGAGTTAGTGGAAGGCATCTTGACTGCACTTTTTTCTGAAGGAAGTGTGTTGATCGAAGGCCCACCCGGTCTCGGAAAAACCTTACTTGTGAATGTCTTACAGCGAGTGGTCTCCTGCGAAGGAAAAAGGGTGCAGTTCACACCCGACCTCATGCCCTCCGATTTGACGGGGCATAACGTCTACGACATGAGCGAGAAAAAGTTTCACTTCAATAAAGGACCGATCTTCGCCAATTTACTCTTGTGTGATGAGATCAACCGTTCACCCCCTAAAACCCAATCGGCTCTCCTGGAGGTGATGCAAGAGTATCAAGTGACGGTGGATGGAACTCGATACGAAATTCCCCGCCCCTTCTTGGTCTTAGCTACGCAAAATCCACTCGAACATGAGGGAACTTACCCCTTGCCCGAAGCCCAAGTGGATCGATTCATGTTCAAGCTTCTCGTGGATTACCCTAGTCCTCGAGAAGAGGTCGATATCTTGGCTCACTACGCTACTGGAAAAAACTTTAAGAATTTGGAAAGCTTCGGTGTTCAACCCGTTCTTCAAGCCGAAGACATTCTCGACATTCAACGTTCGGTCACTCAAGTTCATGTCGAGCATCAGGTGATCGATTATATTGCGAAAATCGTCGCGAAGACTCGAGCTTGGCCATCGCTTTCCGTTGGGGCTAGTCCCCGGGGAAGTGTCAGTCTGTTGATCGCTGCGCGAACGATAGCTGCTTGTCGCAACCGAGATTTCGTGACTCCGGATGATGTCAAAGAAGTGGCTCCTTGGGTTCTTCGACACCGCATTCGACTTCGACCCGAAGCCGAAATCGAAGGTTTGAGTCCCGACGAGGTCGTTCAACAAGTTTTAGATAGTGTTGAGGTACCTCGCTCTTGATTCCCTCTTCTTTAATGATCTTACTGTTTCTCGCGGGAGGAATACCGTTCGTATTGGGCATTTGGATCCCAAGCCTGAGTGGGGTAGGGTATGTCTACAACGGTTTGATCTTGGCCGCCGCCCTGGCGGATCTGATGCTGACTCCACGGCAAAAAGAGATTCGAGTCAGCCGGGAAGTCAGCGAAGTTTTAAGTGTTGGGGCTGAGAACCCAGTGCTTCTGAGAGTTAAGAACAGAGCTCGATTGCCGATCGAAGTCGAGCTTATGGATGAGCCTCCCATTCCGAATGAGATTCGGGGATTGCCGGTGACTTTAAAGCTCCTTTCTCACAAGGAGAAGATCGTTCGGTATCACGTCGAGCCTAAGAATCGAGGTCACGGCCGATTTGAAGCCGTTCACTTGCGCTATCCCAGCGTCTTTAAGCTTTGGAATATTCATCACCGCCGAATCCTCGAACAGGAAGTGAGGATCTATCCCGATATTCGAGCAGTAGCTCGTTTTGATTTACTCGCTGTTCGCAATCGACTCGACGAAGTGGGTTATAAATTCTTTCGAATCCGGGGAAGAGGGGGCGATTTTGAAAGGCTAAGAGAGTATCGACGAGGAGATGAACCGCGAGATATCGATTGGAAGGCGACGGCCAAGCACGAGAGATTGATCAGTCGTGAATTCACCGTCGAGAGAAATCAAAATGTGATGGTCGTTCTCGACTGTGGTCGGTCGATGCTTCACGAAGCGGAAGGATTATCCCACCTCGATCGAGGATTGAATGCAGCGGTCTTTCTGAGCTACATCGCATTAGGCCAAGGCGACAACGTGGGTTTCATGGCTTTTTCGAATCAAATTGAACGCTATTTAAGCCCTGTGCGAGGGAAGCCTGCGATCCAATCGGTCTTGCGGAATAGCTACGATCTCAAGCCGAAGAGAGTGGCTTCTGATTACGGTCTCGTCTGTGAAGAGATCTTGAGAAGGCAACGCAAACGAGCCCTTCTTATCTTGGTGACCCACACCCTCGACGAGCAGCATTTAGTGGCGATGGAGCGCTACGTGCGGACGCTCACTCGAAATCATTTACTCCTCTTGGTGTTCCTTCGAGATGTTTCCTTGAGTGAAATGGCGTCTAAAGTACCGGAGCACGACATAGAAGCTTTCCAGATTGCCGCTGCAGGAGAACTTCTCAAGAACCAAGCCCAAAAAATCGCGGAACTCAAAGAATCGGGCGTCTTAATTCTCGAAACCCTTCCTGACCGGCTATCTGCCGATCTCATCAACGAATATTTGGCATTGAAGGCTCAGCATCTGCTTTAGAAGTCATTCAGCTTAAAGCACCTCCATCCCCTCGCGTCCTTAGTTGTCTCCCAGCTTAAAAGCCCCTTAGTAAGCCCGGAGCGTCAGCGACGGGACCGAATGAACGCTCAACTTTCAACGGTCAGCATCGAACTAAAATACCTTTAAACCTTAAATGCGATTATGCCGGGGAAGTCCGAAGCTTTAGCGAGGGATCAAATGAACATTGAACTTTGATCAGAAGAATAAAACTCAAAAATCCCTTAGTAAGCCCGGAGCATAAGCGACGGGATCGGAACGTTAACCGACCTTCATCCCGTCGCTAACGCTCCGGGCTAGTTAAACTAGTTACTTGGAATCTAAATTGAACTTGGTAGTTGTTCTTGCCTGAAAAAGAAGGACGGCACACCGCGTGTGCCTACTACCATCGCTGACGCTCCGGTTTTTGTTAAGTGCTTTATTAGTGGTGATTTACGGTCCTTTGGGGCGCCGCCGAATAGAAATGAATATTTTGATTAAAAATCCCGTCACAGAAAGAATATCCGTCCGTAAGAGAGGGTGAAATGAGTTAGTTCACAGGGAATTAAAACAATCAAAACCAAAGGGATTCAAAATGTTTAGCTCAGTCAAATGGATCGGAATCACCAGCTTGCTCCTCTCTTCACTTCCTTTTTTCTCCTGCGGATTCGACACCACAGGTCTTCAGTCCCAAGCACAAGCCCAATCCGAAGCGATCGAAATGACCCTTCCCGAAGAAGAAGCACTTTCAGAATCTATCGCTCAAGAGATCGAAGACTTTGCAATGGAATTGGTTTTAGAGAGAAGTTCTTCTTAAAAGCAAAGCGAGTTCGTTTCGAATCAATACAAAGCTTTAAATTGAATAACTGAAATCAAGATATTAGTAACTCAATTAATAACGATAAGTTCGCCTACGAAATAGAATCTATTTATTTAAAGACCATCCCAACCGCTGCTCGAGTCCTGCGCCTCAAATGACATTTAAGCGAGAATTTAACTAGCCCGAAGCGCTAGCGAGGGGATCGAGTGAAACCACGCGCAGATGAGAAAACCCAATCCTTCTAAAACCTTTAGGCACCAATCGGCTACAAAATCCCTTAGTAAGCCCGGAGCGTCAGCGACGGGACCAAAACGATAACCAAACCTTATCCCGTCGCTGACGCTCCGGGCTTACTAAGAGACTTTTAAGTTGATTAGCTTCTAAATACTCGAGGTTATTTTGTTTTTTTTATCGTCGTGCGATTTCAATAGATCCCCTCGCTGACTCTTCGGGCTAGTTAATATGCTTGCTTGGAATTTTTTTTTGTAATTGTTAATCGTTCTTGCCCACAAGGAAGGAGCGGCACACGGCGTGTGCCTACTACCCTAAAAAAAAGCGCCACCTTTAAGGGGTGGCGCTAAAGCTTATAGTTCAATATTCAATATTAAATATTAATCGCCCGACCAAAGGCTGCCTTCGAAGCTTCCATCACTGCTTCACTGAGAGTGGGATGAGGATGCATGGCTTCGATAATTTCATCCGAGGTTGTGTCTAAGGCTCTTGCTGAGACCGCCTCCGCGATCATTTCGGTGGCATCGTAGCCGATGATGTGACAACCTAACCACTCACCGTATTTAGCATCGTAGATCACTTTAACAAATCCTTCAGGATGACCGATCGCAGCGGCTTTTCCGGAAGCACTGAAGGGGAATTTACCCACTTTAATTTCGTAGCCCGCTTCACGAGCTTTCTCTTCGGTGTAGCCGACCGATGCAATTTGGGGCTGGCAGTAGGTGCAACCCGGTATGTTGTTGTAATCGACCTTGTGAGGATTCAATCCCGCAATTTTCTCTACGCAAACGATACCTTCATGACTGGCGACATGGGCCAACCAAGGGGGACCACTGACGTCTCCGATAGCATAGATGCCGGGGACGGGGGTTTGGTAGTACTCATCGACCTGAATAGCGCCTCGATCGACGGGGATGTTGAGTTCCTCGAGACCTAAGTTCTCGACGTTTCCTTGCACTCCGATGGCCGACAAGACTTGTTGGGCTTCGAGAGTCTCAGTTCCTTTTTTCGTCTTAACGGTAGCTACGCAGTTGGCACCCGATGTATCGACTTTTTCGACGCTCGCTTCGGTCAGGATTTTAATTCCCATTTTCTTGAAGCAACGTCCCAATTCTTTGGAGACTTCTTTGTCTTCGATCGGGACTAAGCGATCCATCATTTCGACGATCGTGACCTGAGTTCCCATCGATTGATAAAAGTAAGCGAACTCGACTCCGATGGCTCCCGCACCGACGACCAGCAAGCTGTCTGGGCGAGTTGTTTGGGTCATCGCTTCTTTGTAGGTGATGATCTTTTTGCCATCGATGGGAAGTGAAGGAATCTCCCGGGCTCGGGCGCCGGTCGCGATGATGATGTGCTTCGCTTCAACCGTTTTTGCCTCGCCGATCTCTTTGCCATCCATATTGACGGAAGGAGTGACACTGATTTTTCCTCCGCCTTGTAGCTTGGCTTGCCCATAGACGACGTCGATCTTATTCTTCTTCATGAGGTATTCGACACCGCCATTCATTTTGTTCGCCGTTTGACGACTTCGTTGAATAACCTTGGCGAAATCAGCGGTCACCGTGCCCTCGACCTTGACTCCAAATTCTTCCATGTGCTTAGCGGTTTCGAAGACCTCGGCACTTTTGAGGAGAGCCTTCGTGGGGATGCACCCAATATTTAAGCAGACTCCACCCAACTTATTCTTTTCAATGATGGCAGTCTTTAAGCCGAGTTGTGATGCCCGAATAGCACATTCGTATCCACCGGGCCCTGAGCCGATCACCGCTACGTCGTATTTCATGTTCTTTGCCGTTTGTTGTGTCTGAAACTGAGGTCGAAGGGTCTATTTGTGTCGGAGATAGATTTTCCAAAGACCGGAAGGTAGCACTCTCGGAGGCTGACTTCAATCCCCAAACTCTGAAGCTGGGGAATATTTGAGCTAAAGTACTTGATTATTAAGGGGTTAGGGCGATTTGGAAACGCCTAGTGTTAAAAGGAAAACGAGAGAATATTTAGGATTCGTTCAGCTTAAAAACGCCTTAGTAAGCTCGGGGCGTCAGCGATGGGATCAAAGCGAGAACTTCTCCTTCATCCCGTCGCTGGCGCTCCGGGCTAGTTAAACTAGTTGCTTGGAATCTAAATTGACTTGGTAGTTGTACTTGCCTGTGAAAGGAGGACGGCACACGGCGTGTGCCTACTACCATCGCTGGCGCTACGGGCTAGTTTAAACTAGTTGCTTGGAATCTAAATTGAACTTGGTAGTTGATCTTGCCTGTAGAAGAAGGACGGCACACGGCGTGTGCCTATTACCATCGCTGACGCTCCGGGCTTACTAAGGGATTTTGGAAATAAATCGGGCCCTTAGTTGATCTATTATTCCTTAGCCTGCGTCCGGCTGGCCTCACGTCCCCAACGGCGATGGAACCAGAGGTACTGAGCTGGATTCTCCAGGATAACTTCTGACATCAAATCTGAGATGAGTTTGGTGAGCGCTTGAATATCCGCTTGTCGATCTCCACTCCGTTCGAAGGGAGGAACGAAAATCGTGCGAATATAGTGCTTCTTGGGGTCTTCCTTCGAACGCGTATCGACAGCGATGATGATCGGGGCATCCGTTAAGAGATGGAGAACTGCGGGTCCTCGAAATGTTCGGGCAGGCTTTCCCAAGAAATCGACGACCACCCCGCCCTTACGCGCATTTTGGTCGGGGAGCATCGCTACCCATTTCCCCGCTTTCAACAAGCGGGCGAGATGTCGGATCGAAGTATTGAGATTGCTCACCGCATCCATGCCGAATCGCTTTCGAGTGGAATCGAGCATTTTCTCGTATTGCGGCGCGTTGAGCTGCTTAACTAAAGTCGTAAATTTGACGCCTCGTTGACCGGCCACGAATCCAGTGAGGTAAAAATTGGCGGCGTGCGGTACGCAGACAATCGCGGGTCCCCCTTGTTTTTGGCGTTCAAATATTTCGTCGAGGTTTTCGAATTCAGCGGGGTATTCAAAATTTTCGGGTGTAGCCCGAGCGGCCCTAAAGAGTTCGATGAGGGCCATCATAGCTTCGTGGTAGGCTTCGACCGCCATTTTGTGGATCTCTTTTTCAGAGAGCTGATCCCCGAAGACGAATCTGAGATTCCCTAAAACCACATGTCTCCGAAATCGGATGACGTAAAACGCAAAATTACCGATGCCGCGGCCGACACTCAAGGCGAATCCGAGTGGAAGAATTCCTACAAAGAAGATCAGGAGTAGGGTGGGGAAATACATCGCCCATTCCATGAAATCTCTGAACAGGCGACCGACTTTTCGGTTTTTCACGAGGCTCGGTATCTATTGATGAGTGGCAATCCGAAGTAGAGTGCTGATGACTAGCTGATCACTATCTGATGACTAGGGGAACAGTTGAAACGAATGGAGGTTCGCTACAATTGAGACTTAGTTTACCGAGTTCTTATTCAGAATGCTTTCTAAAAGCGATATTAGTTTAGGTTCTTGAAACCTTAGCCATAGAGGGGAGTGGGGGGCATTCTCTCACTGGGAATCGGATTGCAGTTTTCTTAAAAAACCTACGCTGGAAGCGAAGATGCGTTCCCGTGCTTGAGGAGGGATGGGGTCTCCATCGCCTTCGATATCCGCGAGATTCGCCAGGCAGAAATCACATTTGACGACTTCTAGGTGAAACTTGATGAAACGTTCCCAATCATCATCTAACGCACCCAAAGAATAGGAGCCTAGAGTGTTACGCTTGGGGCAAGACATCATGTTGGATGTCCAGATCGACCTTATTAATTGAGATTGGTTGTCTTCGGTGTCTAAGAGATTCATCGCCGGATTCAAGAGTTCGTGGCGCCTAACCATCCTTGCCAATTTTTCAAGAGATGAAGCCTTGACTCGAGTGATCGTGGGTTCACTCACGCCGACCACCTTGGCGATTTCTCGATTTTTCCACGAACCAAAAAACAACAACTCCAAGACCATCAGGTCGCGAAAGTTTTTTTCTCTTCGGAGCTCGTCGAGAAATTCATCGAGAACATCACAGAGGATTTTGTTTCTAACGGTGATCGCTTCATCCCGTCTTGCGTATTGACTGGGAGTCGCGCCAGGGGAGACCGGTTCGTATCCTCGGCGTTCTGATTCTTCGGGAGTGGATCCTGCTAATGGAACTTGATGCATGCCGTGAGCTTCGGGGCGCTTCCTCGCCATGTCGACGATTTTGTTCCGCAAGATTTGAAAAAGGTAAGCTTGGAGACTTCGTACTCTATCGATGAGATCTAAGCTTTGAAGTAATCCCAATAAGGTTTCTTGAACGGCATCTTCAGGATCGATACCCGATCCGATCAAGCGCCTTGCTGCGTAAGCCCGTAAGCGGCCACCGTAGCGATCGACGAGTTGAGTGAAGGCATCGGGATCTCCTTTTCGAATGTTTTCGATGAGAAACCGGTCGGCCTCATTTTGAAGGTTGGTCTTGGAGGCCTCCCCTTCAGAGCCCGACTTACCTTGAGAGGACCCTGAGTTGTCGTTTACCGATTCATTCTCGGGCTGAGTTCCCATGTTTTAACTGCGCGATGCTCTCTAAAGGTTGTTGTGATTTCGAGATGGCTATAAGACTAGAAAATGCAGTATTCAGGATACATCTCGAAAGAGTGATTGACAACTCCTTAGGAATCAAAAGAACCATTCACGAAACTGAAAGAGGCCGAAATATAAACCGGCTAACAGTAAAAGAGAGAATAAGCGTAGCCGCCAGGTGAAATACCCTTTGGTCGTCGAATTCAAGGATAAGTAAAGTAAGAACACGACCAGGGCTAAAACTCCACCGGCTAAGGCCGTCCAGACGACATTGCGTTTTTCTTTGAATTGTTGAAGTTTAACATCGCGAGCGACTTGAAGTAAATCGCTTTGAACCTCTTTGAGATGGCGATGGGGGAGTTGGTAGAGCACGGCTGTTCGGTAGTAGGTAGCGATACTCTTTTCTACTTTTTGTTCGAAACGTTGAACTTCATAGCGTTTCAAGCTCTGTCGAGCGATGTGAAGGCATTGCTGGATGGGATCGATATCTAAAAAGATTTTAGAATCTAATTTTTTACCCTTCTCAGCGAGCTTGGCGAGTTCCCAAAGGTACTGAGCTGCTAATTGGTGAACGGCAGAAGATTCGGCCTCTAAGAAAGACTCGGAAGGATTGGGATCCCAAGAAGTCGAGTACCCCACAATTTTATTCCCCGACATCGGTGAGGGAGAACGGATCGAAGCAATACTCGATTTGTAAACTAAGGGGGGTGGGGGATCATCGTTGGTTACCCAGCGAGCGGAGCTGGGGCTTTGAGTCACTTTACCTTCCCCATTCGAGATAAATAGATCTAAGCGTTTCCAATTTTCGTAAGGATCAGCCAAATGGAAAACAGCCGCGTCTTTTTTCATCGTGATGGTGACGGGGGTGGTCAGAGCCACATCTGTGGATCGTTCTTGAGCGCGTTGGACTTCGTTATCACCTTTGATGGAATCCACTCGTTCAGTCGCACTCGAGTGGTTCTCCGCTTCGTGGACCTTACTTTCGGCTCTCCCCGATGGTGGCCTTCTGCCGCTATCGGCATTCTCAGATCTTTCTACAGTTCTTGGAAAAGATCTTTCCGTTGTCCCTCTACTACTGCTGCGAGTTTGCCTGGGGTGAGAACTGACGGTACTTTCGGTGGCAGGAGCATCATGATTTCGAACTTCTTTCACCGAAACATAGGTCAGACCTACGAATGCGAAGAGAAGAAACGCAATAAACAGAAAGACACCTGCGGTGATCCACAGCGGAGCGGCGGAGCCTCGACGTTGGGCTCTCTTGCGAGCTCGGTTGGCTAAGTGTCGTCGCTCATCTTGTACGGGATAGCTTTGCTTGGGGCGCAAGGAATGAGAGATCGCAAGGCCGATGGCTAAGATCAAACCGAGGACTACAAATCCAGCGACAACGAGGAATATTAAACTAAATGAAACCATGACAATTCATTACTTGTGCTGTTGAGGGCCTTCTTGGGGCTGTGCCCATGCCGGCTCCGAAGGGAGTCGTCGAGCTGGCCAAAACAAGAACACGATGCAAAGGGCGATAACTCCCAAGATGATCACGAACATGAAGGAGTCTCGTTCTTGGAAAAGATTACGGATCAAATCGGCAATATTCTGAGCTTCAAAGTGGTGTTGAGAAAACAGATCGATCATTAATCCCATCAACACCGACAAGCCCGTCCAACCTAAACCTCCCCTTAGAATGTGCAACCAGCCTCCGTGTCGTCTTCCCATCCCGGAACAGATCACGGTCAGGGTGAAGAAGATTGTGGCAATGAGCATGTGCGCATCCGAATGGAGCGCCGATATGATCGTCGGTAATTCGGCCTCAATATTTTCTTTATATCCCGTCTTAATTAAGCTCCCGGCGATGCCGATGACCGAGCCCACCAAGAAAAAGACAAAACCGAAGACCGCCCAGAGGGAGTCGAATAGGCTCGTCGTCTTCGACCAACGATGGAATTGGAAGAAAGCAAACCCACCGAGGAGGAGGACCATGATGAGACCAAAGGGTCCGACTCCGACGCCGACAAAGGCGTAGAGTAAGAAGATTGGTAGAATGATAAATAGAGCGACCGCCGTGAGAGGATTTCTTTGAGTCCGGTATTGTGGATCTTCAGAATACCCTCGCTCCATCAGCCTTTGTTGAGCTTGTCTCTGTTGATCTTGAGAGGATTCTACAAATTTAGACCCAGCGAATTTTTTTGATAGAGGACAGATCGTATTCAAAGTGATCGAAATTCCGGCGAAGATCCCCCCGAACATCAAGCTGGAACGTTCACCGAAAAAGTAACCTAAGATCCAGCCGAAGAGCCCAGCGTAGAAAGCGTGATCTAAACGAATGGAATCCTTTCGGTCGGGGCGTACTCGAAGGTGCCAGTCGATGAGGGCTATACCCACTAGATAGGTAAGTGGGTTTCCAATCGCTCTGGAGTGAAAGCCAAATTCTCTTAAGAGATAGAGGGCTAAGACGGTAACGGGGCCGGCAAATCCGAGAACGGAAAGTCTTCGGGCGATCCCCATATCGATTTGAAATTTGGGAGCCGCCCAGGCTTCTACGATTAAGATCGCGGTCGACATCGAAGCGATGAGGAGAGCGCACGAAGCGAAATCGTTAAAGAGGGAACCACTCCCTGAAAGTAGCGCTAAAGGCAAGGCGATACCACAAACGGCGAATATTCCGTTGACGATTCTTCCTCTACCCTGTTTGCCCTTTAGCTCTAATTCGAGTTTCGGAACTTGGGAAGTATTTTGAAGGCGCTTAGGTTGCGCCTGAGGAGGCTTGTTAGAGCGGTTCTGTTGAGGCTGAGCTTGATTTACAGGTTCAGGATCTCTTCCTTCGACTGAAACGCCTTCCATTGAAATGGGAGACTGCGGCGTGCCTATTGCGATATGTATTCCGCTAGGAGTGGGATTCGCTGTCTCTAAATTTTCTAACGGCTGGGGTGGAGCTTGAGGTGCTTGAGTCGGTGCCTGTTCTAATGCTTGAAGGGAGGCGAGATCCGGTTTTTCCCAGGAGGTTGAAATACTCTCAAAGGAGACCTTTCCTGCTTGAGAACTAAGATCGGGAATGTTCTCGATATCGTTGACGAAGTCTTCGATGTTTTGGTAGCGATCTTCAGGTTTCTTTTCTAAGCAACGGTCGAGGATGGCCCGAAGGTCGCCATCGATATTTTCTAAGTCGGGGGGCGACGTTAAGTGCTTGATGAGAATTTCACCCATACTGTCGCCGTCGAAAGGAACCGTTCCGGTGAGGAGTTCATAGTAGATGACTCCGAGAGAATAAATATCGATGCCTCGGCTGTAATTTCCGGATCCGATCTCTGGTGCCATGTAATGCACCGTACCGACGCTGATCGTCTGGCCACTTTGGCGGGAGACATTGATGAACTTTGAGAGCCCGTAGTCACCAATTTTGGCGTAGCCATCTTCAAAGAAGATGTTCTCCGGTTTTAGATCTCGGTGAACGATGCCCTTTTCATGAAGATAGCTGAGCCCTTTGGCAATTCTGAGGATGAGATAAGTCGCTTTGTTTCGACCTAAACCTTCATTTTTACTGTGATTCAGGATGTCTCGAAAGGAGGGGCCGGAAACGTACTCCATGACGACGAAAGGCGTACCATCAGCGTTGGTTTTCAAATCGAAAATACAAACCAAGTGGGGGCTTTTGAGGTTCATACAATGACGAACCCCTCGAAGTTCCACTTCGTGGTTTTGCTGAATGGTTTTAATCGCGACCTCTCGGCCTCCGTCAGAGACGCCGTAGTAGACTTCTCCGAATCCGCCGCGGCCGAGCCCTCGCATCAGAGTGTACCCTTCTAGAGGGCGGTCTCCGTGCTTATACTTGTAAGACACCTCACACTCTCCCTTGCTCGACTGGGGTGATCGTAAAGGTTAATTCGCCGATTTTTACATGGGCGCCAACTGGCACTTCTGCATCTAATCCTGCGCCTTCACCATCCACTTCAATTTCGATGGGGGCTTTAAGGCGATAGTGGCCATTCTTCCGGCTGAGAACGATGGGCTTGCCTTCGTGAGGTACACAAATGTGACAACCGTTACCCGTCGATCCAGGAACTCCCGCACCTAAGATGACCAAACCTCCCATGAGGATGATATCCTGAGCGTGTCCTTCTACACGCAGATTCTTTCTCATTTTTAGGACGGCGGTAGGGGTGCGTTGAGTTGGAAGGTAAAAACGGAAACCACAGCGAGAAGTGAGTTCAACTTTGTCCCCATCTTCAAGGAGTTTTCTTTCGATCGATTTTCCATCGATGATCACCTGGCCTTGTGCCGGAGTGATGAAAAAGTCTTCATCGATTCGCCGGATCTCAGCGTGAAATCCCTCGATCTCGGTGGGCACGGGGAGATCTGCTCGCATCGAAGATCCTGACCTTCCGATGGAAACGGTATCGGTAGAGAGCAGTAAGTAGGTACCGACGCCATCGATCCAAAGTAAATGGCGAGTTGATGGCGTAGCGGCGAGCGCTTGTGCTTTCTTTTGAGCGGGTGTTGGAATCGGAATTTCGTTGGGGATTGCTGGAATTTGTAATTGTGGTTGCGCGACTTGAGTCTGCGCGTTTTCAAAGGTAACTTCCCAGGGTTTCGTCGCTTCTAAAGCGAATCCGATCGGGCCCGTTTTTAAGGCTCTCAGGGAGTCCGTTAATTTTTTTAAATCTTCGACGGTATCCTTAACCCAGTGGGCTTGGGGGATGAACAATTGCAACCGACCCATATAAATGAGGGCATCTTCGTATCTCGCATCGTCGAAAGCTTCACCAGCTTTGGCTAAGTTCTTGAAGATGTCTTCGATTTTTTGGATATCTAAAGTGGGGCCTGAAACCTGAAGGAGTCTGCGATGGAGCTCGCTGGCGGTTTTGAGATCTCCCTCTTCGAGAGCTTTGATAATCTTCGTTTGCACTAAGACTTTGAGGTGAGTTAAAAAGTCTCGGGTTTCGTCTCCTCTTCCTAAGAGCCCGACGAGTTCTTCGGCGGCTTCACAGGCTTGTAAATAATCATGTTCGTCTAAGTGCTTGCGGGCGCGCTCTTCAACTTCTATACCTTTTTCTTGGTGGTTGTGAATCTTGTCGTAGATCGAATTCACTCTCGAATCTTCGGTAGGAACGTTTTGGAGGCGCTCTTCACTGGTCCTCAACGAACCTTTAACCAAGTGCCTTCGGGCGGAGTCGAGAAGTTGGTTAACTTTTTCTTTTCTCTTTTTTTCGCGGGATCGCTCGTCGAGGATTTGCTCTCGAAGGTCCGAGGCTTGAACTTGAACCCCGCCGGCTTCTAAGGCTCGTTCGGTGTCGATCAGGGCTTCGCGGTAGCGCTTAGAATTCAGGTGTTCTCCGGCTCGATCGAGGAGCTTTGGAGCTAATTTTTCTAACAAGGTTTGCCCGCCGCGGTGATCCCGCATGCTTTTATCCATGGCGATCGCAAAGGCTTCGTCGAGTCTTCCTTCACGAAGGGCGTTTTTTGCTTGTTTCAGTTTGACTTGTCGCCAGATATCGAACATTTGAAGGCCTTACATCGAAAGCGGATTCCGATTCTTGGTACTTCTGAAGTTCAAGATCGAACCTCCCCCAGTGAAGCAGAGGTTGATATTTTCACTCAACCCGGCTTGAGTCGATCCTGGGGCGAACCTGAACAAAAGAGTATAACTAATTGTATTTTAAGCTTTTGGGGCCGAATCTGTACGGCCAATTAGGTTTTTTAACCGAAGGTTTCCCTCAACGATTAATTAGCATGATTCACTGGTTTGGTCAGTCGCAATCCGTCTCAATTAATTTCATAATTTTTACTTACGAAATCAAAATTGTCTAGGTTCAGGGCAAAATTTGAATGGAGAGAGGGCTTAGTAAGCCCGGGGCGTTAGCGACGGGATGGAATGAAATGATGCCTAAACTTCTCTCATGGCTGACAACCAGGGAAGTACACACACTCAGATTCGTCTGGAGTGGGATCCTGACCGCAGCTTCTCCAGGGAGGTGGAGGGGCGGCCGTACCTAAAAAGAGGTGGGAAAGGAGAGCGATAGGATCGGTGATCTCTAATCGACCATTGTCGTCGATATCTAAGGCATCCCGACAATCGATTTCAAGGACCGTTCCGAGGAAGATGAAGCCGATGATTTGAATACCATCGGTGATGTCGACATTGCCATCTGGAACAGCTTCACCGCGTTCAAATTCAGGGGCGCTTTGAATATTAAAACTCCAAATAGGGCCTGGAGTTTCCCCACAGCTGTCTCTGGCGATGACTTGCCAGTAATAGGTCTTTTCTATTTCGAGACCATCGACTGGAAGCCGTGTATCTAAAGTGGTCGTCAGGAGCTCGAGGTGATCTTCCGTTTCTCCGATGAAAACGTCGTACTCGACAATCCCTCCATTATCAGGAATGAAATGGCGGAAATTGGAGATGCGAGTGACCGTTTCGCCTAAGCAACCATCATCGGGACAGCGGTTCGATTCGAAGCAAGGAAGTTCGTCATTGAGAACAAAATCATCTTCTCCTCCGACGATGATCCCTTCGACCTCCAAGGACTCCCGGTGAATCACCGGTCCGCCTGAGCTTCCCCGATTGATATCTAAATTCGAGCTGAAGTAATACCTCGAGTGGTTATCGCGAACGTTGGCTCCTCCAGAATATTTCAGCGGTAATCCTTGAGGAAAGCTTAGAGCGAAGATAGCTTCGTTATCTGAGAGTTCTCCCTCTGTCCGGATGGGCATCGGAGTACGGTCCGGAACTTCGCGATCTAATCTCAGAATTGCCCAATCTTCAAACCCTTGTTTCTTACGATTGATGATCCCTGAGCAAAAATAGACGTCCTTTTTGGGAATTCTCAGGACGGGGGTGTCCTGATCGAGCATGTAGTACCCAAAAACGATGGCGGTTTCTCTACACTTGTCGATGTTGTCGATACAATGCCCCGCGGTGATGAAAACGCCTGGTCCCGCCAGGAAGCCGGAACATTCCGAAACGACGGGCTGGTGAAAGTAGGGCTCATCCTCGCAAAGGTTTTTTACTGTACCAAAATCGAGTGAGCGCAGTTCGTAGTAGCTTCCGTTTTCAATTAAGTTATGTCGATTGACGACCGCGCCGGTGGCTTGAGCTAAGCGAATGAGTTTTGGATCGTTGAGCTCATACATATCCTGTCGGTCATCGCTTCCATAGATCACTTCTTTAAAGAGTGGAATCATCGGGCCCCAAGCTAAGGTCGTCGAAGTTGCAAGCAGAGTTCCTTCATGATCGGGTTCAGGATAGGCAGGCTCGGGAGGTGCTTCGCAGTTGGGTAAAAACTGCCAGGTGAATATCGCTAAACCCACGCCTCCATTCTGATCGGCGATGGCGATGGAATATTCCGTACCGGCTTCAACTCTGATGCTTCGTAGGCTCTGAGGGTTATCATCATCAGCTGCGTTGAGATCCGGGACGGGTTTCAAGTCGGGGATAGTTTCACCGGAATAGATGGCAATCGAGCGTTGGTAAGTCGTCCCGTGGCTGTCCAAAATTAATATTCCGTCGGTATCAAAGGAAACTTTATACCAGAGCGACGTTTTTGGATTGATGGAATGATGAAGAGGTTCTCCCTCTTCTAAGCTCGAGTTGAGGTTGCTTTGTATCTTGTTCCCGAAGGAGCTCGTCAGTTCTTCTCTCGTTTTAAAGAGGTCGTTTTCAGGAGGAGGGTTGGCGAAAGGTTCTAAGTGCCAGATGAGGTGAATGATTCCGAACTCTCCATTGAAACCGGCGACCGCAATGCGGAGGTCTTCTCCGGCGGTGACTTCGATCTCAATCAAACTCTCGAAGCCCCAGGGAGAATCGTCGTTCGAAGCAAGAGGTTCTAGGTTATCGAGAGAATCTCCAGAATAAGCAGCCATGACCGTGTCAAAATTGCTGCCGAAAGTGTAGAGAGTGAGTCTTCCAGAGGCCGGGATCTTCCAGTGATACCAAACCGAGTTGAGGGTATTCTCACCATCGTGTTGGGGTTCACCCAATTCTGAAGTGGCTTCAAAATTATTTCCGGTGACCTCTCCGCCCCAACTGGAGAGTTCTAGCGCGTTTTGAAAATCATCATTTTCTGGAGGCGCACCGAAGCCAAGGCTACAAAAATGTAGCGTGATACAAGTTACCCACAAGAGGATCGGTGACTTGAATCGTCGGCTCAATATGTTCAAGGTGCTGATTTCCAAACCGGGTGAAGACAGAAGAGTGCCTTAATTTTGTCGTATTTTGGGGGTATTATCTACTCATCGAGCCTACCAGCACCTAGGCTCGAGCGCAGTTTATTTCTGATTGAACCCAGGGTGTCCAAATGATGGATAGTATTCGGTTGTTTTATCTAAGCCATTTTTTTGCTATGACTTAATACATGTTGAGGACGTGATTCATTGGCCGTTTAAGATCGATGGGGAGATTTCGCATTGAACAATCCGCTTAAAAAATTTCTTAAAAGATTCGTTCTGAGTGCGTTTTTGGGCTTGGGCTTTGGCCTTTTTAGCGAAGCCGTTGCTCAGGTGGGGCCTGAGCTCAATTTCAAGGATTGGAAAACGGACGACCACTGGGCGGATACTGTCGATGATTTAATGTTTACTGAAAATGGAAAAAATCACCGTGGACAAGGACGAACCTCGATCTTTTATTGGGACTCTAGTGGACGCATCAAATTTCCGAGAAGTGTACGCGATCCATTTCTCTCTCTCGGTTACGAAATTTTGACCTTAGATAATTCATCCGATGATTCATTCATCGATGGGCAGCTCAACGATGTGATCGTAGTAGGAAGAATGAATTGGGGAAAGATCGCTGAGAATCTTCACTTTAATTTCATTGGGGGAGTTGGAACGGCAAACGATGGATATTGGTCGAACTCACGATCTTGGTACCCGATGGTGACCTTAGATTTTAGTCAGTCCTTATCCGAAGATAAAAAAATACATTACGGTCTAACTTTCGATGGGAATTTGGCACTCTGGAAAGACCTTCCACTACCTTATTTGACCTACATCGAAAAGATATCGGATGATCTCAATATTCAGGTGGGCTTGCCCCAGAGCCAAGTGGAGTGGAATCTATTCGATTCATTAAAATTTAAAGCAACTTATTCCTACCCTTTAGAATTCAATTCCGTTCTGACCTATCAACCTCTAGATGAAGTAGAAGCCCTTCGACTCTTCGCGCGTTATGCCAGAACCTTTGACGGTTTTTACTTAAATAAGAGCACTCACCGAAGAATTTTTTACGAGCACGATCGAGTGGAACTCGGTGTTCGATGGGTGAATTCTTTTTTAGATCTCAGTGTCGGTGGGGGATATCTGCTTGGGCAAAACTTTTATACGGGCTACGACATTAGAGATTTAAATCGCATCGAAGATTTACGCGGGCAGTTTTATTTATCGATCTTGATTCAAGGGATTTTGTAGTAGTAGGCTCGCTCCGTGAGCCGGGCAAGCTAAAGCAACCAACCGTGCCAACGATTGACTAATATCTCGCCCGAAGCGCTAACGAGGGGGAAAGACTAATTCGATTTTAAAGTGTATTGCGGGTGGGATTGAGTCCTCTTCACTAAACGTTTGGTCCCCTCGCTCACGCTTCGGGCTAGTTAATTTGCTATTAGTACAACTGCCAGCACACTCATTTTAAAGGGGAATATTCTTCTTTAGGGAGTGCGTGAGCCGAAGGCGAACTTGCACGCTGGAGCGAAGCGACCATCATTATGGCTAGCCTGAAGAGTCTTCTTGAAGCTTCTTACTCGCGACCTCTAAGAACTGACGTTCCTTTTTAGATAAGCTATTCATGCCTTCTTGAGAGATTTTATCTAACAAGCGGTCGACCTCTGCTTTCATTTGCGCGCGGGCTTCTTGTTCTTTGGCTAATCGTTTTTGTTTTAAACGAGCGAAGAATCCGGGGCGTCGAGGTTTAGAAGGATGTCGAGAGCCACCGGAGCTTTCGAGGCTTGTGTAACCTTGAGAAAAGTTATAGCCGAAGACATAATCCTCTTCCATATGCTCCAGTTCTTGCTTCAGGGTTTCGGTTTTTAACCAGCACCAAGCCAAGATGAAAATCATAAAGATTCCACCGAAGATGAAGAGGAATTCAATCTGAAGAGCGTTGGCAACAATTCCAAGAATGATGACGGTCGGGATGGCAATACGCGTGGTTACGACCGTAGTCCAACCCGCTTTCCCGAGTGAACCAAATTTTTTCCAAGCTAAGGCAAAGAAAATTTGGCCCCCATCTAAGGGGTAGATGGGGAGTAAGTTAAAAATGAGTAAGAATGAATTGAGAAGCACCATCTCTTCCCCGACCATGATGGCAATTTCTGAGAATCTGGATTCGGGATTAGGCTCGATAAAAAAGGCCCAAGAGAAGAGGATAGCTAAGGCTACATTGACTAATGGGCCGCCTAGAGAGACCCAAAATTTTGCCATCGGGATTTGAGGGTAGTCACACTCGGCTAATCCACCTAAGGGCCACAAGATGATGGAACGAGCGCCGCCACCCACTCTTTTTGCCGCGTAACAATGCCCAAATTCGTGAAGAAGGATCGAAGTCAGAATGATCAGAGGATAGCTCAGAGTTAGAACGATATCAGCTCCGGATTTGACCCACTCTGTCAAAAGCATGATGGTTAACATCACCGCCAAGATCCAGTGGACCCAGATATCGATTCCAAATAAACGGCAGACCCTAAAGCCTTTGTGGAGAAACTCTGATCTTTGCATTCAGTTAGACTGCAATCCGAATGGTAACTTATTTACTTATGCACACTCGCTTATCATTCTATCGGAGCATTACTTAAAGCGCTAAAGTTAGAACCTAAACTCTCCTCCTTACATTATCGGTTGTTCAGCTTAGGTAGGACCTAATTCTTTTACAGGCTTCGATTAAATTCTCTTTCGAATTAGCGTAGGAGAATCGCAGAAAACCTTCTCCTGCCTCTCCGAAACTGCCTCCATTGAGCAGGGCGACTCCTGCATGTTCCAATAATTCTTCAGCGAGTTGTTGTGAAGTTTTACCCGTTTGAGTGATATTCGCGAAGGCGTAGAACGCTCCTTTGGGAATCTGACAAGTGATGGAAGGAATGGCATTGAGGTGTTCGACGAGGAGGTCTCTTCGGGATTGGAACTCATTCACCATCTCAGTGATCGGAGTTTGATCCATCGTCAGAGCCTCCATCGCTCCGTACTGACTGAAAGTACTGACGCAACTGACAATGTTGACACTATAGAGTTCGAAGGTCGGGAGGAGCTCCGACGGAAGGAGAGCGTAGCCTAATCTCCAGCCTGTCATCGAATAGGTTTTACTGAATCCATCGATGACGATCGTTCTCTCTTTCATTCCCGGAATACTGAGGATGGAACAGAACTTACCGTCGTAAACTAATCGGCTATAAATCTCATCGCTGACGACAACGAAGTCATTTTCGATTGCTGCTTTTGCCACGATTTCTAAGTCTTCCTGGGTCAAGACCCCACCAGTGGGATTGTGGGGAGAATTGAGGAAAACTAAGCGAGTTTTCGGAGTGATTTTCGCTAAAAACTCATCGGGATCGAAGCGAAAGCCCGTTTCTTCTTTGAGAGGTAAGGGGACGATCTCGGCTCCGACGTGCTTTATCACTGAAGGATAAGTAGGGAAAGCAGGGTCCGGGAGGATCACTTCATCTCCGGGACCGACTAGGGCACTGATCGAATAATAGATCAGAGGTTTTGCACCCGGAGTGACGATAACTTCGTCTCCAGTTAATTCCACTCCGCGTTGTCGCCCAGCATAATCTGCGATCAGGGCTCTCAGATCAGGAAGGCCGGGAGTTGGGCCGTAGCCCGTATGACCTTGATCGATAGCTTCTTTAGCCTTATCACAGATCGGGGCTGGAGTCGGGAAATCGGGTTGCCCGATTTCTAAGTGAATGATGTCTTTTCCTTTTGATTCAAGTTGCCGAGCGCGTTGTAGCACCTTAAACGCACTTTCGGTTTCGAGTTCTTGGGCTCGGGGGTGTAGTCGAATCATCATCGATGGTTTTTGAAATTTTGAAAAGCTAGAGGAGTGATCGTCATCTCTTTCTCTGCCTCATTTTCTTTTGATCTCATGAGATTTGTGGAAAGAGATCCGTACGGGTCCTTCAATCTTGAAGAACACCAATTATAATAAGCTTTTCTTTCGTTCGTTCACGAACCAATCTCAACAATCTTTGATTCGTTTCTGTTATCTAACACCTCGAGAACCATGTCGTCAGAGATTCCCCAAGCTGACAATTCAGCTTCAGAGAAACCGAATGCGTCTCCTTATAAGCCACTTCCTATCGGTTCCAAAATTAATGTTTGGCCTCCGGTGGTTTTAGCACCGATGGCGGGGGTCACAAGTTATCCCTACCGAAAAATTTGTTACGACCACGGCGCGGGTTTGTGTATCAGCGAGATGGTGAGTGCAAAGGGGATTGCTGAAGGACACGAAAAAACCTTAACTCGGGCTCACTTTGGTGAAGATGAATCACCGAGGTCTCTACAAATATTTGGGGCTCAACCCGAGGAACTTTCAGAAGCCGTTAAGCGCATTAAAGATCGCGTCGATCATATCGACATCAACTTTGGTTGTCCGGCACCTAAGGTGATGAAAAAAGGTGGAGGTGCTTCGATTCCCGCTAATCCCGACCTTTGTCGACGGGTCGTCCACGCTGCTGTCAAGGCTGCTGACCCTCTTCCGGTTTCGATTAAAGTGCGCTTGGGTTTAGACGAAGACCGATTGAATTTTCGAGACGCGGGGAAGATCGCTGAGGATGAGGGTTGCGCTTATATCGGTTTGCACGCTCGAACTGTTGAACAGAAATATCGAGGACGTGCCCGGTGGGATTTCATCACCGAGTTGAAGCAATTGATCAGTATTCCCGTTTTAGGTAACGGAGATATTTGGCAAGCCCCCGATGCCTTTCGCATGATGGATGCCACAGGTTGCGATGGAGTCATCATCGGTAGGGGGTGCTTAGGGAACCCTTGGCTCTTTCGTCACCTCAAGCAGCTCTTCGATGGGAAGGAAGTTCCCGTTCGACATACGCTTGAGGAATTGGTCGAAGTGATTCGAGAGCACTATGCCCTCTTGGAATATCATTTTGGCCAAACTCGGTTAGCCTCACTTATGATGCGCAAGTTTGGCGCTTGGTACTCGACGGGTCTTCGACACGCCAACGACATTCGGCGAGCTTTTCAAAAAATCGAAGGGCAGGATGACGTCGATGTCATATTGGAGCGCATCCTCGAAGCGGGATTCATGGAGACTCTCGTCGATCCAGCCGCGCCATCGGATTACTCGCAGCGTTCGGGCTTGTTGAGTCAAGACGAAGAAAGCTGCGGGGGCTGACAAAAATATTTCAAGCCCGAAGCGTAAGCGAGGGATAGGATAAAAATAAATTCAATCACGCATTATTACTTAAGGGGGGAGCGTTAGCACCGATATTAACGAAACGTAGATTCGAGTTTATAGAACTCAATTCTACTTTTCGTCCCCTCGCAGTAATAATGGTCGCTTCGCTCCGCAGTATTTAATGGTCGCGTTGCTCCGTGCATGTAAGCCTTCGGCTTACGCACTCCCTGCGTAGACTCGGGATAGTTAATATGTTTGCTTGGAAATAAATTTGAACTTGGTAGTCGTTCATGCCTTCAAGAGAAGGACGGCACACGGCGTGTGCCTACTACCCTCGCTGACCTATTTATCCATCGGTTCGTGAAGATAAGCCTTTTTACCGGGACCAAAATCATCGACTCGATGGCCGTTTCCATTTAAGCGATACTTGTAAATGACTAAACCTTCGAGGCCCACCGGACCCCTCGCGTGGGTTTTACAAGTAGAGACTCCCACTTCAGCTCCGAAGCCAAATCGGAATCCATCGGCAAAGCGAGTAGAGGCATTGTGGAAGACTCCCGCCGAATCTACTAAAGCTTGAAAGGTTTCTTGAGCCTGTGGATCTTCCGTCACGATGGCATCAGTGTGACCGGAGCCGAAGGTATTGATGTGTTCGATCGCTTCTTGAATGGAGTCGATGACTTTCACTGCGATCGTGAGATCGAGAAATTCCGTTTTCCAATCTTCATCGGTTGCGGTTTCCGCCCCATCGACTTGAGTGATCGCACGTTCATCACATCTCAAGGTGACGCCAGCTTCTTGAAGGGCTTTAGCAATCGCTGGCAAATGGCTCTCTAAAACGGTGGAATGAACTAAGAGAGTTTCAGCTGCGTTACAAACAGCGGGGTACTGAGTTTTAGCATCAACAGTGATCGAGATGGCTTTTTCCAAGTCGGCTTGTTGGTCGATGTAGACACTACAGATTCCATCGGCGTGCCCAAGTACGGGGATGCGGGTCGATTCTTGAATCGATTGAACCAGCTCGTTGCTGCCTCGAGGAATGATCAAGTCAACGAGGTGATCTAATGAGAGTAAGCCTTGAGCTTCTTCTCTAGAAGCTAAGTTTTGAACGGCATCCTCGGGTACACCGGCTCGCTTCAATCCTTCGCGGATGGCATTCACTAAAGCCAGGTTTGATTTAGCTGCTTCGCGACCTCCTTTTAAGAGCACCGCATTTCCCGATTTGATGGAAAGAGTTGCAATCTGAACTGCCGCGTCGGGTCGGGATTCAAAGATGATTCCTAAGACTCCGATAGGACAGCTCACTCTTCTCAGTTCCAATCCGTCATCGAGTCTCACGGCGTAATCAACGTGTCCCACTGGGTCGGGAAGCTGAATGAGGTCTCTCAAGCCTTCTAAAATGACTTCGTACTTATCCCCCGAAAGATCCAAACGTTTTCTGAGAGGGGCAGCGAGCTCATCTCGTTCACTTGCTTCGATATCTTCACGATTGGAAGCTAAGATCGATTCCTTTTGTTCCTGGAGGACCGTGAGTACTTCTTCCAGAGCTCGGTTCCTCGCTTCGGTATTCAGGCTAGCCAGAGTCCAAGAGGCCTTTTTGGCTCTTTCAGCCATTTTTTCGGTCGTCAGGCTGTTTTCATCTCGGGTAGAAGTCGAATCCGACATGGTTCTTCTCAATTCTTATATTTCTTACTGAAAGGGCTCCTCTGAATCGCCGAGGAATGAAACGGACCTTCCATTGTAGCGGATTCTTCGGCGTGATAGTATCCCCTGCTCAAAGGTTGGCTGATTCTATTAATTTTTTAACTCCTCAAAGAAATTAAACTCGTAAAAATGAACCCGCAAGCGTGTATTCCCGGATCGAAAATTGAAATTTTAGACTCTCCCACCACCGGGGGGATCCGCCATGCAGTATTTGACTTCGATGGCACTCTCTCGATGGTTCGTGACGGCTGGCAAGATATCATGGTTCCCATGATGGTCGAAATTCTGGAGGCCTGCCCTCAAGCTGAGAGTCGCCAAGAATTAGAAGCTCTCGTCATGGATTTCGTCGACCATCTGACGGGAAAGCAGACCATATTTCAGATGATGCGTTTGAAAGAAGAGGTCGAGAAGCGGGGCGGGGAAAGTCTCGAGCCCTTGGCTTATAAGCAAATCTATAATGATAGAATTCTCCCTGTCGCTGAGAATCGTCTCTCAGGGCTCAAATCGGGATCGATCGATCCTGAGAGCTTGAGAGTGACGGGCGCCTATACTCTTTTAAAGTCCTTCCAGGACAAGGGAGTGAAGCTCTATCTCGCCAGTGGTACGGATGTCGAGTTCGTCAAAGACGAGGCTCAGGCCTTGGGTCTCGCTGAGTTCTTCGATGGCGGTATTTTCGGGGCGCTTCCCAACCTCAAAGATTTCTCTAAGGAAATGGTGATCAAAAAGATTGTCGCCGATTTTGATCTCAGCGGACCTGAGCTTGTGGTTCTGGGGGATGGTTACGTCGAGATACTCAAAGGGCGGCAGATTGATGCCATCACGGTGGGCTTGGTGAGTCCGGAAGGCAATCAATATCACATGAATAGCAATAAGCGGGATCGATTGATTAAAGCCGGTTCCCACCTCCTCGTCGAACCCGATTGGGGGGAGTGGGAGATCTTGATGGATTATCTGTTTTAAGAGCTTCTCTCTAACGCCCATTGAATCGTAGTGCCAAGAACCCCTCGCTAGCGCTTCGGGCTAGTTAAACTTTTACTAGCCCGAAGCGCTAGCGAGGGGTTCTTAGCTCTATTTCATTTATGGATAGAATTTTAATCAACCCTGAAAAAACATTCCGTCTGTAGGGGCGACCCTTGTGGTCGCCTTTTCCTCAAACGAGGTGAATGATTTATTACTACAATTGCCTTTTAGGAATTGGGCAGGGACAAGCCCTGCCCCTACAAGTGGGCCCTGAATTAATAAGAAAAAAACCCTTCGAGCGTAGCTTGAAGTGGGCCCAGTGTTAAACAAGAAAAAACCCCTTCGAGTTTTACTCGAAGGGGTTTTTTGCTTACCCAGTTGACTCAAATTCAATCACAGCATCAAGGACCTGAAGGACCGATGTTGCAATCGAACTCGTCTTCGGTGGGATCCGTCCCCGGAGTTGGATATGGAGGGGGAGGTTCAGCACCACCTAAGAACAAGTGAACGACATTGTAAATCGAGTCTGAAATGTCGACTCGACCATCGTCATTGATATCGGCAGCATCCAGACAGGGAGGAGTACCGATTCCTCGGAAGAGGTAACTCAGAATGAAGACGGAGTCAGAAATATCATTTCTGAGGTCTCCATTAGCGTCACCACGGAGGAATTGAACGATGATGATCGTACAGGCGTCACCGACTCCGTCGTTGTTCGAATCGAGTTGATCCGGGTTAGGAGCTTCGGGACAGTTGTCGATATCGTCATTGACTCCGTCGTTATCGTTATCAGCGTCACAAGCATCTCCGATATTGTCGAGATCGCGATCAGCTTGATCGTCATTCTCGTCGAACGGACAGTTGTCAGTGTCGTCGATGACTCCGTCGTTATCGTCGTCGTCGTCACAAACGTCACCTAAAGTGTCTTGGTCGTTATCTTCTTGGCCGGGGTTGGCGTCGAGGACACAGTTATCGTCGATGTCTAAGACCGAGTCGTTATCGTTGTCGATATCACAAACGTTTCCGATGTTATCTTCATCGATATCGAGTTGGTCTGGGTTGAAGTCGCCAGGACAGTTGTCGGTTGAGTCTGAGATACCGTCGAGATCTGAATCTACGTTAGGATCACAGGCATCACCGATTCCATCGTTGTCGACGTCGATTTGATCGAGGTTTGGATGTTCCGGACAGTTGTCGTCGAAATCCAGAACCGTATCGTTATCGTCGTCGTCGTCACAGGCGTTACCGAATTCGTCATCGTCAGAGTTAGCTTGTCCGGTGTTAGCGGTGTTGAGACAGTTGTCACAAGCATCTCCAACGGCGTCACCATCGGCATCGGCTTGATCGAGATTTTCGATCAGATCACAGTTGTCGTCGACGTCGAGAACGGTGTCGTTATCGTCGTCTTCGTCACAAACGTCACCTTCGGTATCGCCATCAGTGTCGAGTTGATCGGTGTTCTCGTCGAGAGGACAGTTGTCGGTCTCGTTCAAGACTCCGTCGTTATCGTTGTCGTTATCACAAACGTCTCCGATATTGTCGCCATCTCGATCAGCTTGATCAGCGTTGTCGATCAAAGGACAGTTATCGTCGACGTCGGCAACTCCGTCGTTGTCGTCATCGGGATCACAATCGTTTCCGAGAGTGTCGCCATCCGTGTCGTCTTGACCTTCGTTAGCAACGCTTGGACAGTTATCACAAACGTCACCTACATTATCTTGGTCACTGTCGGTTTGGGAGGCGTTCGGTAAGCGATCGCAGTTATCGTCGACGTTGTCGACTCCATCATTATCGATATCAGCGTCACAGACGTCACCAGAACCATCGTTGTCGAGGTCAGCTTGGTCGGTGTTACTGAATGAAGGACAGTTGTCACAGACGTCACCGAGGGTATCGGCGTCAGCGTCTAACTGATCAGCATTGGTGTCACCAGGACAGTTGTCACATTCGTCTCCAATGCCGTCGCCGTCGGTATCCGTTTGGGCGGGGTTGAAGGTGAAGGGACAATTATCGACGTCGTCTTCGATCGAATCAGCGTCACTGTCTAAGGTGTCGTCACAAGGATCACCCACCCCGTCACCGTCGGTGTCAGTTTGGTCGGCGTTGGCGTCGACGGGACAGTTATCGACGTCGTCATTGACTCCGTCGTTGTCGTCATCTTCGTCACAGACGTCGCCTTGGTTGTCGCCATCGAGATCCGCTTGATCGGCATTGGCGTCGTCAGGACAGTTGTCGACGTCACCACAAACTCCGTCAGCGTCAGCATCGTCGTTGGCATCGGCAGGACAAGCGTCACAAGCGTCACCAGCTCCGTCACTATCAGTGTCGGCTTGGTCGCCGTTGGAATCGGCGGGACAGTTGTCAACGTCGCCACAAACTCCGTCGCCGTCAGCGTCGTTATCAGCGTCAGCGGGACAGGTGTCACAAACGTCGCCTTGGCCGTCGCCGTCAGCGTCAGCTTGATCAGCATTGGCGATATCCACACAGTTATCGGTGTCGTTTCCGACTCCGTCACCGTCGTTATCGTTTAAAGGATCACAGACGTCACCGATTCCGTCGCCGTCGACGTCAGCTTGGTCAGCATTGGCATCGTCAGGACAGTTGTCGACGTCACCACAAACACCGTCAGCGTCGGCATCGTCATTGGCATCGGCAGGACAAGCATCACAAGCATCACCTGCACCGTCGCTGTCACCATCGGCTTGGTCGCCATTGGCGTCGGAGGGACAGTTGTCAACGTCGCCACAGACTCCGTCGCCGTCAGCGTCGTTATTAGCATCAGCGGGACAAGCGTCACAGACGTCACCTTGACCGTCGCCGTCGCCATCGGCTTGATCAGCATTGGCAGTATCCACACAGTTATCGGTGTCGTTTCCGACTCCGTCACCGTCGTTATCGTTGAGAGGATCACAGGCGTCTCCGATTCCGTCACCGTCGACGTCAGCTTGATCAGCATTAGCATCAGCGGGACAGTTGTCGACGTCACCACAGACTCCGTCGCCATCGGCGTCGTTATCAGCGTCAGCGGGACAAGCGTCACAGGCGTCACCTTGGCCGTCGCCGTCGCCATCGGCTTGGTCGCCATTGGCATCGGCGGGACAGTTATCAACGTCGCCACAGACTCCGTCGCCATCAGCGTCGTTATTAGCGTCAGCGGGACAAGCGTCACAAACGTCACCTTGACCGTCGCCGTCACCATCAGCTTGATCGGCATTGGCATCGTTGACACAGTTGTCGGTATCGTTGGCAACTCCGTCACCGTCCGAATCGGTTAAAGGATCACAAGCGTCACCGACTCCGTCGCCATCTTCATCAGCTTGATCAGCATTGGCGTCAGCAGGACAGTTATCGACGTCACCACAGACTCCGTCGCCGTCAGCGTCGTTGTTGGCATCGGCAGGACAAGCGTCACAGACGTCGCCTTGACCGTCGCCGTCACCATCGGCTTGGTCGCCATTGGCATCGGCGGGACAGTTATCAACGTCGCCACAGACTCCGTCACCGTCAGCATCGTCGTTAGCATCATTTGGACAAGAGTCACAAACGTCACCAGCTCCGTCGCCATCAGCGTCGGCTTGGTCAGCATTGGCAGTGTCGATACAGTTATCCGTATCGTTTCCTACGCCGTCACCATCGTTATCGTTGAGAGGATCACAGGCGTCTCCGATTCCGTCACCGTCGACGTCAGCTTGATCACTGTTAGAGTCAGCGGGACAGTTGTCGATATCACCGCAAACTCCGTCGCCGTCAGCGTCGTTGTCGGCATCATTGGGACAAGCGTCACAAACGTCACCCGCTCCGTCACCATCGCCATCGGCTTGGTCGCCATTGGAATCAGCAGGGCAATTATCGACATCGCCACAGACTCCGTCAGCGTCGGCATCGTTATCGGCGTCTGCAGGACAAGCGTCACAAACGTCACCTTGACCGTCGCCATCACCATCGGCTTGGTCACTGTTGGCGTCAGCGGGACAGTTGTCAACGTCGCCACAGACTCCGTCGCCGTCAGCATCGTTATCAGCGTCAGCGGGGCAGGCGTCACAAACGTCACCTTGACCGTCACCATCGCCATCGGCTTGGTCGGCGTTAGCGTCGTCGATACAGTTATCTACACTGTTATCGACTCCGTCACCATCGTTATCGTTGAGAGGATCACAAACGTCTCCGATTCCGTCGCCGTCGACGTCAGCTTGATCGCTGTTCGAGTCAGCGGGACAGTTGTCGACGTCCCCACAAACTCCGTCGCCGTCAGCATCGTTATCAGCGTCGGCAGGACAGGCGTCACAGACGTCACCCGTTCCGTCGCCATCGCCATCGGCTTGGTCGTTGTTCGAGTCAGCGGGACAGTTATCGACGTCACCACAAACTCCGTCACCGTCAGCATCGTTATCAGCATCGGCAGGACAAGCGTCACAGACGTCACCTTGGCCGTCACCATCACCATCGGCTTGGTCACTGTTGGCGTCAGCGGGACAGTTGTCAACGTCGCCACAGACTCCGTCGCCGTCAGCATCGTTATCAGCGTCAGCGGGACAAGCGTCACAAACGTCACCTTGGCCGTCTCCGTCACCATCGGCTTGATCGGTGTTGGCATCGGCGGGACAGTTGTCGACGTCCCCACAAACTCCATCGCCGTCAGCATCGTTATTGGCATCGTTGGGGCAGGCGTCACAAACGTCACCAGCTCCGTCACCATCAGCATCAGCTTGGTCAGCATTGGAGTCGGCAGGACAGTTATCGACATCACCACAAACTCCGTCACCGTCAGCATCGTTATTGGCATCGTTGGGGCAGGCGTCACAAACGTCACCAGCTCCGTCACCATCAGCATCGGCTTGGTCAGCATTGGCGTCGGTGGGGCAGTTGTCGACGTCACCACAAACTCCGTCACCGTCAGAGTCGTTATTGGCATCGTTAGGACAGGCGTCACAGACGTCACCTTGACCGTCGCCATCCGCATCGGCTTGATCCAAGTTGGAATCATTGGGACAGTTGTCCCCAGAATCTTCGATTCCATCGCCGTCGGAATCGGTTAAAGGATCACAAGCGTCTCCGAGTCCGTCACCGTCGGCATCTTCTTGGCCGGGATTGGCATCGAGAGGGCAGTTATCGAATCCACTGTCGAGGCCGTCAGCATCGGGATCAGCTTCACAAGCATCTCCGCGACCGTCGCCATCGGCATCGCCTTGAGAGGCATTGCTGATCGACGGACAGTTATCAGCCGAGTCGGTGACTCCGTCACCATCGGTATCGGTGGGGGGCTCACACGCGTCACCGATACCATCTCCATCGGTATCGGTTTGGGCAGGGTTCGCGACAGCATCACAGTTGTCAGGGAAGTCATTAACTCCATCCCCGTCATCGTCGTTGTCACAGACATCACCTTCTCCGTCCCCATCTAAATCTTCCTGTCCGGGGTTGTAGTCACCCGTACAGTTATCGACGTCATTGAGAACGCCGTCATTTTCATTGTCAGGGTCACAACGATCCCCGAGTCCATCCATATCAAAGTCTCTTTGATTATCGTTGGAATCATTGGGGCAGTTGTCACAAACATCCCCGACCGTGTCACTGTCGACATCGGACTGGTCTGCATTCGCCACTGTGGGACAGTTATCCGAACCGTCAAGAACGCCATCTCCATCAGCATCTTGAGCAAAAGAGCTCGATGTCAGCAGTACGCTGAAGACGGCAACGATGAATAAGACTTTTCTGTGGCCGTAGAGGCATGAGAAAAGTGACTTGAAGAGACGAGCCAACATGGTGTTTCTTCCTCGCTGAATGTTTAACAGTTGATATTCAAGGCTTGAACACAACTGAAGGTCTAAAAATGGCCACAAAAAAATCCCCACTCGATACCTATGTCTATACATATCTATCGAGAAGAATGATTAAGCTTGATGGCCTAATTCTGTTCGAAATTCAACTATTTAGCTGGACGCATTGGGTGTAGAACGAAGAGTCTTTCTACACCCCCTAATACCCAAACGCATCTAGATATGTTTGCAGTCTCATTTGTTTTCAAAACTACAAACTGGATTGCGAAATGTAGTCTCTATCTCAACGCCAACAATCAGGAATCAGTTCGAAGAACAAAAGCTTAAGAACTTTGACTCTTACTTTTAAATTTAGTGCTATTCCTTTTGAGTGTTACTCAACACTCACTGAGATAGAGTGGATTTAAGAAAACCCAATTAAGCAGCTTTGCGCTTCTGCTTGTTTCACTTTATCCATTCGTGATCTGAACAACTCAGCATAGTGGGGGGTTGAGTTGTCAGAAAATCTTCCACTGTGAACAGAATGAACTAAAACCCGGAAGTTTCATTTTTGTGCAGCACAGTTTTTTTAATAGATGGCCCGCTGAACCAATCCTCAAGGGGTATCTATTAAGTAAAAATTTAAAAGCTATAGCGTACCCGAAGAATTGATAGGACTTGGAGTTCTATCAATTCATAAATACGATTAACGTTAGGAGTAACTTTTGTAACTTTTACCCAAACAAAAATACTGCGTTCACTTGGAACGTGGAGGAATTGAAAAGAGAAAGAGATCTTCTACTTTTAAATCCAAGCTTAAATTCTAAAGGTAGGTGCACTTAATGCGCAAGCCTGCTTCAAAAAGGAATTAAAAAATAATGAATCTTTATTTTTCGTAAATGAAAGAATGGATTTGATCGAGGCAAGGAGTGGTAACAGGATCTGAGATTTCATTCTCAAGTTGAATTATGATTAGACTTATGGATCTGAGCCTGAGCGCGAACGGAATTTAAAAGCTCTGTTGGTGTCATTCTCACCCGTTCAGATCATTTTATTGACACATTTGAAGATTTTTATGTACCGTAGAATTCCGTCTCGTCATTGAGTGCCGGAGTGTCCGCCCTTCTAGAGGGGGCGGAAAGTATATATAAGTGCCTATTGATTAAGGGTTTTAGATGATCTGTCGCGTGGAATCCCTCGATGATCACTTAACTAGAATCGAATCCTTCTACGAGGAAGGGCGTCTGGCAAAGGCTAGTCATGAAGTGGAGGTTGCGCAGGTCCGTTTTCCAAATTCAGTGTCCTTACTTCAATGGAAAGCGATACTTGCTGCTGATTCTGGTCAACTTAAAGAGGCCTTGGCTATTTTGCATCAAGCCCTTCAGGAAGAACCGGGGAGAAGATCTACCTTAAGAGAGAAAGCCTCAGTCCTTCAGGGCTTGGGTCGATTCAAAGATAGTTTAGAAATCTTATTAAACCTGGGACCCGAGGGGGATCGAGACGCCGCGTTCCATTATCAACTGGCGATCTGCTTAGATCGGGAGGGACGGGTGATCGAAGCCGTGCGAAATTTCCAAATTGCCCATCGTCTCAAGCCGTCGATGTTCTTTGTGCCTTCTAAGATCAAACTTAAAACTTTTGAAACCTTGCTCTTAAAAGTGATTGTCGACCTGCCTAAAGAGTTGCGAGAGATCTTAGAAGACGCAAAGATCCGAATTGAAAATTATCCCCGATTTGTCGACCACGATCCCTATATCCTTTTAGCCCTAACTCGCGAGCCATGCTTAGAGGAAGGTTCCTCTTCGCAAGATGTGCCAAGGATATTGACACTCTTCAAAAGAAACTTTGAGGTCGACTATCCTGACCTCAGGCTCATCGAGCAAGAGCTTTACAAGGCATTGGAGTTTGAGTTGATCTCGGTGGGTGGGGTTTAAGAACGAATTGACAGCAGCCCGTTAACTAGCCCGAAGCGCTAGCGAGGGGAGGAAAAGGTGAGTTGACATTAACCTTCGTAAAGTAGACGGTTCTCAGTTTCTCTATTTAATTGCTTATATGCCGATTTGGATCTTACCCTCGCTAGCGCTTCGGGCTAGTTAATTTGTTTGCTTAAATATCAAACTAATCTTTGAAATATAACAGCTACATCTCCCTCGCTAAGTTGAGCGGTAGATGTGGTTTTTAAAATAAACGATTTGTTCAAGAAAAAGGGCGCCCACAAGGGATGCCCCTAGAGAAATTATTCGATTTAAAATGGAGAACCCGGTTCCTACATCTTCTCCAATGCCGGAATACCTAAGATGCCCAAGCCGTTCTTAAGCGTGATTTTGGCTAAATTCAATAATAGAAGACGAGTCTTAGCCAAGGTGTCTTCTTCACCTTTCACTCGTAAAACTTTGTAAGCGGAGTGAATGCCCCGCGCGAGTTCTAAAAGGTAGTTGGCGATGTTAGCCGGTTCACAGTCTTTTGCTGCTTGAGCTAAGGCTTCTGGATAACGCGATAACAATCCGACCAATCGATTGGCTGCCGGTTCCGTTAAGAGATCAAAGTTAACTTCATCTAATGAACTCGGTAAATCGATTCCGCTTTTGCGGATGATGCCAGCGATACGGGCATGAGCATTGAGGAGGTAAGGACCAGTATCTCCTTCAAACGATATCGCTCGGGTCCAATCGAAGGTGTAATCTTTAATTCTTCGATTGCTGAGATCGCTGAAGTATATCGCAGCTAAACCAACGACTTCGGCTACCCGTTCTTCATCTTCCAAGTCGGGTCGACGTTCGGCATTTTCACGCATGTTTTTTAATGCGTGATCTCGAGCTTGATCTAAGAGCTCTTCCAAGTAAACGACGTTTCCTTTACGAGTCGACATTCCCTTGACTCGACCGAAGCCCACATGTTGACAATCTTCTGCCCAATTGAATCCGATGAGTTCAAGGCATTTGAAGAGTTGTTTGAAATGAAGGGCCTGTTCCGTACCGACAACGTAAAGAAGTTTATGGAAATCATATTCTCGTTTACGGTGGAGAGCTGCAGCCAAGTCTCGAGTCATGTAGAGAGTTGAGCCATCCGCTTTTTTCAATAAGGCCGGCGTGTCGATTCCTTCTGATTCTAAGTTGATGATCAACGCACCGTCCGAGACTTCGGTTTTACCTTCCTTCTCAGCGATTTCGACAATTTCTTCCATCTTATCGTTGAAGAAAGATTCACCATCGTAAGAGTCGAATTGAACGCCCAAGCGTTCGTAGATTCGCTTGAAGTACTCTAAGCTCGTATCGCGAATTTTTTGCCATAGCTCTAATGCTTCAGAATCTCCGGCTTCTTGCTTTCGGAACCACTCGCGAGCTTGATCCGTTAGATCTTCATTTTCTTTTTCTTCTTCGTGGTACTTAACATAAAGATGATTGAGGGCGAGGACGTCTTCTAAATCTTCATCCTTCCCCCATTTTTTTAAACCGACGATAAGCTTTCCGAACTGAGTGCCCCAATCTCCAAGGTGATTGATGCCGACTGCCTTGTAGCCTAGCGTTTCAAATATGCGGTAGAGAGCTCCACCGATGATCGTCGATCGCATATGACCTACATGGAAAGGCTTGGCGATATTGGGGGAGGAGTAATCGATAGCAACCACCTTTCCTTCGCCCACAGTGGATTTGCCGTAATCTTCACCCGATTCAAAGGCTTGACCTAAAATATGCTTCGCGTAAGCCCCACGGTTGTAAGAAATATTGATGTAAGGACCTGCGGCTTCGGCTTTGGCGATGTATTCACTCGAGTCTTGAAACGCTTCAGCGATGAGTTCTTGAGCGATAACCGGAGGAGCTTTTTTACGTGCTTTGGCTAATAGGAAACAAGGGAAAGCCACATCTCCCAAATCAGGATTCGGGGGATAAGTCAGAGCACTTTGGATCGCTTCAGGTTCTAAGTCGCTCGCCTTTTGAATGCGTTCGATGATGTCTTGAAGAAAAGGATTCGCCTGCATGAATTTTTACCGAGAAGGTGGTTATAAAACGAAATGATTTTAGATCTGAATTCACATGGGTACGATTGCCGAGTTGGGGTCAACTCGGCCGTGAATGTAGATTTTTAAGTCTACGTTCAGCAGAGTGAAGGCAAATTAGTCATTTGCCGAAACGGTTGAAGCAAGCCCGAAGGGCCTTGTTCCAACATCTATGACGACGCCAAAGAAAAATCTGCTGCTAAATGTCTTATCGGCATTTAACAGCAGATCCTATCAAAGAAACTTGGACTCGTCTCTTAGAACATTGAAGGAATCAAAGTTCAGCTATGACGCGATCACCCACATCGGAAGTCGAGCAGCCCATTTTTCCGGCTGAGAGACTATCTAATGTACCGGCGACTTTTCGCACTGCGTCTTCAACGCGCTTTCCGGCTTTTTCTTGGCCGGAGTTCTCTAAGAGCATAGCTAATGCTGCGATGGCGGCCAGAGGATTGATAACTCCTTGACCCGTATATTTGGGTGCGGATCCACCGATGGGTTCGTACATTCCCAGGGTTTCGGGATTGATGTTACCGCCGGCAGCGATTCCCATTCCACCTTGGATCATGGCTCCGAGGTCGGTGATGATGTCGCCAAACATGTTGGTGGTGACGATCACATCGTAGAACTCAGGGTTCTTAACCATCCACATGCAACAAGCATCGACGTGGTTGTAGTCGATGGTGATATCGGGGTACTCTTTCGCCATTTCATTGAAAATACGCCACCAGAGGTCGTGGGCGTAGGTCAAGACATTCGTTTTTGCCACGAGAGTGAGTTGCTTTTTACGGTTTCTTTTTTTCGTGAGCTCAAAGGCGTATCGCAAGCAGCGTTCGATACCGGCATAAGTTGAAACCATCAATTGAGTCGCGACTTCGTTCTTGGTTCCTTTATGGGCGAAACCCCCTGAACCGACGTAGAGATCTTCCGTATTTTCACGCACGATGGTGAAATCGATGTCTTCAGGACCTTTATCCTTGAGGGGGCAATCTACTCCTGGGTAGAGCACTACAGGGCGTAAGTTGATGTAGAGTTCTAACTGGAAACGAAGTTCGAGGAGCAATCCCTTTTCTAAGATTCCGGGAGCTACATCGGGATGTCCGACTGCGCCGAGGTAGATAGCATCGAATTTTCGAAGCTCGTCAACGGCTCCATCGGGAAGGACTTCACCCGTTTTGAGATAGCGTTCGCCACCGAAATCAAAGTCGGTCGTTTTGTATTCGAAGCCTTCTAATCCGGCGACTTTTTCTAAGACGCGAAGCCCTTGTTCGACCACTTCGGGGCCGGTTCCGTCTCCACCGAGAACTGCAATATTGAGCACGATATCAGACCTTTCTGATGTAAGGCGCCGTTTGGGCTATTGGGTTTACTAAGAGCACGTAAGCGCGTAATGAAGGTGGTCCGGGGATGATTGAGGGGAGTCCCGCAATAAGTGCGGAGTGAGCTTCACCTCTTCTGGATTCGTCCTCCCTAAATTGCCTCTAAACTGGGGCCTAAATTGGGTGAGGACTCCGACATCCCTGACCGATGAAAAACCCTGAGCTTACCTAATTCTAGCTAGCTGGCGCAAGAGGGCTTCTGAACCTTATTTGGAGACGTTGTCCCCGGTGCTCCCTAATGGTAGGATAGGCCTTTTGGCCTATTGAGAGAATGAACCTCAGGCAGCCCATTCAAGTTCCTTCCTTTGGGGGACGAGTCTCCTATTCGCTGGGAAATTTCCGGGGCCTGATTTTCCCTAATCTCAATGTTGAACCTGATTTCAGGAGTTTATAACCCCATGACCGACGATCCTCGTTCCCCTCAGGATCCTAAAGGTGGCGACTCGACCCCCATTCGTGGGCTCGATCAGCTCGAAGGCGTCGCCCTACCGGATGCCCAAGGTCACTACGGTGAATACGGTGGCCGCTACGTGCCCGAAATGTTGGCGCCAGCCCTTGAAGAGCTCACCGAGGCCTATCTGTATTGGCGGGGACAGGAAGATTTTCAACGCGATCTCCGATATCTCTATGAAAATTACTCGGGTCGCCCCACGCCCCTTTATTTCGCAAAAAATCTGAGTGAGTCCTTAGGGGGAGCCAAGATCTATCTGAAGCAAGAAGGTTTGGGGGCCACCGGAGCTCATAAGATCAACCATGCTCTCGGACAAGCTCTTCTCGCGGAGCGCATGGGGAAAAAGAGAATTATCTGTGAAACGGGAGCGGGTCAACACGGCTTGGCTTCCGCTACGGTCGCAGCTCGATTCGGATTGCCTTGCACTGTTTATATGGGAGAGGTCGATGTTGCTCGCCAAGCGACGAACGTCTTTTGGATGCGACAATTGGGCGCTAAGGTCGTCCCTGTCTCTGAAGGCACTCGTACATTAAAAGATGCCGTAAATGCCGCGATGAAAGATTGGATGTGGAATGTTGAGGAAACGTACTTCCTCCTTGGATCAGCATTAGGTCCGCATCCCTATCCGATGATCGTTCGGGATTTGCAGTCCGTTGTCGGTCGTGAAGTTCGCCTACAATTGAATCAATTTGAAGGGCGACTTCCGGACTACGTGGTCGCTTGTGTTGGTGGAGGTTCGAACGCGATTGGGATCTTCAATGAATTCTTAGACAAGCCTGAAGTTAAGCTCGTCGGAGTTGAAGCGGGGGGGACGGGCGATGCACCCGGAGAACACGCTCGCCGATTCTTGGGGGGACGACCCGGGGTTGTCGAGGGATACAAGTCTTACTTCCTTCAAAATGATGAAGGCCAAGTTCAACCCACGCATAGTATTTCTGCTGGTTTAGATTACGCCGGTATCGGTCCTCAACACGCTTGGCTTCGAGATCGTAAGCGAGTGGAGTTTACCCACGCCCTCGATCATGAAGTGATCCATGCTTTTCAACTGTTAGCACAAAAAGAAGGTATCCTCGCTGCGATGGAATCGAGCCACGCTCTCGCCCATGTCATCAAATTAGCGCCTACATTATCTAAGGATGAAATCGTGGTGGTGAACTTATCGGGTCGCGGTGATAAGGATATTTTCATCGTAGCTGAATACCTCGATGATCCGGATTGGAAACAATACTGTAAGAATTTCGCGGAGGGTAAGCTGTGACCTCAAAAATTCAAGGCAACGCCCAACGAATCGATGAAGCGTTCGAGCGTATTCGTAAGAGTGGTGAGCCCGGTCTGATGACCCACATCATCTACGGTTACCCGCGAGTTGAAGACAACGAAGTTTTGATCGAAACCATGGTGGAAGCCGGAGTGGATTTGATCGAAGTTCAACTCCCTTTTTCGGATCCGACTGCCGATGGGCCTACGATTACTCAGGCTTGTCAGGTCGCCTTAGATAATGGAGCTCATATTCAGGAAGGGATCGACTTTGTCGCTCGGATGACCGAGAAGTACGATGTGCCGATTCTATTTATGAGTTACTTCAATATCGTCTTCAGTTACCACGCTCCTGGAGAAGAAAAACGAGGGGTCTCTTCCTTTGTTCACGCAGCAGCGAAGGCCGGAGCGTCGGGTTTGATCGTTCCCGACATCCCGCCGGAAGAAAAAAGCGAGCGTTACCCTGAGCTCTGTAAGGAAGCGGGACTTTATCCGATTTACGTTACTTCTCCCAATGTATCTGATCATCGCTTGAAAGCGATTGGTGAAGTAGCGGAGGGATTTATCTACTGTACTTCGCGAACGGGAACGACAGGGAAAGATGTCGATTTAGATATGGAGATGTTGGGGGCATTCCTTAAGCAAACTCACGACGTTTGCAAGTTACCCGTTGCGGTGGGGTTCAGTATCGCTCGTAGAGATCAGGTGGAAGCATTAGCTCCTCACGCCGAAGTCGCGGTGGTTGGAAGTCATTTATTGAGAACTTTTGATGAGAAGGGGGCGCAGGGGCTAAGAGAAGAGATTCTTAAGTTAAAGGGGAAGTAGCCCGTAGTCCGCAGGCTTCGCCTGCGGCCATCCTGACCGACGGGTAAGCAATCCTCCTAAACGGATTCATTTCTGATCGAGTTGATCGTTTAGGTTTGTAAGTATTAGTACCGCCCTTACAGGGCTCAGTGCTCTCTTGTTTCCAACCCAGGGCGCCGCTTCGCTCGGCCCTGGGCTATAAACTTGCGGGCCTTCAGCCCTTGGTACTAGATCCGTATTAAAATCCCTTAGTAAGCCCGGAGCGTCAGCGACGGGAAACGTCATCGCGATGAACTCCAATTTAGTATGTTCTCATTAAGGGCATAGGTATTTAGATTCCACCCAATGAAACTTTAAAATGTCCCGTCGCTGACGCTCCGGGCTTACTAAGGGATAGTTAAATATTACTCAATAATTCACGGTGGTAGGCTATACTGACTACCTTATAAATTCCTGATGTGAAACCCGCCATCCACGTCGATTGCCGCTCCTGTTGTAAAGGGAAGATGGCCTCCTAAGAGCGCGCCCACTGCTTTAGCCACATCTTCGCCCGATCCCCATCGAGGGATGGGAGTGAGGCCTTCCGCGATCAACTTGTCGTACTTTGCTTTCACTCCTGCCGTCATATCGGTTGCGATGATCCCTGGGCGGATTTCATTGACTTGAATTCGGTGTGCCCCCAAACGTTGGGCGAAGAGTTGGGTGAGCATTCCCATCGCGGCTTTCGCCATGCAGTATTCTCCGCGGTGAATACTGACCGTATATTCTGATATGCTCGAAATGTTGATGATGTGAAAATGACGATCGTGATCGGTTTCACCTTGCTTCAGCATCCAGCGCGCGACATCTCGACTCAGAAAGTGAGGCCCTTTTAAATTGGTGTCGAAAACTCGTTCGTAGCTCTCTAATTCCATATCCAAAAGATCGACACGCTTTTGAGACGAGATTCCCGCGTTGTTGATAAGGGCATCCAAGCGTGAATATTGATTTTCAATTTGACTCAAGATCTCGGCTCGAGCGGTGGCATCGGCGACATCACCCTTCAGGAGAAGACCCTTGCCACCTTGTTCTTCCACGGCATCCAGTGTTTCTTGTGCTGCTTCAAGATTACTTAGGTAATTGATTCCGACACTCCAACCCATTGAAGCTAAGTGTTCGGATATCGCCCGGCCGATTCCGCGCGAAGCGCCAGTAACTAAAGCTACGGGTTGAGAGTTCATGTTGTCCTCAATGTCGTTAAAATTTTCAGATTCTTGAATTAAAGTCACTTAACTCGCCCGAAGCGCTAGCGAGGGATTCTTCCCCTCGCTAGCGCTTCGGGCTAGTTAAGGGTCTGTTGAGCTATTTGCACACCTTAGTATTGTAAGAATTTAAGAGGCCCTTAATCTCAATGAGTTTCTCTCGATTCTTGAAGATTTTTCCTGAATCGTCATTATTTCTAAGGAGTTTAGAGAGATTTCATTGAGCGATGCGCTTTCAATCGCTACTCTTACCCGATTCTGAGTTCAGCATCCAGTTGATTTCAATTCGTGAGCCTTCTTCGGTTGTCAGTACTAATTCTGGAGGGAAGGCTTCATTTTTCAAAGGAAAGCTTCATGTCTGAGACGAATTCCAACGAAGGCATTCGCGTACGCTTCGCTCCCTCACCCACGGGATATCTTCACATCGGAGGGGCGAGGACGGCGCTTTTCAATTACCTCTACGCTCGTCGGCATGGAGGGACATTCGTTCTTCGAGTGGAAGATACCGATCGTGAACGTTCGACCCCAGAAGCGGTACAGGCCATTTTTGAGGGTATGCGTTACCTCGGACTCGACTGGGATGAAGGACCCGAAAAAGGTGGAGATTACGGACCTTATTTTCAAAGTGAGCGAGATTCTATCTACGATGAGCTCGTCGAATCTCTTTTAGCAAAAGGAAAGGCTTATCCCTGTTTTTGTACACGAGAACGACTCGATGAGTTACGCGCTTCACAAATGGAAGCTAAAACTCGCGTAGGTTACGACCGATTATGTCGAGACCTCGACCCTGAAGAAGTGAAGCGTCGCCAAGAGGCGGGCGAGCCTTATGTGATTCGTTTCAAAGTAGAGGAGGGAACCGTACGTATTCCAGACCTCATTCGAGGGGAGGTTAAGTTTAAGAATGAAGAAATTGACGACTTCATCATTCGGCGAGCGGATGGTACTTGCGTTTACAATCTGGCGGTGGTCGGAGATGATTCAGGAATGAAAATTACTCACGTCATTCGTGGAGAAGATCACCTCACCAACACGGCGAAGCAAGTCCTGCTCTTCGAGGCTTTAGATCTTCCAGTTCCTAAGTATGCTCACATCCCCTTGATCTTTGGCCCTAAACGGCAAAAACTTTCGAAGAGACACGGAGCCGTCTCGGTTACCGAATACGATGAGAAGGGTTATCTCCCTGAAGCTATGTTGAACTTTTTAGCTCGTATGGGTTGGTCTTTCGATGATAAGGAAGAGATCTTTTCTCACGATGACCTTATCGAGAAGTTCTCCTTAGAAAGCATTTCTAAGTCGGGAGCGATGTACGACGTTAAAAAGCTTGAGCATTTAGGAAGCCACTGGATGCGCCTTCGACCAACTGAAGAAGTTTTAGAAATGGTGCTGCCCCGTCTCGTCGCTCGATCCTATCTCACTGAGGAACAAGCCCAGCAGGATCGCGAACGCTTATTTCATCGTGTCGAATTGGAAAAAGAGCGACGATCGACTCTCGAAGAAATCTGCGACAACATCGCTTTTTACTTTTGTGCGATAGAAGAACTCGAACCGAAAGCCTTAAAGTCACTGAAGAAACAAGAAGGCATCGCCGAGCTTTTAAGTAAATTTGCGAGTAAGATTGAAAGTGTATTCGGTGAGTCGGATCTTCAAGCTCGAATCAAAGCTGTTGAGAATGCTTTGACCGCTTTTCTGGAAGAGGAAGATGTCAGCCTGAAGCAATTGGCGCCGGGAATTCGAGCCGTTTTGACGGGGAGACCTAACACTCCTCCTTTGTTTGATTTGATTGCCTTGATGGATCAAGCACCTTGTCTCCAACGCCTTTCAAGTGCAGATCAGTGGTTGAGTGAGTCCTAGATTTCTGAAGTAAGGTATGAATGATATGAGTGACGCTCTCCAATTAGAACTCCGGCCCGCAACGATCGATGATCTCGACATCATCGCTGATTTTAACTGTCGCTTAGCCTCTGAGACTGAAGATATCACTCTGAAGCCAGAGATCATCCAAGCTGGGGTGAAGCGCATTTTAGAGGATGCCAATTTGGGGTTTTATACATTGGCATGTGTGAAGGGAGAAGTGGTGGGGCAAGCCATGATCACTTTCGAGTGGAGTGATTGGCGGAACGGCATGATCTGGTGGTATCAAAGTGTATATGTGTCTCAAGATTTTCGCCGTCAAGGTGTCTTCAAAGCACTCAGTGATTCTATCGGCGAGCAGGCAAAAAATGATCCGGATGTGGTGGGCTTGAGACTTTACGTCGAGCACGAAAACGAAAGAGCTAAATCGACCTACCGAGCCTTGGGGATCGTCGACAGTGGCTATGAAGTCATGGAAAGAATTCCCCTTTAATTAGTTCCCGTTAATCAACAGGAACTAAGCCGAGTTGGGTCAACTCGGCCGCGAGCGTAGGTTCGTAGTTCGTAGAGCCTATGTTTAGCGGAGTGGAAGTAAATCGTAGATTTGCTGAAACGGTTGGAGCGAACTCCGAATGAGTTTGTTTCAGCTGAAACAAAACAGCAATTGGAGTAAGCAAGAGTGTCATCAGCGGATCAGCCTCATATTCCTCAACGTGAAGGTAAGCCCCAAGCCGCCATTTTTCGTAGTTATTACTGGCGAGAGCAAGATGCCCTTCTCGTCACGGGAGATCCTCAACCCATCTTTAACGACTTAGAGCTCCATTTGCTCACTCTGCCGGAGAGTCCCGATCCACTTTTGATTCAAATGCTTCACGATGCTCTGGCGGCGATGTCACTCTACGCTGTTTCACGACCTCGATTTGAAAACTTCGCTTGGACGGTGAGCCTCACCGAACCCAAGATGAACCTCTTCGTATCGGGGTCTCGGGAAAACGATACTGTCGTGGGGCGAGTCTTCACCGAAAATGTGAAAGATCGTGAGAATGGTCTTTTTCACGCTCAATCTCTCAGACCCAACAGTGAAGTCCAAAACTCGAACATCGAAGTGGAGGGATTGGATGTTTTTTCTTGGGTAGAGAAGTACTGCCGACTTTCAGACCAAAATGAAATTCGTTTCTTCACCGAGCAAGAGAGTTCTCGTGGCATTCTGTTATCCCCCTTAGTTAAGCGAGAAGAGCCTTGGATGGAAAAGCTTGAGGCTGATTCGATTTTTAAGCTTCTCGATGATGCGGAGGCCCAAGACCCACTCCAGTTTGGCTTGAAACCCTTAACTCGACATAAGCTGAGTTTTAACTGTGGTTGCCATCTCAAGCGGATTTTAAATCTTGTCGTGCCTTTGTTTCGCGAGGCGATCGATGATCTTTTTCAAGGTGAGGAGTCCGTGGAAGTGGAATGTCCCCGTTGCGCGGCTCAATACAGTGTCACACTACAGGTTTTTTTAAGCCATCTCGATGAGATGAAGGGTTGATAGGCTTTTTCTTTAAACTGTTTATCTTTCATTCCATTCTTAGTTTAAGGATGTTTTTAAGTGGGATCAGTCCAAAAGATTGAAATTGAGAGTGAGCTGAGTTTAAAGTAGAACAGTCACAGATTTGATTACTCTCTGCTCATCCTAATTTTTTAAAGCACGCTTCATCCACAATTGAAAAAGAACATAAAAGGTTCATTTCTGATCGCTACTCCGGATTTGGTGGATCCCAATTTCGCCCGGAGTGTTGTGTTTATGTACGATCACAACGAAGAGGGGGCGTTTGGGCTGATCTTAACTCGCCCCAACACCAATATTCATTTGGGGGATATCTGTGAGAGTATTAGCGATTCCTTTATCACTCTTCCAAGTCCCGAAATCCTGAAGGCCTATCCCCTTTATCTAGGTGGCCCCGTTCAAACGACCGCCATTTTTTTTCTTCATGATTGCACTTGGTTAGGAGAAGAAGCCGTCAAGGGGGCGTGCTTAGGGACTCAGGTCGAAGATCTACAACAAATCTTGCAGTCCTTAGAGACGAATTCACCCGCTCGCCTTCGAGCTTTTCAGGGGTACTCTGGATGGGGGCCCGGGCAGCTCGAGTCCGAGTTAGAGGCAGGAGGTTGGCTTATTCGCCCGGCCGACTCAGAAGCCATCTTTGAAACCGACCCCAAATTGCTTTGGGGGAAATTATTGAAGAGTTTTGGGGGAGATCTCGGAATCTTAGGCGACATGCCCTTGAATCCTGAGTTGAATTAATGTTCATTTACAGATCTACTGATTGTGGGTAGAAAGTCTCAATCTTTTTCGTCTCTTCAATTTCTTCACTACTGACTCCTTTTCCAAAACACACCTTTAGAAACACACAGGTTAAAAATTTTGAGCGAACGATTTCTTATTACCGGCGGCCAGGGATTCATCGGAGCGTGGATCGCTAGGGCTTTAATTGCAGAAAATACTCCTGTGATGGCTTTCGATCGAACTCCGGATAACTCTATTTTATCTCAAGTGCTCGAGCCCGATGAGTTAGAAGCACTTGAGCGGTCCTTCGGTGATGTCTGTGATACCGCTAAGGTCCTGAAGGTGTGTCAGGATTTCGCACCGACTCACATTATTCATCTTGCGGGCTTGCAAGTTCCCACTTGCAGAACGGATCCTCTCCTCGGTGCGAAGGTGAATGTGATCGGGACTCTCAATGTTTTTGAAGCGGCAAAGGCCCTCGGTGATCAAGTTGAGATGGTGGTCTACGCTTCGAGTGCGGCGGTGGTGGGGAAGATCGATGAATATGAAGGGCGAGTACCCGACGAAACCTACCATGTACCTCGAACTCACTACGGGGTATTTAAAACGGCGAACGAAGGTAACGCTCGGGTTTACTACGAAGATCACGGTATTTCGAGTGTGGGCTTACGACCCTTTACCGTCTACGGAGTGGGCCGAGAAGTGGGGGTCACCAGTGGGCCGACTCAGGCGATTAAAGCTGCCGTACTGAGACGTGACTATACCGTTATTTTTAAAGGGCCCACCAGTTTTGTTTTCTGTGAAGATTTAGCTCTGATGTTTATTCGATCAGCACGAAGTAGCATCCTCGGGTCCCAAGCATTAAACATTCGAGGGCAAGTAGATACAGTAGAAAACTTCTTACAAGCCATCCACGAGATCTGCCCTGACTCCGGTTCCAAGCTGGAATGTGAAGGAGGAATCTTGCCGTTTGCCTACGACTTTGATGAAAGCGGGCTGGAGGATCTACTGGGGCCTAATAACGTTCCTCGAACTTCGATTCACGATGGCATTGAAAGAACGGTTGGGCTCTATAAGCGACTGGCTCATCAAGGCCGCCTGTTGATGAACTGACTCCTAATCGACAATATTAATTTTGATATTGCTCCACGGTAAATAAAGTGTTTGAGATTTACCATTCATGTTTTGGTTTCTTAAAACTAACGATCCCTACCTACATAGACACAAAGTACATCTCAATTCGTAAATTATTCAAAAATTTATCGGTAGGCCTCTCGTCGGGATTCATTGGGGAAATTGACTTACTTTCCATAAACTTCTTCTGATAACGAACTCCGAGGTGAAGCTCTTCTCATCGAACGCCGAAATCTGACAAGGAAGTCTTGTGAATGTTCCATTAGTGAAGTGTATGGAACCTGAGACTTCATCCCTAAATTTGGGTGTTTATCGCTGGTTGAGTCTTCATTATCTGATCGAGGTCGCTTTGATTTCCGCTTTGAAAGAGTTGTTCATTATCTACATGAGAGAGCTTCGACTCCTTCTCCGGGATCATCACACCCTCATCTATTCTTGCGCGATACCTCTGTTTCTTTACCCGGTCATTTTGTTCGTCGTTTTCCAGGCAATGTCCTTGGTGAAGGGCTGGCAAGAGTCAGAGGTTTCCGATGTGGCCATCGTTGGTTCCGTTGAAATCGATACTCTTGAAAAAATACTTTTTGATGAGCCGAGCATCCTTCAAATCTATTTAGAAGAAGACGGGGCTCTGGGACGCGCACGAAGTCGCCTTTCTGAAGGAGATCTCGATGCGATCGTGGAGTTAACTGGAGGCGAGAAAGAAGGTGAGCCCATCATGGTTTGGTTGACCTTTAATTCTGCTTACGATGCTTCAGTTTCTGCAAAATCTCGAATGGAAAAGGTCATTGAAAAGTTTCAGACTCGCCTGTTTGAACTTCAAGCCATTCGTTTAGGCAAACAAGAAGTTTTAGACCTCGCTCTTCAAGTCGAAGAGAAGGATATTTCTTCCAACATCGAACGCAGCAATTTGATTCTTTCTCAGATTTTACCTCTCTTACTGATGGTGATCTTAGTCATGGGCGCGTTCTACCCGGCTTTAGATCTCGCAGCGGGGGAACGGGAAAGGCAGACCCTGGAGACCTCATTGATCGCTCCCGTTTCACGGTGGAAATTGGTTTCAGGAAAATACCTCGCTGTCGTTTCCTTCGCTTGGGTTGCCTTCATTCTCAACTTAGCGAGTATGACCTTTTCCTTGAAGCACATCTTGGTTCAGATCGATGTCCAAGCCTTTTCGATCTCATTCTCATCATTGTGGGTCATTCTTCTTGGAGGAATGTTTTTGGCTGGAATGATCTCGGCCATCCTCCTGGTGATCGCCTTCACAGCGCGGTCGTTTAAGGAAGGCCAAAGTATGATGACTCCCGTTTATGCAGTGCTTATCTTGCCCATTTCAGTAACCCTCTCTCCACAACTTGAACTCTCTGCTTTTTGGGCTTGTGTTCCGGTGGTGAACGCAGCTCTCGTTTTCCGTGAAGTTCTTCAGGAGAGCTACAACTGGCCGCTGATCGTCCTGACATTGATCACTTCAATCATTTACACCGCGATTGCGATTACATTTGCTTCTTGGTTTATTTCGAGAGAAAGCTTTCTTTTCGGCGAAGGACAGTCGAGTTGGTTCAGTTTTCTTAGAAGGAGGGCTGAATCGTGAACTCATCACAACTTGCAGAAAGACAGAGCTCAGAAAAACTTCAACGGGAAAATAATCGAGCGATTCAAGTGGAAGGATTGACTAAAACTTTCCACGACCAGGAGCGAGGTCTGGTCACGGCTGTCGATCAAATTTCGTTCCATTGCGACTATGGAGAAGTTGTCGGATTGTTAGGGCCTAATGGGGCGGGCAAGACGACTACGTTGAGAATGTTATCTACCGTTCTCGCTCCTACTCGAGGAAGCGCCTTTATCGCTGGAAAGAGCGTCGAGAATGATCCATTGGAAGTGAGAAAAAACATCGGCTACTTGTCGGCAAATACCAATTTGTATTTGCGTCTCACTCCCAGAGAAACCCTAAAATATTTCGGAAGTTTGCATGGCTTGAAGGGGGAGCAACTCGACCAAAAGATTGCTGAGCTCTTAAGCGTTTTCCAAATGGAAGACTTTGCCGATGTTCGTTGTGAAAAGCTCTCAACCGGGATGAGGCAAAAAGTTTCGATTGCTAGAACCGTGGTTCACGACCCTCCAGTTCTTATTTTGGATGAGCCTACTCTAGGTCTCGATATCTTAGTCGCCAGTACGATGATGAAGTTCATTGAGCAATTTAAGGAGCGAGGGAAATGTATTCTATTTTCAACTCATATCATGGGAGAGGTCGAAAAACTTTGCGATCGCATCGCCGTCATTCATCGTGGGCAACTCTTAGCCTTAGATAGTCTTCAGGGACTTCGGGACCAAACCCAGGAACAATATTTAGAAGATATCTTCTTTTCACTCATTCAAGACGAAGTGAAGGACGGTTCCCGATGAATTTCAGAACTCGCTGGGCTGAAATTTCGGCTATCGCCTTCAAAGAAATTCTTGAGGTACTCAGAGATAGAAGAAGCGCATTCTTTACTTTTCTCCTTCCACTTATTCTTTACCCGCTCGTTTTAATTGTGCTTCAAAAGGCAGAAGCATGGGATCGTCGCCTTGAAGGGGAGTGGATCCATGTCGGTGTCAGTGGTGATTATCAAAATTTCATTGAACAAGCAAAAACCGCTGCCGGGATAAACTGGAAGACGGGAATTAAGGATGGGGAAACGGCTCTCGCTGAAGAATTTATTGATCTCCATCTTCACTTTAACTTTATTTCAGCAGAGCAGAGAACTGAAATTCAGGTGGGATATGACGGTGCTCGTCCGTTGTCGACCGAAGCTCTTCGAAAGATTCGTACCCTTCTTGAGAAGTACAGAAAGGCTCGAATCAGCCAGCTTCTCAGCCCTGAGGATTCCGAGTCGAATCGAGCATCGTTGATGATCTCTCAATTTCACGATGTTTCCTCTTCCAACAAGCGAGGGGAAATTGCTCTCAGTCGCTTGTTACCGGCTCTATTGGTTTTACTCCTGATTACAGGAGGGGCGTTCGTCGCCATCGATATTGTGGCGGGAGAAAAAGAGCGAGGGACTTTAGAAACCTTGTTGGTTCATCCGGTACGAACCTCTTCAATTGCTTGGGCGAAGTTTATCGTCGTCTTAACTTGTTCCGTTATCTCAGTTATACTGAATCTGTTCGGGATGTTTTTTGCCTACAACTTAGGTTTAGGTCCTCAAGAGGGAATGCTGGCCAATATTCAAGCTCCGGAGTTCGGGAGCTTGTTAATTCTTCTCTCCCTCTTAATCCCCTTGGCGGTGTTCACAAGTAGTATCTTACTATTGCTTTCAACTCGATCCACTACGTTTCGAGAAGCCCAAACCTACCTCTTTCCTGCCGTGGTGTTAGGCGTTTTACCGGCATTGATTTCAGCTTTACCTAACGTTCCTCTCAATGTGGCTACGGCGATTGTTCCGGTAGCCAATGTGGCATTAGTGGTGCGACAGGCGGTGACCAATGAATTAACTTTCGCTCCTTTTGCTATCACAATGGCTTCGACTTCTTTGTACGCATTTTTAGCCGTCTCCAAAGCCACTCGAACCTTAGAGACAGAAGAAGCATTATTCGGTAAGAAAACTAAATCTCTTTTTGAAGCTAATAAAGATCAAGGCATGCTTCGAGCTCGAAGAGCCTGTTACTTCGGTGCCGGAGTCTTGCTCTTTTTGTATTACGTGGCTCCCGTTCTTCAAGATCCTGATGGCCTGTTAGGGATTGGTGGAGGTTTGCTGGCCACTTTGTGGGGGGCGGTTTTACTACCCGCCGGTCTCTTTGTTTTCGTTGCTCGAGTCCGATGGAAACGTTCCTGGGCGCTCAAAGCCCCACCTTCCAAGTGGGATTGGTTTAAAGCTCTTTCCCTCATCCCGACGCTCGCGGTATTGATTACGGCTTACATGGCTCTACAGGAATCTTTCTTACCTTTCTCTCAAGAGCTTACTGAAGCTTTTAGGAAACACTTTAGTTTTGAGGATTACTCTGTTTGGACAATCCTTTTTATCTTCAGCATCTCACCAGCGATCTGTGAAGAGTTTTTATGGCGAGGAACGGTTCAACATGAACTCGAGAAGGGAGGTCGAGTTCTTTCGACGATCCTCTTAGTTGGGTTTTTCTTTGGATTGTTTCATTTTAGTGTTCATCGATTTGTCCCCACTTTCATCTTCGGTTGTATATTGGCTTTTATGAGATACCGAAGTCGGTCGATCTTCCCGGGAATTCTCCTTCACGCTGGATTTAACGCTTTAGTCATTTTCGTGGTCGCCCCCTTAGCTGACGCTCCGGGTACAGCTCGCGAAATTATGTATCAGCCGTTTACTTTGATAGGCTGTGCCCTGTTGGCGTTTGTGGCGTTGAAAGGTTTCGCCAAACCGGCTAAGAAGGCTGAGAAGGTGGAAGCGGTAGAGGAAGTCGAGATCGAAGAAACAGCGGTCGTTTGATGGAGGTCTGAAGGCTCGGCCTGCGGTCATCTTGAGCGACGCTTCGTCCGTTGTTATTAGCGCTTGATAAAGTTAAATCCAACCCGCGTACCGGTTCACGGGGTGAGC
>JANQLS010000120.1 GCA_028280485.1 Planctomycetota bacterium
CATAAAGTGATGCGGCACGATGACTTGCGTTAATTGCTGTCAATCTATTGGTAATTCCCCCTCTTTTTAGCTAGATTCTTGGTCATGCTTTTTAATACTCAGAGGAGACCAAGATGATTTCAGATCAAAACCCAAATGATTTAAATTCCCCTAAGCCAAAACCCCGACTCAGAGTCCCAATTCGTAACCAACTTGAAATTGTCTCTGCTTCAATTGACGATTTAGTAGAAGAAGACCACCAAGTTCGATCAGTTTGGGCCTATGCCTGCGAGCTTGATATGAGCTGCTTGCTCAAGCCAATCAAGGCAGTAGAAGGCGCAGTGGGACGAAACGCTACAGATCCCAGAGTGCTCTTAACGTTATGGATTTACGCCACGATTAAAGGGATTGGTAGCGCTCGCCATCTAGCTGAATTATGTAAAGATCACAACGCTTTTAAATGGATTTGTGGCGGTGTCTCAATCAATCACAAAACCTTATCTGATTTTCGATCACAGAAGGGCGAAGAGCTTAACACTCTTCTAAAGGAATCCGTTGCTACCTTAATGGATTCCGGCCTTGTATTGATAGAGAGGGTTTCTCAAGACGGCATGCGAGTACGTGCTCCAGCAGGCAAGGCTTCCTTTCGCAGGCCTAAGACTTTACAAAAGTGCTTGAAGCATGCTGAACGCCAATTAGATGCCCTTAAAAATGAGCTAGAAATGACTCCAGACGAAATTGATCGCCGTCGTCGAGGAGCTAAAAAGCGGGCTGCGGAAGAAAAAGTAGAGCGTATTAAGCAAGCGGTGAAGAATCAAAAAAAGTTAGAAGAGCAACGCGAAAAGCGTAAAAAAGGTAGTGGCAAAGAGACTCGTGTAAGCACGACCGATCCGGAAGCACGTATTATGAAATTTTCCAACGGTGGGTTTAACCCCGGCTATAACGTCCAGTACTGTACGGATAACGAAACAGAAGTCATCCTCGGGGTGGAGGTAACAAATCAAGGCAGCGATGGTGGGCTATTATTACCTATGGCAAAACGAATTGAAGACGATCATGGAAGGCTTCCAAAGCAATATTTAGCCGATGGTGGCTTTTCAGTACAGAAGGACATCGAGTACTTAGAAGGACGTGGCATTGAAGTTTATAGCCCAGTGAAGCAAGAGAAAGAGAAATTAGAACGAGGTGAAAATCCTTACCTTCCATTGAAGCGTGATACAAAAGAAACTGCTGCTTGGAAAAAACGGATGGGTACTGAAGAGGCTAAAGAAATATACAAAGAGCGAGCGGCGGTAGCGGAGTTAGTTAATGCTCAAAGTCGAAATAGAAACTTTTGGTTTTTCCCAACGAAAGGATTGACCAAAGCAAAGGCAGTAGCCACTTTGTTTGCGCTAACTCACAATGTGATTCGCTCATTAAGCCTGAGACCGAGGGTAGCGGAAGCGAATTGAAGCTTTAATAGCTGAAATCCGACAGTACTAAAGGACATATTGGGTTTTTAAAACACCATTGGTGGTAAAAGCCAGGGAGGCAATCCCCATCAAGAAAATAGCCGAGCAATTACTCAGTAAATTGCTCGGCTATTTTTTATTCAAACTATCTGAAAGCCTTAAAAATTCACACCCTCAGAGCGTGCGGCCTACTTTAAATTTTTTTCATATAGCTCACTCGACAATCGTCTCTTACGATGGCTGTTATCGGAGAGAACGAACACCCCCAACCCATGACCCTAGCCAGGTTGAATCAAAGTCTGTGAACATCCGCCAAGCTCGACCTCAAGATGCTCAAGCTTTAGCGAAAGTCGAATTTGAAGCCATCCAAGCAGCCTACGCGTCCCTCCTGCCGAAGGACCTCCTTCAAGCGAGAACTCTCCTCGATTATGTCAAGCAATGGGAGCAGCTGCTGAGCCTCCAAAACCCACCCGTTTTTCTTTGTGAAGACAACTCTTCGATTTGTGGCTTAGTTCTTCTGGGGCAATCCCAATCCAATACCAAGGAGGCGGAACTCTTCGCCATCTACGTCTCTCCCAGCCAGCAAAGGCAAGGAATCGGTAGCTCACTCATTCGATTCGCCCTACAAGAATGCCTTCAAAAAGGGTACACCTCTCTCGGTCTGTGGGTCCTGAACACCCACACTCAAGCCCAGCAGTTTTATGAACAATTGGGTTTCGAACGAGAAGAAGCTCAGCGTTCCCATTCCCTAAACTCAACTTCCCCACCGTCAGATTCAAATCCAGAATCGATCGATATAAGATTTAGCCAGCGCATTAAAGTTGAGTGTTGATGGAATCATTCTAATTACCATCTTCGCACTCATGTCTGATCTGAAGCCCTACTGCGAGATAATTTATGAAGCTCAACCTCAGCTCTTCTAAAAAATTTACCGTCGCAATACTCGTCGTCATTTCCATCGTTGCTGTTTCTGGTGTCGTCTTTAGAGAGAGCAGCTCCGTTCCAGATAGACTAGAAAAAGATGTCCAACACCTTGCAGGGAAGATCGTTAACCGGAATCTGAAATCGCCTAAAAAATATAAAGAAACATTGCAGTTCATCCGCAATCGTTGGGAAAAGCAGGGATACAAAGTAAAGTCTGAAGATGTTCCGACAGAAAATGATGGAACCGGAAAAAATTTATACATAGAAATAAAAGGAAGCTCCCCGCAAGCCAAGTGGTTAATAGTGGGCGCTCATTTCGATACCCATTTTGACACTCCCGGGGCTGATGACAATGCGAGTGGCGTTGCGGGCTTGTTAGAACTTTCACGCCGCCTACAAAAATCCAAACCCAAAAACCATCTTCGCTTGATCGCCTTTACGAACGAAGAGCCCCCATACTTTCAGAATAAGCAAATGGGTAGTGTCGTCAGCGCAAAAAACACAAAGTCTCGAAATGAAAAAGTCATCGGGATGATTTCATTAGAGAGCATTGGTTACTTTAGTGATGCTCCAGGCTCGCAACAGATCCCAAAGATTCTTCAGGGGCAATTTCCTACCAAGGCAAACTACATTGCTTTAATCGGAAATGTAAAATCAACAAAGTTCTTACAAGAATCCAAAGCAGCCCTGACTGATAAACCTCCAATTCCCTTTCGAGTTCTACCTGCGATAGAATCCATAGTTCCCGCTGCTGGCTACAGCGATCATTGGTCGTTCTGGAAAATCGGAGTCCCCGCCTACATGGTGACGGACACCGCTATGTTCAGAAATCCGAATTACCACGAATCCACGGACACCCCCGAGACCCTCGATTACAAAAGAATGGCTAAAGTGGTCGATGCCGTTGAACTGATTATCAATAAATTTACTGGCATAAAGTAGCTACTGTGGACGAGCTGATTTACCGGGAAAAGCCCGCGAAGTATTCCTCCATCAGTGAGGGAACTTCCCCAAATTCCAGCTCTCTTTGATCGGCTGGGTGGCTCCTAAATTCTTTTCCAAAGACCTAACTTTTAACCTTAAATATCAGGGATTTAAACGCCTTAGAGGGGTATTCATATAACTTCATCTTCTCTCCAATGAGTTCGCCTTATGGCTATTGGCATAATTTATGCTCATAAAGTCAGTAGTAATTTAAATCGGGGGCAAAATTCGGCGAGATTTGATCGTGAGTGGATACAGCGCATCTGCCTATCAGATCTCATGGAAAGTAAACTTTTACCAAAAGGATGCCACTCCATGGAATTCAGAGCAAAAGACATGATGAGCAGATGTGAGCTGGTCAAGATCAGCCCCCGAGCAACTCTGGGGGACTTAGATGCCCTCTTAGCTGAAAACTTGATTTCGGGAACTCCGGTCGTCAATAAAAATGGCAAGTTGGTGGGCGTCGTCTCTCAAACCGACATCATCACTTTTATCTACAAGGTCCTCAATGACAGTTATAGCTTAGATCTCTGCCCCGGTAGAGCAGGTCGAAAAGAAAAACAAACTTTAGATCAAGAGATTCGCTCGACTGAAATTTGGGAAATTATGCAACACAAGGTTCATACTGTCACCCCCGAAACGGAAGTCAGTACGGTGGCGCAAATGATGCGTACCCATCATATTCACCGAGTGTTTGTAGTCGATGAAAATGATGAATTGGTGGGTGTCGTCACCGCCAATGACCTTCTTTATCTTTTAGAAGATTCTGAATGGCTCAAGGGGGTTTTAGATGCGACAGAAAACACCTTTTCTCAAGATCTAAAGTTTAACGGTGAATAGACCTTATATTTCGATTTGAGACTAAAAAGACAACTCTACATAGAAAAAGCCCGAGGAAAGTGGATGTTCCTTGGGCTTTTTCAATGTAGACCCGTCTTTAGATAATAGTCTTTGTTTTCTTCTAAAGCTTTCAGGTCCGAGTCCACAAATTTATTTCTTTGTGTACTCCTTGATATCAATTTTAAATTTTTCGATTCGATAGCGGATTTGATCTCGGTTAAGCCCTAAAAGTTGACCTGCTTTAGTTTGATTGCCGCGTGATTGTTCAAGCGCTTGTCGAACTAAACTTTCTTCCAAGCTCTCTAGGTGAATCCCTTCCGTGGGAAGGTTCTGGATTCCACCGGCATCCATATCCCCGTCGATATCTCGCTCAGATTCATCGAGGAGATCCATGGGTAAATCCTTATCATCGATCCACTCCCCCTGGCCCAAAATCATGGCACGCTCGATCGTATTTTTTAATTCCCGAATATTTCCAGGCCAAGGATAAGATTCAAGCTTCTTTAAAAGATCAGGAGTCACTCCATTTACCGATTTTTTGAAATCACGCGAAAATTCATGCACGAAGTGTTGAATTAGAAGAGGGATATCTTCCTTACGCTCCCTCAATGGGGGCATATGAATGGGAATAACCTTCAACCGGAAATAAAGATCTTCTCTAAAAGTCCCCTCCTTAACCATCTTTTTAAGATCTTTATTGGTGGCAGCGATCACGCGTACATCCACTTTAATCTCTCGGTTACCCCCGACTCGTTGAATGGTTTTTTCTTCTAAAAACCGTAAGAGCTTGCCTTGAAGATAAAGAGTCATATCTCCAATTTCATCGAGGAAGACCGTTCCGTGCCCCGCATCTTCAAGTAAGCCTTTTTTAGTTTGGCGAGCATCGGTAAATGCGCCCTTTTCATGCCCGAATAAAATGGACTCAAGAAGGGTCTCCGGAATGGCCGTACAGGTGATATTCACGTAAGGTCCATCCGAGCGTGGGCTATTGTAGTGGATAGCTTTGGCTAAGACGTCTTTTCCCGTACCACTCTCTCCGGAGATCAAAATGGTGGCGTCACCGATCTCTACCACCCGCTCCACCATGTTTTTCACATTTTGCATTCCCGGGCTTTCCCCGATAACGCGGTCAAAGTTGAAGGCTTTAGTGTTCTCTTCTTTATGACGCTCAACTTGTTTTTGTAAGCGGGAACTTTCTAAAACCTTACCGATACGGAATAGCAGATTTTCTTCTTCGAAGGGCTTGGTAATGTAGTCATTCACCCCCACTCGCATCGCATCGATAGCATTTTCTAAACTGGAGTGAGCGGTGATCATAATAATGGCCACCTGGGGTGAGCACTCTTTGATTTTAGGGACGAGGTCGAGCCCCGTAGAATCAGGGAGCTTATAATCCACCAGGGCGAGATCAAAGAGCTCCTCTTCGAGAACTTTTCGAGCCGATTCTCCATCTGAAGCCGTCTTGACTCGGTATCCTTCTTTTTCTAAGCATTCTCGAAGAGACCACCGAATGAGCTTCTCATCATCGATAACAAGAGCGTTTCTTTCCAATTTTGAATCCCTTCAAAGTACTTCTTGGTGGAGCGAATGAAACTCGGCCATGAATAAAGTCATGCTTGCCTTATTCCATCGTTACTGATTCCAATATTACTGAGGAGGCTCGCAGAGCCTTCGTCTAGCTGAGTGGAAGCCCCTTCTCTGCCCAGCAGGGGGGCTATGCCTCTCTACGCCTCGAGTCCTAAGACATGGCGGAGATTTGCTGGAACGGACTCCCTAGGAGCTTGTTTCAACAGAAACTAAGACCACTCAGGAACGACAAGCTATCGCAAAGGATATGCCACAAAAACACACTCCAAAAAAGTTGATTTGGAAATATTTCTCTTAGTCACTTCAAAAGTGGGGAATCCTTCCTAAATCCTCTCCCAGCAGTGTAACCGAGTTTATCAAATCGATTGAGCTGGCCCCCTTCACTGGCGCAGCATATCCGCATCACAAAAAAAACAATTTCGTAATTTCATCCTATAAATTTGGGGCTAAACCTATCCTTCAGAAGAACTGAATCGCCCTCTCTTTTGTGGCTATCCAACTCAGATCTAGCTATATATCGATTTTAGACAAACTTTTTTCGTTCTGGTAAGTCATTTGCTCGTTTGAATATTAAGTTCTCAAACACCTGGCGAATGAAAGGTCAGAAACGACTAAAAACAAGCCTTGGAGCTCCGATGATAAGAGGAGTCGTCAACGAAGCTCTCCAAACTCGCCATTAGCAACTGGGAATAATCCTCATTGAGACGGAAAATTCCCCCAAGAAGATAGGAGTGCGCTATGAAAATTGAGCGATTGATCCTCCTCACCGATCTCTCTCCTTGCTCCAGGAAGGCCTATCCCATAGCTTGCGAGATCGCCCGCCGTCACCAGGCGGAACTGACTCTGCTTCATTCCTTAGCATTCCCGGTCAACTACGCCTTTACTGATCCGATGAGCACTCAAGTCGCGATCGACGATATCAAAAAGGGTATTGTCGACAGCATGAAAAAAGAGCTCGAACTTCCCGTCTTCGCCAACGTTTCAGTCGAGTCTAAGGTCATCGAAGGCTACGGACCTGAAGTTGTCAGCGAGTACGCCAAAGACACTGGGCAAGACCTGATTGTTCAAAGTAGCCACGGTTACAAAGGTTTCAAAAGATTTGTGCTCGGAAGTTTCGCAGAACGCATCCTTCACTTGAGCACAGTTCCGGTGTTGACCATCAAAGAATCGGATGCCGAGGAAAGTCTTCAGGGCTTCAGACCCAAGCACATTCTCTTCCCCCATGATCTCACGGACCTCTCCACCTCCACATCGGATGCAGTGAAGTTCCTGGTGGGTTGCTCAGGTGCGAAAGTCACCGTGCTCCACTCGATCCCTACTTGGCCCGAATGGCCGGAAGCACCGAGAGCGAACCTAATTGAAAATGCGACCGAGAAACTCAATCGCATCGTGGCAAAGGAACTCGACGGCTTGGATGTTGAGATCAAAGTACTCGAAGGTGAACCCACCGACATCATCTTAGAGTACGCTAAAGAAGCGGATGTAGATCTCGTTTGCATGGCAACTCACAGTTGGTCTTTCTTCCACCATCTCCTCATGGGGAGCGTAGCCGAAAAGATCGCTCGTGAAGTTCAAACCCCCATATTAACCGTTCAACCATCTGAAGAGGCGGTAGAGAAAGTAAAAGGACTCAGTACTGTAAGAGAAATTCTCATCTAAATCTTTCCCCTTAGAGGGAATTATCACTGGCCCCCAACGGTTGGAGGCCGAGGTAAAGCTGATTCTCACTCCCGGTAGACTCAGCTCGAAGGGCACGCCATAGGCCCATCCTCGGTCTCCCTTTTTAATACCTAATGAAAAGAATAAAAATACCCATCCACGGCTTCTTTTTAGCCACAACTCTGCTCTTGTACTCTTGCGATCAGCAAGAACCCAAGGAACTCCCCAAGGATCATGACCCCACCCGAGTACGGTATTCGGATGAGGACCACATCGGCTTGATCACCTACCAGAATTACTGTGTGGGTTGTCACGGCGAAAAGGGAGATGGTAAAGGTCCTGCAGCTCGGTTCCTCAATCCAAAACCTCGAGACTTTACCAAAGGTGTATTTAAGTTTATCTCTGTAATCGATGGAGGCCTTCCCACTGACGAAGATTTGATTCGAGTGATCGACAAAGGTCTTCACGGCACGGCGATGCCTCATTTCAAGCTCTTATCACAAGCTGAAAAAGAGGGAGTCGTCGAGACCATCAAGAGTTTCTCAACTCGCTGGACGGAAGAACCTCCGGGCACCTCGATCTCTTTTTACTCCCTTCCCATCGAATTAGGACCCGATGCTCAAGAAGACATCGATTTGATGGTGGAAGAGGGAGAACAAATCTATCACTCCAAAGCTCAATGCTGGAGTTGCCATCCGGTCTACGCCTCAGGAGATAGATTAAAAGAGCTCGAAGAAATCGCTAAGATCAAGATCACTCGGGATAATCCGACCCAATCGATCACTCCTGAAGCTAACGACTGGGGTGAAATCGTCATCCCACCCGAATTCAGAACCGATCACTTAAAATCGGCTCGGGATTTAAATGGGATCTACCGAGTCTTAGCCTCTGGAATCGGCGGCACTCAAATGCCCAGTTGGGATGGAAGTCTCACTGGAGATGAACTTTGGGCGCTGACCTTCTACATCGATTCGTTGGTTCAAGAGGGAAAAAAAGCACGCGAAGCCGTTCGCGTTTCTTCCCTCAGCCCTCCAAAAAAAGAAACTGAAACAGCAGAGAATGAAAAAGCGGAAGGGAGTTCTCAGTAAATATGAATTCTCAAGCGACTGAACAGCCTTTGATCTTCCGAAAGTTGGTCAAAGCTCACCTAATTGCCGGAGCGATATTCTTAACGATCTCCATGTTTGGAGGATTGTTTTATTCCCTCGCTCTCTTACAGAGTTATCCCTTCGAAGGTCTCGAAATCTTCTCCCCCGGAAGAGTGCGAATGGTTCACACCAACCTGATCGCCTACGGATTTCTCTTCAATTGTTTTGTTGGAATGTTGGTTTGGACTGTACCTCGACTGACGGGAAACAGCTTAACCAGTGAAAAAATAGGTTGGCTCACCTTTTGGGCCTGGCAGCTGATCTGTACCCTTACCTTTATAGGCATTCTATTGGGTTACGCTCAAGCGGTCGAATGGGGAGAAACTCCGATCTTTGTCGATCCTTTGGTCGTCGTTGGTGCGATCTTACTCTTCATTCAATTCTTCCCCCCCATCGCCAAATGTAAAGACAAAGGGCTTTACGTTTCACTCTGGTACTTTAGCGCCGGTTTAGTTTGGGTCGCGCTGACTTACTTGATGGGAAATTACCTTCCCCAATTTTTCCTTCCCGGCGCCTCAGGAGCCGCGGTCACTGGATTGTTTATCCATGACTTGGTGGGTCTCTTCGTCACCCCCATGGGTTGGGGAATGATGTATTACTTCGTACCCATCATTCTCAAGAAACCCATCTTCAGTCACGGATTGTCGCTGATCGGGTTTTGGGGATTGGCTTTTTTCTATCCTCTGAATGGCGTACACCACTTTCTCTACAGCCCCATCCCCATGTACGCTCAGTATGGGGCGGTTATCTCAACGATCGCCGTTGAGATCGTGGTGACGACGGTCATCGTCAACTTTTTCATGACGCTCAGGGGAAGAGGCGATGCTCTCCGTACGAACCTCCCCATCCGTTGGTTCTTTACAGGAATGGTGCTCTACTTCTTAACCTGTCTTCAGTGCGCCTACCAGACGACTCTCAGTGCTCAGAAGATTATTCACTTCTCCGATTGGGTTGTCGGACACGCCCACTTGGTAATGTTTGGTGTCTTTAGCTTCTGGATCAATGGGATGATCGTTTACCTCTGGCCGAAGCTCTGTAAAAAGGAATGGTTCTCCGACAAGATCAACAGTTGGGCTTATTGGTTGACCACTATCGGATTGATCATTATGTTTTTCGACCTGATGGCCGCCGGTCTCGTCCAAGGATTCCTTTGGAAAGGACTCGTCAGTTGGGAAAGCTCCATCATTTACAGTATCCCCTTCTGGTGGGTACGTACCGGAGCGGGAATCCTGATGATCGCTGGACAACTCGGACTCTTCCTCAATATGTGGTGGACTTCAAGCGCCGGCAAGAAGATCGACTCTCCTCCCCCGGCCTCTCCCGTAGTCCCTGAACCCACGCCCGCAGTATAAGGAGAATAATAATGGAAAGATTCTCTGGAATTTTCTTAATCGCTGGGCTGATTTTCTTCGGGTTCAGTGTCGTCGTCATGGCCGTCATTCCGTACATGCACTTCGTTGATCTTCCGGTTAAAACCGCTGAAGAAGTCGCCCCAACCGTCATGGAAGAATTTAAAGACCTCGAAAAACGTTATCCCGAGGCCTTTAAAAAAGCTTTCCCCGATGGATCGACAATCAAGAATGTTGCCGATGCCTTGCGCGAAGGGCGAGACATTTACGTTGCCGAGGGTTGCTGGCATTGTCACTCCCAACAGATCCGTCCGGTTTCCAATGAAGACCAACGCTGGGGAAAGATCTCTTACCCAGAAGAGTATCAAAACGAGTTACAGATGCCTCAGTTGATGGGAACTCGTCGTATCGGTCCCGATCTGATTCGAACTGGAGGCACGCGCCCCAATGATTGGCACGTCGCTCATTTTTGGAATCCTAGGGACGTTGCACCCGTTTCGGTTATGCCTCCCTTCCCTTGGTTCTTTGATAAAACGGGTAATCCCGACGATGTCCCACAACTCAATCGCAAAGGTTTTGCGATGGTAACCTACGTTCAATGGTTAGGGAGTTGGCTGAATGAGGAGGATAGAAATGTCGAATAACAAGTCGGATAAAATTCCTATCTTCGAAATGAATGAAACAAAAAAACCATCGCGTGCCACCATGGTTATCGTTTGGTTGATGTTGATTTCAGTCTTACTCGGCGGTTTAGGCTTTGTCTATAAGATCGTTCAATTTATGAAAGAGACTCACGGGATCGAAGGGGCAACCTTCATCGTTCCCGTGGCGATCTACGCCTGTATGGCTCTAGGTTTTATCTGTTTACTGGCCTGGGCTACAAGCAAAGGAATGTTTCACAACATCGAAGGACCCAAAATAAGACTTTTGGAAAAGGAAGAAGAATATGAACGAAACGGCCTCTGAGTCTGACAAAACTCCTGAGGTCTCTAATTCCGAGGCCTCTTCTTCAGACCCCACGAACCAAGATTCTGAATCTAAAGCCTTCCTCAGCTACGAAGGAGCGAGGATCCCCGGCTATATCATTCTAATCTGGTTAACCTTTTTCATTTTTGGCGTGATCTATTTCTTGATCTATCTACCCGATAGCATCCGGGAATGGTTCCTCCAGGGGAAATGATTCAATTTGGAGAAACACCTTGAAAGCTGAATCTTTACGTGAACTCATCCAACACCATCGCGAGATCGTTACCGATCTTGAAGCAGAGCTCGCTCAACTCGAAAAAGGAAGCGAGACCCTGTGGCAGCCTAAGAAGTTTTATACGGCTTATCACATCCTGAGTGGGATGCTGATTGGGATGATCGCGGCGTGGATCACATTAGCGTTGAATGCGATTGGAAGCCACCTGATCGAAGGAGACCCGACCAAACTCATGAGGGTTTACGGGACATTCTTTGCTGGGGAAGAAGCTTTAGGCACGCATCAAGCTGCTATTTTGATGCTCTCCGTAGGTGTACACACCTTGACCGGAGCCATTTGCGGTGCCCCCATCCACGTCATCGTCTGTCGTTATTTTCCCGATAAAAACTTCATTGCGAGAACTTTGCTCAGTGTTGTTCTCGGTTTAGTGATGTGGTTAGTAAACTTCTACTTAATCTTGAGTTGGTTACAACCTCTTGTCACCGATTCTTCAACGATCTTAGAACAAACACCGATCGGAATTGCGGTCGCCAACCACGTCGCCTTCACCTTCTTCGTCTTAGCCTTCCAACCCTTTGGAGTGTTTAAGAAGCGGGCGGAAAGCTGAGGTATAGCGAATAACGATTTCAATCTTGAGGCTTTGTTTCGAGCTGGAGCATTCCTAACTGGAATCGCTTGAAATTGGTGTTGGAGTTGACCCCGAAAAGGAAGTCGCAACCACCAATAAGCTCGAAACAGCCATCAGGGTGGCCGCTAACAAGGGATGGATAATCCCCATGGTTGCTAAGCCCATTCCGATGAGGTTGTACCCAAAAGCCCAGGTAAGATTAAATCGCATGCGCCAGATTGTACCCTTTGCTAACTGGATTAAGGGAATCAGAACTTCCAATGAGCTCTTCTCATCTTTGGATAGAAGCAGCAAGGAGGCCGTTTCACAAGCGATATCCGCTCCAGAAGAAATCGCGATTCCTACATCCGCAAAAGCGAGTACGGGTGCATCGTTCAATCCATCCCCCACCATGATGACGGGGCCGTGATTCTCTCTAATCGATTTGACCACCTCCACTTTTTGTTCGGGAGCGAGTTCGCCGTGATATTCAACTCCCAATGGAGTCGCGATGGCCTTAACCCGGTCGTGGCTATCTCCACTGAGAAGAGTCACCGTATAGCCCAACTCCTGAAGTTGCTGGACCACTTTCCCCATGTTGGGGCGAAGGGTTTCTTCGAATTGAATCCCCCCAAAGAGTTCATCATCATTGCCGAGATAAACGCTGGTCTTATCCATTTTCGTATTCAACGAATTTTGGTACCGAGCTTTAATTTCAGCGGTCCAGTTCTCAGTCACAAACTTCAAACTTCCCAACTTCACAGCTCCCCGATCGGTCTGAGCGAGCAAACCCTTGCCGGGAATCGTCTGAACTTGGTGGACTTTCGGCACAGTGTCGACCTGCTGATCGAGGGGATGCTTTTGAATCGAAGTGGAAATGGGATGCTTCGATTCTTTTGCAAGCAATTTACTGAAAGCCAAAATTTCATCGGAATCGTAAGTCTCGCTGAACGATTGAACCTGAGTGACATTCAACGTCGGGAGAGTCACCGTTCCGGTTTTATCCATCGCGATATTTTTAGATTGAGTGAGAAGCTCGAACACCTCCCCATCTCGAACGACCGCCCCCAGCCTGGCCGCCCTACGAATCCCCGCCCAATTGGCGATGGGAGTGGCGATTCCCAAGGCACAAGGACAAGCGATCAAGAGTGTCGACAAACCAGTCAACAAGGCTTCCATCAAACCGACTTGGGGCCACCAAGCCAAAAAGGTGATCAAACTGACAGTCACCGCAAAAGGCAGGAACATTCGGCTCAAACGGTCTGCCAATCGATCCAAAGCCCCTCTTTGAGATTTCGCACTTTCGATCAATTGAACGACTCGGTCAAGCCAGCGCTCACCCGTCAGATGCTCCACTCGTACTTGGATAGGCGACTCAAGATTCAAAGTACCCGCAACAACCCGGTTCCCCTCGACAATTTCCTCCGGCCAGCTTTCTCCGGTCAAAAGAGAACGGTCGACAGTGGATGTCCCCTTGAGGATGACTCCATCGCAAGGGATCCTCTCACCTGGCAACACCTTGACGATGTTTCCCAGTTCGAGTTCAGAGGAAGAGACTTCGGTTTCATTTTCACCCTCGATCAGCAATGCTTGATCAGGACAAAGGTTCAAGAGCCCTTTGAAGGCTTCCCTCATCTTGGCTTTCCCCGATGCTTCGAGCGCTCTTCCCGCCGTCAACAGGACCAAGAGGAGACTCGCCGTCTCAAAATAAATTTCACCATTGCCCGAAAACCAGTGGATGATCGAGATCAAAAATGCCGAGAGAACGCCCACCAAAATCAGGAGATCAACGGAGCCCTTAAACCCCATCCGAACCGAATTGAGAGCGATGGGAAATCCCAGCAGAACCAGAACCGGAAGACTGGCCAAACAAGCCAAACCGCTAAAAACGGGAGTCAACCAGCCCATGGGATGAGCTTCTCCCTCTCCACCGTAGATGGCATCGGTATAAAGAGGAACAGAAAAGACCATTACCAGCATAGAGAAAAAAGTCCCAACGAGAAGCTGGGCCATCCGGGTGTTGATCTCTTTACGTTCCCCACCCCCCGATATCTCATAGGCCAAGGAGCACCCGTAACAACAAAACTGAAATCCGGTTTTGGAATCGCTGGAGGTTCCCAGGGGAAACTCACAGTGCTTGCAAAGGGAAGGAGAGGCGTTAAGCGAGTTCGAGTTCACGGTGCTTCAAATCAGCTTTCAAGTTCATACAATCCATCGTTGAGGAGATCGTCCGAAACACGATCAGAAGATAACATAATGACTTGGACAAATCGGAGGCTCCCAGCATGTTAGATCTGGCTTCAACTCCGATTCACACTCCTACAACTTTAGAATTTACGGCCACATTACTGACCGCATTTTTGGCTTCATTTCACTGCGCGGGGATGTGCGGTGGGTTCAGTCTAGCCGCCACTTCAAAATCCTCGACGGGCTTGAGTCAATTTCTCTATCACAGCGGCAAGACAGTAGCCTATTTATTTTTGGGCTTGATCGTCACCCAACTAAGCAAAGGGCTGGCCAGCAATTTCGACCATCAGGATTTTCAAAAAGGGCTAGCTTTGATCGCCGGTATCTTTTTAATCGCCATCGGTCTCCATAGCCTCGGATTCCGAATCCGGGGGACGAAGAAAAAAGCGATTGTGGTCGAGAATTTAAACACCGGAGAGTCTCCCACTCTACTCACCCAGTTCAAAGGATTTCTTCAGCAAATCTACCAGTATTCCGGAAAAAGTCGGCCCTTGATCCTGGGAATGCTCAGCGGTTTTTTACCTTGCCCTCTAGTTTACGCTTTTGCCCTGAAAGCGGCCTCGGATGGCTCAGAAATTGCAAGTCTATTGACGATGTTATCACTAGGCCTAGGAACAGTGCCTATTTTAGTGTTCATCGCCTATGCCGGTCAGCGGTTTCACTCTGCTTGGAGAGTGGGCTTGGTTCGTACTTCAGGTGTTTTAATGATTCTATTGGGTCTTTTCACTTGGATACGTGGCTGGACCGGATTGCCGTTTTGTCATTGAAGCTACCTGATAATGTTGAAACCTCTGGACCCAACTCACGAACCGGATCAAGATCAAAAGCAGCGGGAAAAAATACGCGAAGAATTACCCGATGAACCTCGGGTGGAGCCGAATAAATCGCAAAAAGAGCCTCAAAAAAACAAAAAAACAAAAAAATTCAAACGCTCTCCGATCCTTCGACAGGCCTTAGCACGTTCTCATCGGTATCGGTTTTGGAGATTTTTAACTCAGTCCGTCACTCTCTCCGTTTTATATATTGTTCCTTTCACCGGCCTAGCTCAAGTCGACCTCTTCTCGGGTCAACATAAAGCCTTATTTAAGACGGTGGACGCCGTCAGTGGATTCGCAGCAATTTTCACTGCGATGGCTGCTCTTTATGTGATCACTTTTTTAGCAAACTTCTTTTTCGGTAGATTGCTATGTGGCTGGGGCTGTCCCATGGCTCAAGTTTCTCGTTTCAGCGAACAGCTCGAGTTGAAATCAAAAACAAAGGGGCACTTACTCAACAAGTACCTTCAAGGGGCCATCTATGGGTTCTTGCTCGGAGGTGGAATCCTCTTTTGGTGGGTTGATATTTCAGTCTTTTACCGAGGAGATCTCGTTGCTGTCTCCGTCGCGACTACATTTTGGATAAGCCTCACTTTACTCTTTTTCCTCCATGGTAAATATTGGCGTTGGTCGTTTTGCCAAAAAGCATGCCCGATCGGCCTTTATTATTCAGTCGTTCACGTCAAGGGGCCTGCAGGAATCCACTTCCACCCCCAGCTTGAGACGTGTAAAGATTGCG
>JANQLS010000147.1 GCA_028280485.1 Planctomycetota bacterium
TGGCCCCCACTTAAAATCCCCGGTAAGACTGGGAAATTCCGACTTTCGCATCAAGGCCGATGGAACGGCGATCGAACCCGTCACCGGAAACGTCGGAACATTCGGCTTAGCTCACGATGAAATCGGCAATCGTTTTCCCAGTTCCGGAGGCCGACCCGCTACGCACGCTCTCCCCATCGATTATCACTATCTCACTCGTAACCCTCATGTGGGAAGCCCCGGTACCCATCACGGGATCTCCAACTATCACAGAGGCTATCGCATAAGTAAGCCTCACCCGTGGAGAACAAGGCGAGATCGTGATCCTAATTGGGTCAAGTTTTACGGGCGTCATGAAACCGATAGCAGCAACTTCAGCGGCGGGTGTAGCAACGAATTTTATTCGAGCGACCTCTTCCCCTCGAAGTATCACGGCAACCTGTTTTACTGCGAACCATCGCTCAATATCATTCACCGTACGATTCTTACTCGAGACGGCTCCAGCTTTCACGCAAGACGAGCCAAAGAAGAAGAATCATCAGAGTTCTTGGCCTCTACCGATATCTGGTTTCGTCCCATGTGTGTTCGAGTTGGCCCCGATGGAGCACTCTACATCGTCGATATGTACCGTGAAATCATCGAAGACTACTCGGCAATCCCACGCTTTCTCCAACAACAATACGGGATCGGAGAAGGACGCACGCACGGCAGACTCTGGCGCTTAGCTCCCAAAGGAAAATCAAAAAAAGAACATCCCCCACTCGAAGAGTATTCGAATCATCGACTCGTCAAATTACTCAGCCAAGCCACTCGCTGGCAGAGAATGACCGCTCAAAGGTTATTGGTGAAACGGCAAGCCACCGAGATGAAACCTCAACTGGTTCAACTGCTATCGATCAAAGAATCCTATCTGGGAGCTCTTCACGCGCTCTACACCCTAAAACAATTGAAGATATTGGAACCTCGGCATGTCTTAGTCGCCTTGACTCATCCCCATTATGGAGTTCGTCTCAATGCTTTAAAACTTTCAGAACCTTGGTTAGATCAAGATTCTGTACTCTTAAGAGCGGTTTGTGACCGTGCAGCCGACCCTGATCCTTCTGTGCATCTTCAAGCTGCGCTCACCTTGGGTGAATCGAAAAAACCTCAGGCGACAGAGGCCTTACTTAAACTCATGGCGCAATACGGCCAGGAACGTTGGGTTTCCAATGCAGTCCTCAGCTCTTCATCTTCGCGTAGCCTCTCGATGGCCTTAGGATCTCTTCGAGAATTTATACCGGAGCACGTGCGGAAATCACTACTGACTTCCCTAACGGCCACCTTGGGCGGAACTGGAATTGAAAGCGAAATCTACGAGATCCTCAATCGAACGGTGAATCTTCCACCCCCACACCAAGAGTGGATTCTTCGAGGTCTTCACCAAGGCGTTTCTCGCTCGCCCCGTAAAGAAGAACTCAAAAAAGCTAATTGGGCTCCCCTCTCTCAAATGATGAAAAGCCCCTCCGAGACGGTAAAAAATCAGATTGCTCAAATAGGTAAGTATTTACCCGTACCGAATGCAACAGACTTAACGGCTCATTACAATCGAGCCAAACAGTTGCTCAGCAAAAAAGAAGGGACGGAAAAAGAACAAATTCAAGCCCTCCAATTGCTCACCAATACATCCTTTCAGGAACTCTCTCCACTCGCTTCTAATTATTTAACGATCAGCACTGCGCCTCACCTTCAACTCCAGGCGGTCCGATCCCTGAGCGCGCTCAAAGATAACCGGGTCACTAAAGTCCTTCTTAAGAATTGGAGTAGTTACACACCAAGCATTCGGAGAGAAGTCTTGAGGGGCATTTTTTCACGTTCTGACCGTCTTCATACTTTAGTTCAAGAACTGAAAAAAGGCACCGTCAGTCCCAGTGAACTCTCTTCACTCCAATCGAGCTTGTTGATCAATCACCCCAAAAAAGAAATTTCTGCAGTTGCGATCGAAGTTTTATCTAAGCTCAACTCCGACGAAGAATTTCAAAAGCGCGTCACTGTTTACCGAAAGGCCCTTGGAAATCCTCCCGATGCTAAGAAGGGAAAAGTGATCTTTATGAAAGCTTGTCAATCCTGTCATAAAGTGGAGGGGATGGGATTTGATGTCGGTCCGAACTTGGGAACCATCCTCAACAAGCCGAACGATGCGATCCTCTTAGAGGTGCTCTCTCCATCGAGTAATGTCGACTCCGAATTCACTTCTTATGTCGCCATCACTAAGCAAGGGATCACCCACACTGGAGTGCTGGTTTCAGAAACTCCAACGAGCATTCAACTCGGTCAGGAAAAGGGAGTTCAAGTCGAGATTCTAAGAAAAGATCTTTTGAGCTTGGAGGCATCTAAAGATTCCATCATGCCCTCTAATCTTCATGAGCAGGTTAGCCCTCAAGGATTTGTCGATCTGATGGCGTATTTAAGAAAAGCTTTAAGCAAGTAGCCGAACTTGTAAAAGTTTGGCTGATCAATGGATTGAGTCCTGAATTGAAAAAAAACCACTATAACGCTTCTTTTCGATCGGCCAAATTCTTACGAATTCGGCTACTGCTGTTTCTTATTATGCTTCTTCACTTGAGCCCCCATCCACGTCACCGCATTCTCCATAATCTTTAAAGGATACTTCTCGAAGAAGATTTTATAGGTTTCGTGACCAGGTCGAAAATAAAACACTTGGCCGGCTCCAACGTTCCAAAGAGCCCCACTTCTAAAGTATTCTCCATCCTTCCAGATTTCATCAAAAATCAACAAGTCGGGTTCGGGTACTCCGAAAGGTTCATCGTACATTTCAGTTTGGGGAATCGTGAACTTGGGAGGAATCCCCTTGACGATGGGGTGCTTTTTCAATCGAACTCGAATCTGGCTGGGCTCAGCGGGATGGCAGCAAGAAGGAAAGACGCAATGAGGACGTTCCATCTTTAAAAGCAGATTTCCATCCTTAGCTTTGATGTAATGAATCTTAAAGGTATTCCTCTTATCCATCGGAGGAGTTTTTCGTTTTCTCTTATTGATCCACTCGACTTTGGTTTTTTTGCGCATGTCTTTAGGCAACATCGCCAAAGCGTCTTCGATCGCTTTCTGCTCCATAGCCTCCATAAAGGGCACTGCCCAGTGAGCAGAATGAAGCACTATAAATGCTAACTTGCCGGCTTTGACCCGATCGATAATCTCCTTGCCTTTCGCTTCTGAAATTTCATGATGACGAACATGACCCCACCAAACGAGCACATCCGCATTATTTAATGCTTGAGTTGAGAGCCCTTGCTCGGGATCGTTGATCGAAGCCGTTGAAACTTTAAGCCCCTTAATTTTCTTCAGTTGATCAGCGATTTGATTGCCCAGGAAATTCGGGTAAGCAGATTTCTGCTTGGGTTGTTGCTCATCCCAAACCAAAACCTTGATCGGCTCTTCGGCCGATAACCCAAAAGAGAACATGCTCCAAATGGATACAAGAACCAAGCCTTTAATTGCGAGTGACCCAAGATAATGATTCATATTTTTAAGTTCCTTTGAGATACTAAGAGTGAGCTCCAAATCATTCTTATCATCTTACAGAAACTATCCAGAAACTTACAGTCTCCATTCCAGCCCCAGCTTTGCTCAGGAGTTTTTCATGATCATTGAAGTGAGTATCGACATTGATAAACCCATCGATGAAGTCTTTTTGTTCACTAATAATGAAGTCCCTAAATGGAGCAATACTGTCGTCAAGGAAGAAGTCGTCGAAGAAACCCCTGAGAAAGTGGGATCGAAATATAAGATTCACACCAAGAGCGAGGGACGGGAAGTCATTTTAGATGGCGAGGTCACCAAGTGGGATGTTCCTAACGCTTCTGCTATCAATATGACCAGTAGTGTGTTCGACATCTTCGCGGAATACTTCTTTGAAGATTTGGGAGAGGGACGTACTCGAGTGTCTCAGAGATCAACCATCACCCCTAAGGGTTTTGTCAAGGTCATGATGTGGATTGGAAAGCTCTTTGGCGCTCATAAAAAAAGTTGTGAGGCCGGCGAACTCGAATTGAAAAGCCTCAAAAAAATAATGGAAGAGGGATAAACGAACAACACTCGCAATTAAGGATCTATGGCGATGAAACTCAAGGAAGTCATGAAAGAACTCAAGTCGATGGGAAACGCCCAGACTTGCAAGACATTAAAACGACACGGGGCTCCTGATGATCTGTACGGAGTTAAAGTTGGCGATTTAAAAAAGATCGTTAAAAAGATCAAAATGGATCAAGATTTAGCTGAAGAACTTTTCGCCACGGGTAATGGTGATGCGATGTACCTCGCGGGCCTGATCGCGGATGCCTCTTCAGTTAAGAAATCTGTCCTCAAAAAATGGGTTAAATCCACCGACTGGATTTACATCACCGAATACACTGTAGCCGGAGTGGCTGCTGATAGTAAACACGGTTGGGATTTAGGACTCGAATGGATCGAAGCTAAAAAAGAATCGGTAGCATGTAGTGGCTGGGCCACATTGGGAGGAGTCATCGCAACCCGAGAGGACGAAGAACTTGACCACAAAAAGATTAAAGCCCTCCTCAAAAGAATTGAAAAAGAAATTCATTCCGAACGTAACCGAGTTCGATATGTCATGAATGGCTTTGTTATCGCCGTTGGAACTTACATTCCTTCAATGAGCAAAGAAGCTCGCAAACTCGGAGTTAAGATAGGTAAGATTGAAATCGATATGGGAGACACGAGCTGTAAAGTCCCTTATTCTCCCGAATACATCGATAAAGTCGTCAAAATGGGTCGATTGGGAAAGAAACGTAAAACGGCCAAGTGTTGATGCGTTAATCCTCAGAACCTTCCATCAAAGGTTCATCAATCGATCTCAAACTACTATTCGGCATGCCTTCGGGCCAATCTTTACGAACGAGATCTAAGGCTCGAATGGCGATGTCGACGTGCTTCTTTTGCGTTTCCCGATAGAACTCCATCGCTTCAGAAGGAAGCTTGGGTTGCCCATGAAGCGGTTTATCTGATACACAGAGCAAGGTCGCATTCGGCACACGGTATCGAAATCCATTCGCGGCTACCGTAGCTGACTCCATGTCGATAGCTAAACTTCTCGATTGCTTCAAATCGACCAAAGTCCTCTTCAGATTCAATTCCCAATTGCGATCTTGAGTGGTATAGACCGTACCTAATCTGAATTTGATCTGGTGCTCGCTCAGGGCTTGCTCTAAATAATCATTCAACATCGAACTCGGAGCCACGGGAACATTGAGGGGGAGCGCTTCGTCCATGACATGGTCAGCGCGCATGTATCCCGAAGCGAGAACAAAATCCCCGATTTCTTGGTGGTTTCGAATTCCACCACAATGCCCCACCATCACCATCGCATCCGGGCGTAAAACAGACACGTGGTCGGTTAAGTTCTTTGCGTTCGATGGTCCCACCCCGATGTTGATGATCGAAACCCCCTGATTCTCATCGATTTCATGATGGTAGGCCGGCATCTGAACTTGGCGAAGCGGCTGCACACAATTCGGAAAGCGATCGACAAAGGCCTCCATGTGCATCGAATAATTGGTGAGAAGAATATACTTTTGAAATTGATGAGCCGAAGTTCCCGTGTAGTGCTCGAGTCGTTGAATAGAAAGTTCAAATCGCTCAGGAGAGAAGAGGAAGAGCTTCTTCTTCGTGAAATCAGCGCGACGTTCGTCCACGAATTCTAAGAGCTTGGGATCGTTGAGATCAACCAAGTCGCGCGAAGCCTGAATTTTGATCTTCGCCCCCTTGCGCAACAGGCGTTTAAGCTCACGCTTCAAATACCATCGGTAGGCATTCGGCCGGGAAACCTCCCCCACGAGAACGGGATTGTGAGGCGACCAGGTTCGTTCTACCGTCAGTTCGGGATACTTTCCGCTCTTATAAATCTGGTGCATCCCTTCACAAGCTTCATCGATACGACGATCGATCGATTCCTGGGTCTCTCCGTCAGAGATGGGATGAAGCTCGATAGAAGTGTTCAAATTTGAGATCCTCTATAACTTTCGAAAATGGATTAACCTTGCTTCTGTTGTAATTTGAGCTTGGCGGGAGACAAGGGAAACCGGTATTTTAGTCTTTTAACCCTCACTTCATCATCGGCCTATCTTAACGGATCATTGAACGATTGATAGAAAAGGCTAAACCTGCGAATGAGAATTCTATGCTCCGACTCTTTTTACTCCTGATTCTAGTCACTTTCTCCACTTTTCTTCAAGCTTCTCAACATCCGAATATCCTCTTCATCCTCGCCGATGATTTAGGCTATGGCGACGTGAAGTGCTACAACCCCGAATCCAAAGTCCCTACTCCCCATTTAGATCGCTTAGCGAGAGAAGGCATGCTCTTCACCGACGCACACAGCCCTTCGACTGTGTGCACTCCCACTCGCTACAGCTACTTAACTGGCAGGATGGCCTTTCGATTGAATTACCGAGGAGTCTTTACTGGCGTAGGAGGTCCCTGCCTGATCACCGAAGACCGCCTCACCCTGCCTCAACTTTTGAAAGAAAAAGGTTACAAGACTGCCTGTATGGGAAAATGGCATATCGGGATGACCTTTTTCGATAAAGAAGGAAAGGCCATCAATAAAAATGGTTTAGAAGCGGTAAAGCGAATCGACTACTCTCGCCCCTCAAGCGATGGTCCCATTCACCGTGGTTTCGACCATTTCTTTGGAACGGTGAGCTGTCCGACGACGGATTGGCTCTACGCCTATGTCGATGGAGACCGCATTCCAAATCCTCCGACTCAACTCTTGGATAAGACTCCTCTACCCAAACATCCCTACTCGAGAGACAACCGTCGTGGACTGATCGCTCCTGACTTCGATTTAGAGGAAGTCGATCTCGTTTTTCTAAAGAAGAGCATTCAGTTCTTAGAAAACCACGCCAAAGAGAATAAAGACAAACCTTTCTTTCTCTTTCATTCGATGCAAGCCGTCCATTTACCTTCGTTTCCAGCGAAAGCCTTCCAGGGAAAAACCGAAGCCGGTCCTCACGGGGATTTTATTTTTGAAATGGATCACATCGTCGGTGAGTTGATGAAAACCTTGAAGCGATTAAACTTCGACGATAATACTTTGGTGATTTTCACCAGTGACAACGGCCCCGAAACCCTGACGACCGTTCACATGAGGAAAGATCACGGGCACGATCCGGCTCGTCCCTGGAGGGGAATGAAAAGAGATCAATGGGAAGGTGGCCACCGTGTTCCCTTTATCGCTCGTTGGCCCGGTAAAATTTCGGCGGGTAAAAAGAGCGATCAACTTCTAAGTCTCACCGATCTCTTCGCCACGGTGGCCGCCATCGTCAATGCGAATATTCCCAAAGACCAAGCGGAAGACAGTTTCAACATGCTCCCCGTACTCTTGGGAAAGCAGGGAGAGAAACCCATTAGAGAATTCCTTCTCCAACAAACGATCTCCCTGGCTCTCTCAATTAGGAACGGAAACTGGAAATATTTAGATCACAAAGGCTCCGGCGGCAATCGTTACGATCGAGCCCGACTCAAACCTTTCGCACTGATCAATAATGCTCCTAATGCACCCGGCCAGCTCTACAACTTAAAATCGGATCCCGGAGAAAAAGATAATCTTTACTTCAAGCATCCAGAAATCGTCAAAAAGTTAAAAGCCAAGTTAGAAGAGTTTAAATCGAGTGGCAGAAGCGTTCCCCATCGAACAGAACGGAAATGACCTTGAATTGCATTAAATCCATTACACTCTTAATTGCGCTTTTCGCTTTAGTTCATTCGTCGATCGAAGCGAAAACTCAGAGACCGAACATCGTTTTTCTTTTAACCGATGATCAAACAACCTACTCCCTCGGTTGCTACGGAAATTCAGATGTCAAAACTCCGCATATCGATTCCCTTGCGGAAAAAGGGATGGTCTTCGACAATCACTACGTCACGACAGCCATTTGTATGGCGAGTCGCGCCAACATCATGACCGGCCTCTACGAGTATCGTAATGGCTGTAACTTTACCCACGGCCCTCTGCTTCGAGCCACTTGGGAAAAATCTTACCCCATGCTTCTTCGCAAGGCGGGTTACCGAACGGCTATGGCGGGAAAGATCGGTTTCGTAGTCAGTGAAAAACCCAAAGGAAAAGGCAAACTTCCTCAAGGAGATTTCGATGTTTGGGGAGCGGGTCCCGGACAGACCAGTTACGTCACCAAAAAGAATGCTTCGATCGCCCACTACGCAAAAGACTACCCGCATGCAACACTGGCATACGGCGCGTTCGGGAGAGACTTCATAACGGAATCCGCCAAAAGGGATAAACCCTTCTGTCTCTCGATCAACTTCAAAGCCCCTCACCGACCGACGGATCCTGATCCTCGCTTTAATGATGTGTATAAAAACGTATCCTTCACCAAACCGCAAAATTATGGTCGAGACAACGGTAAGCATTTTTCTAAACAGAGTCGCCAAGGGCGGCAATACGAGCGATTCCACTCCTGGAACTACTCGGATAAGTACAACGAGGTGATGGCGATTTATCACCAACAGATCTATGCGGTCGATCAAGCGGTGGGAATGATCGTCAAAGCTCTGAAGGAAAGTCAACAAACAGAGAATACGATCGTCATCTTTACTTCCGACAATGGTTTTTTCTGTGGTTCCCACGGTTACGGTTCTAAAGTTCTGCCTTATGAAGAATCGTCGCGAGTGCCTCTCATCATCTACGACCCTCGCCACTCCAATAGCGGCAAAGGAATCCGTTGCCAGTCATTAACCGGAAACATCGATTTTGCGCCCACGTTCTTAAGCTTAGCCAAAGTACCTATCCCCCCAGGAATCGACGGAAAAAATTTGATGGTACTTTACGATGATCCTAAAAAAGAAATTCACTCCCATCTCTCCTTGATCAACGTCTGGGGCCCCAGTGCGACTTATTCTCTTTCCGTCGTCACTTCAAAACAAAAATATATCTACTGGCCTTACGCCAATGAAGGATTTGAAGCCACGGAAGAGCTTTATGACTTAGAGAATGACCCGCTTGAGCTGAAAGAACTCTCAAAGCTTAAGGAACACAGAGCCTCATTAAATAAGCTGAGAAAGGTTTACGACCAAGCGGTAGCTCACTGGGTGAAGTATTCCGTTCCGTATCACCGTTATAAGGAGTACGGCACTTTTTTTGATCGTAATATTTCATGGGAGAAGAAAAGTGCGCGGAGGAAAGCGAGGAGGTGAAAATTTTCCATTAATACTTATTCGTTTATCTTTATCCCTCGCTAAAGCTTCGGGCTTGGGGGGGGGAAGAATCACCTTCGAGGTAATAAATGTGGCAGGAAATATCTCTCTATTCATCGAACGGCTCTAATTGAAGTCACCAACCCCTCAAGCCCGAAGCTTTAGCGAGGGATAAACGATAACGTGAAAATTATAAAATCCCGATTAGAGAAAAAGTCACAGAGTTTCGTCCCCCAATAATAGGCAAATCATACCAACAACTCCTTTACCACCTTCCCTGCGATATCGGTCAGCCGAAAATCTCGGCCCAAATGGGGATAGGTTAACTGGGTGTGTTCGATCCCCATCAAATGTAAAATCGTTGCGTGGAGATCATGAACGTGAACTCCATTTTCGGCAACATTGACGGAATAGTCATCCGTCTTCCCGAAAGTGGTTCCGGCATTGACCCCTCCCCCGGCCATCCACATCGTGAAACAGCTCGGGTGATGATCCCGCCCATAATTCTTTGCGGTCAACCTTCCTTGAGAATAAATAGTTCGACCGAATTCTCCCCCCCAAATAACAAGAGTATCTTCTAAGAGTCCTCGTTGCTTAAGATCTTGAATTAATCCCGCCGTCGCCTGATCGGTTTCCTTGGCTTGCACACTAATTTGCTTTGGTAGATTTCCGTGCTGATCCCAGCCTTGATGAAAAAGCTGTACAAACCTCACCCCGTTTTCAGCCAATCTCCTTGCAAGCAAACAATTGTAGGCGTAACTGCCCGTTCGTTTCACGTCCTTACCGTAGAGCTCAAGTGTGGCTTCTGACTCATCGCTAAAATCCAAAAGCTTGGGAACCGACATCTGCATACGGTACGCCAACTCATACTGTGAGATCCGACCAATGATTTCGGGATCTTGAGTTTTATCAAGATTCTGCTGATTGAGAGTCTTGAGTGAATCGAGCATCTTTCGGCGAAATTTTTGGCTGACTCCAGGGGGATTGTAGATGTCGAGAACGGGATCTCCTTGGTTACGAAATTTCACTCCTTGATACTTCGCGGGTAAAAACCCGGCACCCCACAAGCGATCGTACAAAGGTTGACCTGCTTTTGCTCTTCCCTTAGAACTCATGGCGACAAAAGCAGGAAGGTCATCATTGGAAGATCCCAGTCCGTAATGGAGCCAAGCTCCCATACTGGGGCGACCTGCAATTTGGGAACCCGTTTGGAGCATCGTCATCGCGGGATCATGGTTGATCGCTTCAGTGTACATACTCTGAATGATACAAAGCTCATCGGCAACCGTCGCCGTGTGAGGCAATAACTCACTCATCCACTGCCCGCTCCTTCCGTGTCTTTCAAACTGAAAAACACTGGGAGCAACCGGGAACTTCGCCTGGGCTGAAGACATACGAGTTTTACGCTCATCGGGGTAAACCGACTTGGGGACATCTTCACCGAAGCGATTCTTTAGTTCAGGCTTGTAATCGTAGAGATCGGCTTGAGAGGGACCTCCCGATTGAAAGAGATAAATGATTCTCTTCGCTTTTGCTGCTTGAGTACGAGGTAAGAAAGCCTTCACATTCCCTTGAGCTTCACTGTCTAAAAGCGAACTGATACCTAAGGCGCCAATACCCAGCGCTCCTCCCCGAAGAAAATACCGACGGGTGGTTAAATAAGGATCCACTGAATTTACAGATTGCATGTTATCCATAGATCATTCGCGAGTTATCGCCTCATCTAAATTGAAGAGTGTCGTTGCGATCAGGGTGGCCGCGGCTAAGACTTCCGGCTTGAGCTCGGAAGTGTGCTTCCCTTCACCAACTTTTAAAAGCTTTTTAGCCAAATCGGCATTCGCTTGAAACTCTTTTAAATAAACTCGATAGTCCTCAAGAAGAACTTCAATTTCTTCAGTACGTGGGAGTCGACACAAAAGGAGTTGATAACCCTTTTGGATCATCTTGGCGGGTTCTTCTCCGCCTTCAAGAAGCATGCGTTCAGCTAAAAAGCGGCTCGCCTCAACAAAGGCTATGTTATTCATCAGAGTGAGAGCCTGTAAGGGAGTATTGGTGCGACTTTGTCTTACGGTACAAACTTCCCGATCGCTGGCATTAAAAGTCATCATCGTCGGAGGCGGAATCGTCCTGCGCCAATAAGTGTATAAGCTTCGACGATAAAGCTTATCTCCTTTATCTTGCTTGTAGGCGTTGTTTGAAAATGCCCTCCAAATCTTCGGAGGCATATAGGGCTTAACGGGAGGCCCGTAAAGCTTCTCCTTTAACAAGCCACTTGAATGCAAAGCCTGGTCTCGGATGATGAAAGGAGGCAATCTCAAGCGCGAAGCCCGGGCGAGCAATCGGTTATCGGGATCTTTTTGAAGCAAGGCTTGACTCGCCCTGGAACTCTGACGGTACGTTCGCGATAAAACGATTCTTTTATAGAGAGCCTTTACATTCCAATCCGACTCAATAAAGGTTCGAGCTAAGTCATCGAGGAGGGCAGGATGACTGGGATAGTCGCCCTGAAAACCCAAATTCTCACTCGATCTCACCAGCCCTTGCCCCATGAAGTGTTGCCACGCTCGATTGACAAACACTCGAGCAGTTAAGGGATGCTGGGGATCGGTCAACCAATGAGCGAGACCCAATCGATTTTTTTCGAAAACATTCTTTTGAAGACGAAGGCTTTCAGGTACTTGAGGCTGGAGTCGCTCCGACTTATCCGGCTGATTGTAGATTCCTCGCTTGAGTAAGTAGGTCTCACGCGGCTTCTTCATTTCGTGAAGCACCATCACCGTCTTGGGATCCCCGGGCTTCGGTCTTCTGACTCCACCACTGTATTGTTGCTTTCCCTGCCAGGAGATCGGCGCAGGCGTAATCGCCTTATTTAAGTCTTTTGTGATTTCAGGGTAACCCGCAGGAACGGGGATGAATGGAGGGCTATTTCCGTTATTGGGCCCCGTTCCGAATTCAGGAACATTATTGAAATAAGCAAAGAGTTGGTAGAACTCCTTTTGAGAGATGGGATCGTATTTGTGGTCATGGCAACGAGCGCAAGATAAGGTGAGCCCTAAGAAAACGGTTCCCAATGCTTCGACTCGATCCGAAACGTATTCGACTTGCCATTCTTTAGGGATCGATCCCGCTTCAGAATTGATCCGATGGTTCCGATTGAAACCGGTCGCAATCTGCTGGTGAAGCGTTGCATTTGGAAGCATGTCTCCCGCAATTTGCTCCACGACGAATTGGTCGTAAGGAATATTTTCATTTAAAACGTAGATCAACCAATCCCGCCAAACCCAGTGATACCGATAGCGATCATTTTGATAACCATCGGTATCGGCGTACCTCGAAGCTTCCAACCAAGAAGCGGCAAAATGCTCACCGTGGCGCGGTGAAGCGAGCAATCGGTCGACGACTTTCTCCAAGGCCTCAGGCGATTTATCTTTTAAAAAATCTTCGACCTCTTTAAGGCTCGGAGGAACACCCGTCAAGTCCAATGAGACTCGCCGAATCAAAGTGTGCTTCTCCGCTTCAGAAGAAAAGTCTAATCCTTCATCTTTAAGGCGTTTCTCAATCAAAAAATCAATTCGGTTTTTGTCCTTCGGAATATCTGCCTTTTGGGGAGAAATAAACGCCCAGTGTTGTTCGTAGGGAAAACCTTGTGAGACCCATTTTTTAAGAATTCCGATTTGATCAGGGGCCAACTTTAAATTCGATTCTAACGGTGGCATCCGTTCTGAGGGATCCGCGTGAGAAATCCTTTTGATAAATGGGCTCTCCCCATCGGGAGCCATCAATACCTTCAGTGCATCCTCACGAATATCTAACCGAAACTTTCCCCTGCGGGCTTTCTCATCGGGACCGTGACAAGGGAAACAGTTCTTGGCCAAGATCGGACGGACTTCTCGATTGAAGCTCAGGGTTTGCGCATCGAGCGGGCCTACTTGGAGCAGGAAGATGAAAATGAATAGGTAGAAACGATTTTTCATTTAGCGCTTAACGAAATGGGTTCGAAATAATTAGGATCATTTAGAATTCTCCATTTTAAAGAATTAAATCCCAATCGAATAGGGCTTACTCAGCCTCGTCGAATTTAATTCTCAATTTTACCCACCGATCCTCTTCTGAGGCCTTTTAAGTAAAGAAAAATCGTGAGAGAATAGTTAACTTCATTCTAAACCGTTCTATTTAGTAGATGTCCAACCTAGAAAACGCTCAGAGATAGTTTCAGATGATCAAATTAAAATCCCTGTTTCTTGCCCTCGGTCTTTGCTCCCTCCTCCTCTCCTCCCACTCAAAGCTCTTAGCTCAAGCCAAGCTGACCCTCGATGACGGTGAACGCATTTGCTTCATCGGAAATGAGCTGGGCGAACGCATGCAGCATCACAATTTTTGGGAATCGATTCTTTATCAAAGATTTCCCAACAAAAGTTTAGTCGTGAGAAACTTGTGCTTCGCCGGAGATGAAGTTCACCTGAGAATCCGCTCCAAAAATTTTGGAACTCCCCACGATCACTTGACTCACTCCAAGGCCACGACGGTGTTCTTCTTTTTCGGATTTAACGAATCCTTCAATGGAGTCAAGGGCCTTGAGACCTTTAAATCAAATTTAAGGACCGCGATCAAAGAGACTCAAGCCCAAAAGTATGATGGAAAGAAGGCACCTAAGATCGTATTGATCTCCCCCATCGCATTTGAGAATACCGGTGACCGCAATCTACCCAACGGGAAGGAACACAATAAAAGGCTCAAGGCCTACACCGAGGCGATTCTCGAAGTAGGAAAAAGTGAAAAAGTCATCTCCGTTGATGTTTTCTCTCCCACCTTGGAACTCTTCGAAAAAACGGACACGCGACTCACCCTCAACGGCGCCCATCTCAATGAAGCTGGCTATCGACTCTTCGGTGAGATCCTCGAAGGAGCTCTCTTCGGAGGAGGAACGAAACGAGTCATCAATAAAAAACTCAAAGCCGAGATCGACGATAAGAATTTCCACTGGTGGCATCGCTACCGTGCCGTCAACGGTTTCTCCATCTATGGAGACCGCGGTAAAGCCGGAAACGATGGAACCTATAACAACCGGGACGTTATGGAACGCGAGCGCGCCATCCTCGACCAAATGTGTGCGAATCGGGATCAACGCATCTGGAAACTCGCCCAGGGAAAAGAAGTCGCTGCTAAGGTCGACGATTCCAACACACTGCCCTTCTTCAAGGTCAAAACCAATGTCGGCGGGAAGAACGACCCCAACCGAAAAAGAGGAAAACTCGGCTCACTCGACTATCTCTCTTCAGAGGAACAACTCAAGCTCTTTGAAATGGGCGAAGGTTATCAAATCAACCTCGTCGCTTCAGAAGAAAAATTCCCTGAATTGGCAAACCCGGTTGCTCTTAACTTCGACAACAAAGGTCGACTGTGGGTTGCCACCATGCCGTCTTATCCCCATTGGAAACCCAAAACCAAGATGGATGACAAAATCCTCATCTTTGAAGATACGGATGGCGATGGTAAGGCCGACAAAAAAATTGTATTCGCGGACGGACTCCATCAACCCACGGGATTTGAAATCGGTTACGGCGGGGCCTTCGTCGCTGAGCAACCCGATGTTCTCTTTCTCCAAGATACCGATGGAGATGATAAAGCCGATGTGAGAATCCGACTCTTAAAGGGCTTCTGTTCCGCTGACTCCCACCACGGCTTAGCGGCTTTCGAATGGGGTCCCGATGGAGGTTTGTACTTTCAAGAAGGAACCTTCAAGTATTCTCAAGTTGAAAGTCCTTATGGCTTAACTCGCCTTCAAGAAGGAGGTACTTGGAGATACGACGTTAAAACCAAACAGTTCAAAGCTCACGTGTCCCTCACCTTCAGTAATCCTTGGGGCTACGTCTTCGATCGTTGGGGACAAGATTTCATCGGTGATGCCTCACCGGGTAACGGATACTGGGCCACTCCCATTTCAGGTCATGTGGCTTACCCCGACAAGCATCCGGGAGGTGGTCACCATCGTCGTTTACACAAAGAAACTGGAGGCGGCGAAGGGTACGGACCCAAGTACCGCTTCCCCACCTTCTACAAAAAACGAACTCGCCCCTTAGCCGGCTGCGCCATTCTCAGTAGCCGTCACTTCCCCGAAGATGTGCAAGGAAACTTCTTAGTCACGAACTGTATCGGGGATCGCATGGTTCTCAATCATAAGATCGAAGAGCAAGAATCTGGATTCCACGGAACTGAGATTCCTCCCATCGTATCTTGTAAAGACGGTAACTTCCGCCCCGTCGATGTTCAGGTGGCACCGGATGGATCCATCTACATCGTGGATTGGCACAACGCCTTGATCGGTCACCTTCAACACAATCTTCGCGACCCCAGTCGAGACCACAGCCACGGACGTATCTGGCGCGTCACCCACAAGACTCGCCCCTTGCTCAAACCCGCGAAAATCGATGGTGCTCCCGTCGTAGATCTCGTTAAACTTCTCGAAGAACCTGAAGATCGCACCCGCTACCGCGCTCGTCGAGAACTCTCCAAGCGTAAAACCGAAGAAGTTATCGCTGCCGTTAAGAAGTGGCTCAACTCACAAGATCCTTCGAAGAGTGAATTCGAACACCGTCGATTGGAAGCCCTTTGGATGCACCAAACTCACAATGTTGTCGACAAGAAACTTCTCAACGCCGTACTCACTTCGAAGGATCACCGCGCTCGAGCGGCTGGAATTCGAGTTCTCTCTTACTGGCTCGATCGAGTCGACAATCCTCACAAGCTCTTAAAAGCCGGCGTCAACGATGCTCATCCTCGAGTTCGGATTGAGGCCGTACGAGCACTGAGTTTCCTTCCTGGAGACAAGTCGATGGAAATCGCCCTAGAAGTCCTTGAGAAGGAAATGGATAAGTACCTCCAGTACACTTTGGACGAGACGATGAGAACTCTTGAGAAGAGTTTGGAAGTGGATTGAGGGAATATCCCGACAAAAATCGAATCTACCCCTGTAGCGCCACCCCTTGCGGGTGGCCATTCCTAAAAGGGTTCATGAACCTTTAATCTTTACGAGTGCTGAGGCACAGGCCTGGGACAAGCCCAGGCGCTACAGGGTGGCCTCGCCTTCAATAAGGCTTGCACCATAAAAAATCAGTCAACGCATGAAATACCTACTTCAACTTCTTCTACTCCTGCTGACGACTCCCATCTATTCCCAGGCGGTCATCCCTGGGCTTTCACATGAAGGGTTGAGTCCAGAACTGCGTGGAGCGGTACTCTTCAATGAGTTGAATTGCGCTTCTTGCCACGCGGTAGATCGAGAAAAGCTCCATCTGCCATCGAAGTCAAAAGTTCATCTTCAGGAGATCACGTCCACTCTCGATCCCAGCTATATCGAAGCCTTCTTAAAGGATCCTTCAAAGCTCAAGCCGGGAACGACGATGCCTCGCGTCTTGACTTCTCAACGCTTGAAAAAGAGTCCAGGAGTCACCGTCGATCAAGCAGCCAAAGCCTTAACTCACTACTTGCGTTCTCTCAACAACAATCCATTCGAGAGACAAGTACCGAATAAGGCTGCCGTCAAGAAAGGACGTGAACTCTTTCATTCGATCGGTTGTGTGGCTTGCCACGCCCCGAAAGATGCAGCGGGGAAAACAATTGAAATCAAAGGTTCAGTTCCCCAGGAAAACTTAGAAGCTAAGTTTAGTGTCAATTCCTTGGCAGCGTTTATTGAAAACCCACTCCACTCGCGCCCTTCTGGTCGGATGCCAAGCTTGAGCCTCTCTCCCAATGAAGCATTTCAAATCGCGAATTACCTTCTTCAAAATACCAAGATCGAAAAAAAAGGAACTTTTACTCCCAACGCTGAGCTGGTGACCTTGGGTCAAAAACTTTTCGATCAACTCGATTGCACAAGCTGCCATGTTACGGATTCTAAAAAACAGTCCACCAAGACAATCGCAAAATTCCCAGCCGCCGAAGATCTGAACACTCTGAAGGGTTGCTTAGGTCCCCAGAATGGAAATGAGCCGCAATACACTCTAAGCGCGAATCAAAGAAAAGATTTAGAAGCATTCTTATCTCAACGAGACAAGTCCTTTAAAACGGAGGACCAAATACTCGCCAGCTTAGCCTCCCACAACTGCCTCACTTGTCACTCGAGAGGGAAAGTGGGTGGCATGCCACTTAAGCGTACCCACTACTTCACCAGCTTAGATGAAAACATGGGAGAAACCGGCCGGCTCCCCCCACCCCTTACCGGCGTTGGTGCAAAACTTCAACCGAAATGGTTAGCGCGAACCGTTGAGTTCGGTCAATCGCTGCGCCCTTATATGAGCTTACGGATGCCACAATTCGGCAAGACGACCCACCACCTGCCCCCTTTACTCGCCACGGTCGATAAGGTTGAGAAAGTGGATTTCCCTGCACCTCCAAAAGGGCGAAACGATCAACGTGCCCTTCGCGATATGGGAAGAAAACTCGTCGGAGATCAAGGACTCAGTTGCATCTCTTGCCACACCTTCAGAAGCGAGAGTGCGGGTGGCATGAAAGCCATCGATATCGTTGAAAAGACAACTGAACGTCTCAATAAAGATTGGTTCTATCACTACATGCTTCACCCTCCATCCTTTCGACCGGAAACGATCATGCCTCAATTCTTTGAGGATGGAAAATCCACATTAGACTCCGTCGCCGATGGAGACCCTAAGGTGCAACTTCACGCGATCTGGTACTACCTCTCTGAAGGTCGAAACGTGGGTGCCCCTCGGGGACTTCGTCGAGAGCCGATGGAAATCGTCGTCAAAGACGAAGCCATCATCTTGCGAAGGAGCGCCCAGAACACAGGGAAACGAGGCATCAATGTGGGTTACCCTTCTCAGATCCACCTTACCTTCGATGCTGAAAGCATCAGCATGGATCAAATTTGGACGGGTCAATTCATCGATCCCGGCGGAGTTTGGAGAGGTCAAGGCAGCGGTCGAACTCGAATCATGAGCCGGAATATGGTTCGCCTAGGAAAAGGACCCAGCTTCGCTCAGTTAAAAGACTCAAACAGTATCTGGCCCGAAGAAAGCAGTAGAGATTTAGGAATACGTTTTAAGGGTTATGAACTAGACAAGAAGCGTCGACCGAAGTTTTTATATCGAGTACGGGATGTTGAGGTTTCTGACTACCTGATCGATTCTCAGAAAACTCTCTCTGAGACTAAGAAGGTCAAGCAGTTCGAACGGAGCCTTCGCCTGAAGAGTCCTCAACCTCAATCGTTGTACTTCAGGGTCGCTCTCAATAAAGATATCCAATCGACTCAAGCTCATGAAATCACTTTAGAGAAGAGGTTAAAGATTCGCGCCTTCTTAAAAACTTCTCGAGGTAAAGCCCTTGAGAAACCGCAAGCCATCCCCATTCTTACCCAGAAATCGGAAGGCTCTTCCCAGGCGATTATCAAACTAGATCTCTCTTCTAAGGAAACCGAATTTGTCCTTCAGTACGAAATGGAGGAGGCTCAAAAATGAAAATCAAAACTCTATTCTTCAGCCTCTTCACTCTTTGCTTGTTCACAACTCCCCCCGCGCTCGCTCAACGCTTGGGCGCGACCTGGGGTACGGGCGACCGGGAATCCGAGTATTACAAGATCGTCAACATTCCGATTCCTAAAGATCTGTTTTTAGAAACCGGAAGCTTTGAAATTTTGCCGGATGGGCGATTGGTCGTAGGAACTCGTCGGGGACAGATCTTATTGATCTCTGGTGTCTTCGATAAACGTCCTCAACCGAAAGTTCAAGAATTTGCCAGTGGCCTCGATGAAGTTTTCGGAGTCGGTTATCGCAACGGAGCCTTCTATGTGACTCAACAAACTGAAGTCACCAAGATCACGGATCTCGATGGCGATAACCGCGCTGATCGTTTTGAAACTCTCAGCGATGCCTGGGGCTTCCTCAATTATCATGAATTCGCTTGGGGTTCACGGCCCGACAAGAATGGAGATGTGTGGGTGGTGCTCGGGCTCTCGAACTCTTACCACTATCGAGCCCCCTTCCGTGGCTGGGCGTTCCGCGTCACCCCTGACGGCAAATCGATCCCCATCGCCAGTGGGATTCGAAGCGCTGGAGGTGTCGGCCCGAATGAACACGGAGTGATGTTTTATACAGAAAGCCAGGGTCCATGGAATGGCTCGTGTTCATTAAAACATTTAAAACCGGGCGGATTCATGGGGCATCCCATCAGTTTCGAGGCGTACCCTTTAGCTCCAAATATGGGTAAAAAACCAAAGGAACCTCAGACGGGATCCCGTATCCATGTCGAGAAAAAAAATGTTCCTGAACTCGTTCCTTATGCCGTCGTTTTTCCTTACCGCAAAATGGGTCAGTCGATTTCTGGATTCCGAGTGGATAACACTCAGGGCAAGTTTGGTCCTTTCAAGGGTCAACTGTTCGTCAGTGATTATTCGACCAGTTGTGTCATGCGAACGACAACCGAAAAGGTCAACGGAGTGTGGCAAGGGGCGTGCTATCCCTTCCGAGAAGGCTTGAGCACTGGGATCTTAGCCGTTCAATTCTCACCCAAAGGTTATTTATTAACCGGAGGAACCAATCGAGGTTGGCCCGTTCGTGGGAGTAAGAATTACGTATTGGAACGGCTGGAATGGACGGGAAAGATTCCCTTTGAAGTCCACGAAATTAAGATTCAACCCAAGGGTTTCAATGTTCGCTTCACTTTGCCCGTAGATCCCCAATCAGCTTCCAATCCCCAAAACTATTCGATTTCAAACTACACCCATATTTACCACAAATTCTACGGGAGCCCTGAAGTCGACCAGGGAACGATCAAAGTGACAAAAGCTAGCGTTTCAGCCGATGGCCTCAACGTTCAGCTGGATCTCGAAAAAATCCTCGAAGGTCACGTGCACGATTTTGATTTTTCAAAAGTGCTGTCGAAAGACAAGAAACCATTGCTTCACACCAAGGCTTACTACACCGTAAACGAGATTCCAAGGTAGTAGGCACACGCCGTGTGCCGTAGTAGTAGGCTCGCCCCGCGAGCCGTACGAAGCGATTACGTTTTCTTGAGTAGGTTTACATGCTAATTTTTCTCTCGCTAAGAATCCCCTCGCTAGCGCCACGGGCTAGTTAATGGAAAAGCCCCATCGTTAACTAGCCCCTAGCGCTAGCGAGGGGTCTATTAGGATCGACTC